>CADAIP010000019.1 GCA_902787975.1 Oscillospiraceae bacterium
AGGTAAGTCTCCTATCGGTCTCCCCGGCCCTGTTACACCTTGGGGTGTTCCTACATTGGGTAAGAAGACACGTAATAAGAAGAAGCAGTCCAGCAAGTATATTGTTAAGTCGAGAAAGGCATAAGGAGGCAGTTCAATGAGTAGATCAACCAAAAAGGGCTATTACGTTCAGGACGCTCTCATGAAGAAGGTCGAGGCGTTGAATGCAGCCAACGACAAGAAGATCATCCAGACTTGGTCTAGAGCTTCTACGATTTTCCCTGAATTCGTCGGCCACACAATCGCAGTATACGACGGTCACAAGCATGTTCCGGTATACGTTACTGAGGACATGGTAGGACACAAGCTTGGTGAGTTCGCACCTACACGTAAGTTCGGCGGTCACACAAGCAACGAGAAGTCCGCTTCTAACTGATAAGGAGGGTAAGATCTGTGGAAAAGATTATTTTAAGCAGAGACAATATTGAGAAGAACCGCGAGAAGATCCTCGAAGCTTATGCGGCTCCTTCCAAGTCTTCTAACAAGCTTAGCAGAGAAAGCTTCTCGGTATGGGAAGAGACAGAGGAACAGCAACAGCTAAGTACATTAGAATTGCTCCCCGTAAGGTAAGAGTAGTTGCTAATCTCATCAAGGGTAAGTCTTTAGATGATGCTTATGCAATCCTCACATACACACCCAAGGCAGCTTCACCTGTTATCGCAAAGGTTTTGAAGTCAGCTGAGGCAAATGCTGTCAACAACTTTGATCTCTCCAGAGACAAGCTTTATGTTGCAGATTGCATTTCCAACCCCGGCCCCGTGCTCAAGAGATATATCCCCAGAGCAAGAGGTTCGGCTAGTTCGATCAAGAAGAGAACAAGTCACGTTACTGTAGTTCTCAAGGAAAGGGTATAAGGAGGTTTAAGCATGGGTCAGAAAGTTAACCCGAATGGACTTAGAGTAGGCGTTATCGATGACTGGAGCTCACACTGGTATGCCGACAAGAATACCTTTTCTGATTGTCTTGTCGAAGATCAGAAGATCCGTGAGTTCGTATTGAAGGCAGTTGAGCCTATCGCAAGAGGCAACGCTAAGAAGCCCGTAGATGAGAGCCGCACAAATGTTGCTGGTGTTTCAAAGGTCATCATCGACCGTAAGGGCACAGACAGAATCAACGTTATTGTTAAGACAGCTCGTCCTTCACTCGTAGGTGGAGACAAGGGTTCAGGAAGAATAGCTCTTAAGGATGCACTTGAGAAGGAATTCAACAAGAACGTTGCTAAGGATCAGAAGAGAACATTCACTGTTGATATCGAAGTTATCAAGAACAGTGATACAGATGCACTCCTCGTAGCTCAGAATATTGCAGCTCAGCTCGAGAACCGTGCAAGCTTCAGAAGAGCAATGAAGAGAGCAATGCAGATGGCTATGAAGCAGCCCGGCGTTCTCGGAATCAAGACAAAGTGCTCCGGCCGTTTGGGCGGTGCCGAGATCGCAAGATCCGAGACATATCACGAGGGCACAATCCCGCTTCAGACACTCCGTGCTGATATCGATTATGGATTTGCTGAGGCAAAGACAACATACGGTATCATCGGCGTTAAAGTCTGGATCTACAAGGGTGAAGTATTCGGCCAGAAGAGCCAGTCAAAGAAGTCTGAAGGAGGAAAAGCTTAATGTTACTTCCTAAGAGAACAAAGTATAGAAAGCAGCAGAGAGGCCGTATGAAGGGCCAGGCTCACCGCGGCAACTTCGTAGCTTACGGTGATTACGGACTTCAGGCACTTGAACCCTGCTGGATCAAGTCAAATCAGATCGAAGCAGCACGTATCGCAATCAACAGATACGTAAAGCGTGGCGGTAAGGTATGGATCAAGATCTTCCCTGACAAGCCGGTATCAAAGAAGCCTGCACAGGTCCGAATGGGTTCCGGTAAGGCAGCAAACGAGTACTGGTGCGCAGTAGTTAAGCCGGGCAGAGTTCTTTTCGAGATCTCAGGCGTTACTGAAGAGCAGGCAAGAGAAGCAATGAGACTTGCAGGACACAAGCTCCCTTGCAAGACAAAGTTTATCGCAAAGGTAAAGGAGGAAAGCACAAATGAAGGTTGAAGAAATCCGCAAGATGTCTGATGAAGAACTTTCTTCTGAGCTCGCCTCTTTGAAGGAAGAACTCTTCAAGCTCCGCTTCCAGCATGCAACAAACCAGCTCGACAATACAGCTCAGATTGCACAGGTTAAGCGTGATATCGCTAGAGTAATGACAATTCAGCGCGAGAAGCAGCTCGCTGCTAATAAGTAAGGAGGAGACGACAAATGGCTGAAAGAAACTTAAGAAAAACCAGAGTCGGTCTCGTTACATCTGACAAGATGGATAAGACGATCACAGTTTCCGTCGTAGAGCACGTTAAGCACCCTCTTTACGGAAAGATCATGAAGAGAACCTACAAGCTTAAGGCACACGATGAGAACAACGATGCTCACATCGGCGATAAGGTTGAGGTTATGGAGACACGCCCTATTTCCAAGGATAAGCGTTGGAGACTGGTTAGTGTCGTTGAGAAGGCTAAGTAAGGCGATTAAAGGAGGATATATCAGATGATTCAGGTTGAATCCAGACTCAGATCTGCCGACAACACCGGAGCAAAAGAGCTTCTCTGCATCAAAGTTTTGGGTGGCTCTTGGAGAAAGTATGCCAACATTGGCGACGTTATCGTTTGCTCCGTAAAGAGCGCTGCTCCCGGCGGCATGGTCAAGAAGGGTGATGTTGTTAAAGCCGTTGTAGTACGTTCCAAGCAGGGCGTAAGACGTAATGACGGTTCTTATATCAAGTTCGACGAGAATGCGGCTGTCATCATTAAGGAAGACAAGAATCCCCGCGGTACTCGTATCTTTGGACCCATAGCAAGAGAGTTAAGAGATAAGGACTACATGAAGATCCTGTCTCTCGCTCCGGAAGTTCTTTAAGGAGGAATCGACACATGGCTAAGAGTAGTGTTCATGTAAAGAAAGACGACCAGGTCATTGTCATTTCCGGCAAGGACAAGGGCGCAAAGGGTAAGGTTCTCATGGTAGATGAGAAGAAGGGCAGAGTTTACGTAGAAGGCGTAAACATGGTCAAGAAGCATCAGAAGGCTAGATCCCAGACAGCTCCTTCAGGAATTGTTGAGCGTGAAGGTTCTATCGATGCATCAAACGTAATGCTCGTTGACCCCAAGACAGGCAAGCCCACAAGAGTTGGCTACCGTATTAACGAAGACGGTTCTAAGTCCAGGATCGCTAAGAGATCCGGCGAGGTCATCGATACGGTTTCTAAGGCTAAGAAGGGGGAGTAATCAATGACCAGATTAAAAGATAAGTACATTTCCGAAGTAGCACCCGCACTTCAGGAGAAGTTCAAGTACAGCTCACCTATGCAGATCCCGAAGGTCGACAAGATCGTCCTCAACATGGGTGTTGGCGAAGTTAAGGATAACCCGAAGGCTCTTGAGAGCGCTATGCGTGACATGGGCATCATTGCAGGCCAGAAGCCTGTAGCAACGGTTTCCTCAAAGTCTATCGCAGCCTTCAAGCTCAGAGAGGGCATGAAGATCGGATGCAAGGTTACTTTGAGAGGCGATAATATGTATTACTTCCTCGATAAGCTTGTCAGCCTTGCTCTTCCTCGTGTACGTGACTTCCGCGGAATCAATCCCAATTCCTTCGACGGACACGGTAACTATGCGATGGGTATCAAGGAGCAGCTTATGTTCCCTGAAATCGACTACGACAAGATCGACAAGATTCGCGGTATGGACATCATCATTGTTACTACTGCCGGAACAGACGAAGAGGCATTCGAGCTCTTGAAGCTCATGGGCATGCCTTTCCGCAAGTAATTTGGAGGAGAATATCACATGGCAAAGAAGTCAATGATTCTTAAGTCTCAGAGGACACCCAAGTTTTCCACACAGCAGCATAACCGTTGCAAGATCTGCGGAAGACCTCATGCCTATATCCGTAAGTACGGCATCTGCCGTCTCTGCTTCCGTGATTTGGCATACAAGGGAGAGATTCCGGGCGTAAGAAAGGCAAGCTGGTAACAGTTTCTTTCTTAAGAATTAGAACTGTCCATATTTAACAGGAGGAAGAATTATGCAGATTACAGATGCAATCGCAGATATGCTTACAAGAATCCGCAATGCCGGTACTGCAGGACACGCTACAGTTGATGTTCCCCAGTCCAACATGAAGAAGGCTATTGCTCAGATTCTCCTTGATGAAGGATATATTGAGAAGTTTGAGACACTCGAGGGAAATACTCAGGGTATCATCAGAATCACACTCAAGTATTCCGGAAGAAAGCCGGTTATCTCCGGTATCAAGAGAATCTCCAAGCCCGGTCTTCGTACATATGCGGACAAGGAGAATCTGCCCCGCGTACTCAACGGCTTAGGCGTTGCTATCATCTCAACATCTAAGGGTGTTATGACAGATAAGCAGGCTAGAAAGCTCGGCGTTGGCGGCGAAGTTCTCGCTTATATTTGGTAATTTTTAGAAGTCTGATCAAGACTTCCTAAAATATACATCTCTGAAAAGCCCCGGGTAGGGCGACATACCCATCCGGAGGTTAAATCTCAAGAGCAGGAGGAAAAATTTATGTCAAGAATCGGCAGAATGCCCATAGTCGTTCCCGCCGGCGTCGATGTTAAGATCGATGGTCAGCACGTAACGGTTAAGGGCGGCAAAGCAGAGCTCTCACTTGATGTACATCCCGACATCACAGTAAAGCTGGAGGATGGACAGATCCTCGTATCACGTCCTTCCGATGATAAGAATCATCGTTCACTCCACGGCCTTACAAGAGCGCTCATTCAGAATATGGTAACCGGCGTACACGAAGGTTTCTCTAAGACATTGGAGATCAACGGTGTAGGTTACAGAGCAACAAAGCAGGGCAACAAGGTTGTATTCAACCTCGGTTATTCTCATCCTATCGAGATGGTTGAACCCGCTGGCATCACAATCGATGTCAAAGATAACCAGGTCATCGTACAGGGCGCTGACAAGCAGCTCGTAGGCGAGACAGCAGCAAAGATCCGTTCTCTCAGAGTTCCTGATGTTTATAAGGGCAAGGGTATCAAGTATGCCGGTGAGCACCTTATCATCAAGGAAGGTAAGACCGGTGCTAAGAAGTAAGGCGCAAAGGGGGTTTATTCAACATGATTGGTAGAATTGATAAAAATGAAATTCAAAGCATGTTCGTGTAAGAAAGAAGATTTCCGGAACGACAGAGTGCCCTCGTCTTTGCGTATATAGAAGCAACAGCCACATTTACGCTCAGATCATCGATGATACAAAGGGAGTTACTCTTGTTAGCGCTTCTACGCTCGACAAGGAGATCAAGGGCTCCGTATCCGTTGGCAGCAACATCGAGGCAGCTAAAGCAGTTGGTAAGCTTATCGGTGAGCGCGCAATTGCCAAGGATATCAAGGACGTAGTATTCGACCGTGGCGGATATCTCTATCACGGAAGAGTACAGGCTTTGGCAGAGGCGGCAAGAGAAGCCGGTCTCTCATTCTAATCGGGAGGAGCAAATTAGATGGCTTTAGAGTCTAAGAACATTTCAAGAGAAGAAAAGAAGGATAAGGAGTTCGAAGAGCGCGTTATCCACATCGGCCGTGTTTCCAAGACTGTTAAGGGCGGTAAGAACATGAGATTTGCTGCTCTCGTAGTTATCGGTGACAGAAAGGGTCGTGTAGGTAAGGGCATCGGTAAGTCCACCGAGGTTCCGGACGCTATCAGAAAGGGTATCGAAGAAGCAAAGAAGAACATCGTTGATGTTTCAATTGTTAACGGTACTATCCCTCACGAGACAGTCGGTGAATTCGCTGCAGCTCACATCGTTATGAAGCCTGCTGCAAACGGTACCGGTGTTATCGCTGGCGGTCCTGTTCGTTCAGTATGCGAGCTTGCAGGTATCACAGATATCCGTACAAAGTCAATCGGATCCAACAATCCTAACAATATGGTCAACGCTACTATTGAGGGTCTTAAGTCCTTGAAGTCCGCTGAAGAAGTTGCAAGACTTCGCGGTAAGTCTGTTGACGAGATTAAGTAAGGAGGCCCGCTCAAATGGCTAACATCAAGATTAAGCTTGTCAAAAGCACAAATAAGGCAAGAGAGTCCGAGAAGGCTACAATCAGAGCTTTGGGCTTGAAGAAGATCGGTCAGACTGTTGAGAAGGCTGACAATGAGGCTACACGCGGCATGATTAAGAAGGCTGTTAACTACGTAGCCGTAGAAGAGAATTAATGGAGGTGCCACATGAAGCTCAATGAAATGACTTCCGCAGGCAACGAAAAGGCTTATCGTAAGGGTAGAGGTCCCGGATCAGGCAACGGAAAGACTTCCGGCCGTGGTCACAAGGGTCAGAACGCTCGTTCAGGCGGCGGTGTAAGACCTGGTTTCGAAGGTGGTCAGATGCCCCTTTACAGACGTCTCCCTAAGAGAGGTTTCAATAATAAGAGATTTGCTCCTGCTTACATTGAAGTAAATGTTGGAGATCTTGAAGTATTCGATAACGGAACAGCAGTAGATGCTAAGGCTCTCGCTGAGAAGGGTGTTATCACTCTTCCTAAGGTTAACGACGGCGTCAAGATTCTCGGCAACGGCGAGCTCACAAAGAAGCTCGATGTAACAGCTGTTAAGTTCACAGCTTCAGCTAAGGAGAAGATTGAGAAGGCCGGAGGCACGGCTACGGAGGGCTAATAGGCATGAATGGTATTTTCGATACTGCAGTTAACGCTTTTCGTGTAGAGTCTATACGTAAAAGACTGCTCTATACCTTCATGATCCTGGGCATCTTCATGCTCGGCGGACTCGTACCTGTACCGGGTATCGATGGTGAGAAATTCACCAGCGTTATCCGCCAGTGGGGTCAGCTCGGTAGCATTATGGACCTAATCTCAGGCGGTGGTCTGTTCCATGCGTCCATTCTGTCACTGGGTGTTTCGCCTTACATTAACGCATCAATCATCATTCAGCTCTTAACTGTTGTTATCCCTGCATTGGAAGATATGTCCAAAGAGGGTGAATCCGGCAGAAAGAAGATGGATAAGATAACGAGAATTTCGGCTATTTGTCTGGCTTTTGTTCAGTCCGTCCTGTTCACTTATTCAACACGTGAGGCACTGAACGCAAGCCTTCCGAAATGGCTCAATGCAGGTCTTGTTGTCCTTGCTTTCACAGCAGGTGCAGCAATCGTTGTATTCCTCGGTGAGAAGATCAACGATAAGGGAATCGGAAACGGTGTATCCCTCCTGATCTTTGCTGGTATCGCAACCCGTCTTCCTGACATGGTTAGGACACTTTATGAGAAGTGCGTCAGCATTAGCGACTCAGTCGAAAATGCTGCTTTAGGAGTTCTCCTCGGAATTCTTGTATTCATCGCTGTAACGATCGTATCTATCGCTATCATCGTCTTCGTTCTCTATGTACAGAACGCAGAAAGAAGAATTCCCGTTCAGTATTCCAAGAAGGTTATCGGCAGACAGCAGCGTGGTGGTAACAGAGACTATATTCCGCTCAAGGTTAACATGTCCGGTGTTATGCCTGTTATCTTCACAATGTCACTTTTGGCAATCCCGAACATCATCATTACGTTGTTCTTCAATAACAGCACAAACAAGGTTGCGGTTTGGCTTAAGTCAAGCTTTACAGGAAGTCCGTGGTACTATGTGCTTTACTTTCTCCTTGTTATCGGATTTACATTCTTCTATACGGCGATCAATTTCCATCCCGTTGAGATTGCAAACTCCATTACAAAGAACGGCGGTATGATCAACGGTATCAGATCCGGTAAGCCGACAACTGATTTCATTAAGTCAACAGCTCACAGACTCAACTGGCTGGAAGCTTTCTTCCTCGTTCTCGTCTGCATCCTGCCGACAATAATCGGTATTCTCACAGGTTTGGAGAATGTATGGTTTGCAGGAACTTCAGTTTTGATTCTTACAGGTGTTGCTAATGACCTCATCGTTCAGGTTGAAGGTGAACTTGAGATAAGAAGTCCTAAGGGATTCCTGGAAGATCTTACGATCAAGACAGGCAGAAGGTAATCTTTTAACTGCTAAATGTTAATTCAAGAGACTGTCTCGAACGAGGCAGTCTCTTTTCCTTTGCGCATAAATCTGATTTAGGGACTATAATGAAGTTATGAGCAACCTTTTAGATTATCTGGCATGGAGGGGAGACCTTCCCCTTGAAAGAGATCCTTTCAACAGTGTTGATGCACTGCTTTTGTCATGCTTGTCCTATGTAGATTTCGCAGATGTCGCTCCGGGTATGGGAGAGGGAAAGATAACTCTCGAAGAAGCTTCCGAAAGGTTCTTCACACTCCATTCTCCGGAAGAACTTTCACAGGATAAATCCTTTATCAACTTCGCACCCTCGATGCTTAAGGCCCTGGCTGATTCGGACAGGTTCAAGGATGCTTACATACTTAATTATGTAAACGATACGGATATATCCCGTGAGATACAGTTTTCTGCAATTGAGGTCGATACATCTGACGGCGCGACTTTCATCTCATTCCGGGGAACAGATGACACCATTATCGGATGGAAGGAAGATTTCAACTTAAGCTTCATGACAGTTCCTGCTGAAGATGAGGCGGTAGCTTATCTGAAGAAAGTAACGGATGGAAAAAACAATATAGTAAGGATAGGCGGACATTCCAAGGGCGGACATCTCGCAGTTTATTCTGCGGCTTTGGCAGATGACAAGCTAAATTCCAGAATCGAAAGCATATATAACTTTGACGGCCCGGGATTCAACCGTGACGCGACGGAGTCTGAGAACTTCAGGAAGATACAGGGCAGGATCGTGAAGATGATTCCGGAAAGTTCCATCGTCGGAAGACTGTTATTCAATGCGACTGAACCTGTCATTGTAAGAAGCAATGAGACGGGAATAATGCAGCACAATCCTTTATCCTGGCAGCTTGAAGGTAAAGAGTTCGAGACAAGGGACTTCACGGATAAGATAAGCGATCTTTTCGACGAGACAATGACAAAGTGGCTCGATGAGATGAGTTTTGAAGAAAGAAAAGTCTTTGTAGATGAGCTTTTCTCGGTTTTCGAAGCATCCGGCTGCGAGAACTTAAGCATGCTTACAAAAGTTGGAGTCAAAGGGACCAGAGCCATGATCGGCAGAATGAAGGAGATCAAGAACGACTCCGGCGAAAAGGTAAGGACGCTTATGAAGATGTTTTTCGTAAACATAAACGTACTGAAAGACAGCGTCGTTAAAGAGAGGCTGGAAGAAAGTCCTATAAAGCTCGGAATAGCAGCAAATATAAGCAAAAAGAACGGGAAGCAGTAAAGCTTCCCGTTTATCTTATATGATGGTGTCCTTATATTATGTCTGTTGGGTGAGAACAGGGAATGACAGTGACACTTTGAAGAGATCTCCATCTATATCGATCTTAAATGAGCCGCCCTGAAGTTCGGTCATGCTCTTGGCGATCGAAAGTCCGAGACCGTTTCCTTCCGTGTTTCTGGACTGGTCGCCTCTTACGAAACGCTCAACAAGTTCGTCAGCGCTGATATTGAGTTCTGCGCTCGAAGTGTTTTTGAATGTGGTGACTGCCTGATTGCCTTGGACTTCAAGTGTCAGGTAAACTCTGGTTCCGGACTGTGCATACTTGCAGATGTTGTTCATGAGATTGTCGTAGATCCTCAACATGCGTCTGCCGTCTGCCATGATCATTACCGGACCTTCAGGTGCCGTTGTTATAAGATTCAGGTTCGAAGCTTCGAGTTTCTCTTTGAATTCACCTGCGGTCTGAGATACGAAAGTTACTGCATCCAGAGGTGAGGGAACGATCTCAAGATTTCCCGTTGAAGCCTTGGAAGCTTCGACCAGATCTTCAATAAGTCTCTTAAGCTTTTCAGACTGTCTTACGACTACTTCGGAATATTCGCTCATCTTGGGGTCTGTAGGTTCAGTAGTGCCCATGAGTTGTGCGTAATTGATGATGGACGTAAGAGGTGTTTTGATGTCATGAGATACGTTAGTGATAAGTTCTGTCTTCATTCTCTCGGACTTCAGCTTCTCATCTACTGCAAGAGTAACGGAGTCTGCTACGGCGTTAAGGTTAACTGCATGCTTTCTGAAGTCACCCCAGAGTCCCCTGGTGGATGTACGGTAAGAGATATCTCCCTTTGCCATCTTCTCGCCCGATTCTCTGAGCTTTCTCATCATGAGTGCAATGTAGAAGATAAGAGGGCAGAGGAAGAGCTTTTCAAGGAACCATCCCATGATCATTGTTTCTTCATCAGCTCTTGTACCAACTATGACGATGGCTTCGAAGATGGTTATCCCGACCATGATAAGTACAGTGCGCCATACGAGTGGGATTGCAAGGAGGCCCTTGATAATCCAGTAAATGCACTTGTAAACCAGTGTTCCCTTGATGAGTACATGACGTTTTACTCTTGAAGCAAAACTCATGCAAAGTCCCATCATAACATTAGCGAACACGAAGAATGCGAAAACAAATATCAGTGCTTCGAACAATCCGTTAGCTGTTCCTATGATTATGAACAGGGGTATGGTAAGGATGAGTGCTGCAGTGGCAAGAACGTCGAAAGGAACTTTATCCAAGGGCCCCGGAATGACTTCTTCCGTACCGGGTCTTTTACCTGCAACGCACATGAGCGCGATAAATGCAGCGATTCCTGCGATTACACATAAAGCGCCAATGGGGTATACAGCATAGCGGATACCGATGACAAAGTGGATTACCTGCTTATCAAACTCTGAATACTGCAGGAAGTGGGAAGGATCAGCATAAACCTCTATCGTAGCATTGACTACAACGTCATCAGGTTCCAAAAAAGATGCGCGCATATGCTTGAATGTTCCGTCCTTGCCGTATACAAGGTCAACATCATATGTATAGAGCACAGCATTTTCGTATTTGCCTGACTTGCCGGCAGATGCTTTTGCTTCATCAAAATCACGGGTAGATGCGATGTATTTACCGTCTTTATCCGTGATCATGATGTTCATGCCTTCAACGGCGTAATGATCAATGCCGATAAGGTAGTTAGAGTTTTCCATCACCTTATACTCGAGGTAATCCTCGCTCTTATATTTATAGAATTCCTCTTCGGAAATGCCGTATAAATCTTCCTGAATGCATGCTGCAGCAGCGCAAGTGCATGCCAGAACTGCGATCATAAGGATGTTGATCATCAGGAAGAGCAGTGCCTTGCCCGGAACTGTCCTTAAAAACTGATTCTTCTTCTTTTCCATTAGTTTCTCCCCTTCTCGATCTTATAACCCTGGCCGAAGATAACTTTTATGTATCTCGGTTCATTGGGTGTGATCTCAACCTTTTCTCTAAGATGTCTGATATGTACCGCAACGGTGTTTTCGCCTGCTGACAAAGCGCTTTCGCCCCATACCTTGCTGTATATCTCTTTGGGCGAGAAGACTTTGCCGGGATATTCCATAAGCAGCTTTAATATGTCGAACTCTGTGGGGGTGAGGCTGACGGCATTTCCGTCTACCATAACTGTCTTGGTGGTGTCATCAAGTTCGATCCCGCCGACCGTAAGAAGTTCTTTGGCTGCAGTTCCTGAGCCGAGCTTAGTGTAGCGTCTGAGCTGTGATCCTACTCTTGCGGCAACCTCCAGGGGGTTAAAGGGCTTGGTGATATAATCATCAGCCCCTATGTTAAGTCCCAATATCTTGTCCTGGTCCTCTGACTTCGCGGTTAAGAGGATGATGGGCATATTGAACTTCTCCCTGATCTTTGCCATCGCTGTTATCCCGTCCATTTGCGGCATCATGATATCCATCAGTATGAGATGTATGTCTTCCTTCTCAACAAGTTCTGTTGCTTCGACACCGTTAAATGCCTCGAAAAGTCTGTAATCCGGATTCTGCAGGTAGATCTTCAGAGCGTTTACGATATCTTTGTCGTCATCACAAATGAGAATGTTATACATGTTTTCCCCCCACACTGTTTCAAGATAATGAAATTGTACGGATAAAAGCCTTAATATCAAATGACTTAATTCCTTAAGATTTGATTAAGTCTGCAAGTTTATGGCAAAATATCCCCTGAAAAAATAATATAAGGTAAAAGATAAATGCTGTACATAATAAGACACGGAAAAACTGACTGGAATCTTAAGCATAAGCTTCAGGGAAAGACGGATATCCCGCTAAATGACATGGGCCGCGATATGGCTAAAGAAGCAGGGGAGCTCTATAAGGACATCAATTTTGATATCTGCTTTTGTTCGCCTCTGGTAAGAGCCAGAGAGACCGCCGAGCTCCTGCTTCAGGGAAGGGATATCCCCGTGATAATAGACGAAAGGCTTACAGAGATGGGCTTTGGTATCTATGAAGGCACCGAAAATGTTTTCGAAAAGCCTGAGTGTCCCGTAAGAGAACTTTTCTTTAATCCAGCATCCTATAAACCTGTCGGAGGTGCTGAAAGCCTTGAAAGTCTTATCTCCAGGACAGGTGAATTCCTAAATGAAAAGGTCTGGCCGCTCATGGATGAAGGCAAGGATGTCCTGATAGTAGGTCATGGCGCCATGAATTCGGCGATCATCGGACAGATAAGGAATACTCCCCTTGAAAAATTCTGGGCTGAAGGCATCGAAAACTGCCGCCTGATAAAGCTCCTATAATAGGAGCGACCACCCCGAAGGGTGGCCGCAAATATGGGGATAATAGGAATAGAAAAATGTCTTTGTTGATACTTGAAGTATAGTTTATTTAGACTTGTATTTCAATGACCTATATTAAATGTTGTATTAATGTAATTTGAAAAGAATGTGAAGGTTTTTATCGTTATATTAACGAAATTTACACCTTATTCTCATTATTGCGGCCGGCTTCCTCTATCACCTCCCGGAAAAGCACCGGGATCACCGCCCGGCATCATTCCGCCGGGACCAAAACCTGAACCTCCGCCGGAGATATTGTCCTCAAGTACTATTGTCTCTTCGTAATCTCCTGCCGTAAATGTGTAGTTATCGCCCAAGACAAGCTCCGGACTGCTGATAAGCACTGTCTGGTAAGAACAATCTGCCGTTACCTTTATTATTTCATTTCCTGAAGAGTCCTTAACTGAAATCCCGGTCCCTTCGGACTGGCTTCCTGTATTTATAAGCATTGTACCCTGTGAAGCGCTTGTAAAGTTCGTTGCCATACCTGATGCACCTGCCATTACTACTGTACCGCCCGTGATAACAGCACTTCCGTTGACATCCAGAGAACCGTTGCCGCTTCTGGTAGGACCCATAACAACAAGTGTTCCGCCCGTCATCTCGAATGAACCGTTGGAATCAATGCCGTCTCCTTCAGTTCTTACATGAATCTCACCGCCATTGATCACCAGTGTTGTGGCACTGTCTGCCTGCATTGTCTCACCAGATGGAGATACCGCATTTATTGCATCGTCTGATGAGACTATGGAGATGCTGCCGCCGTTAAGCGTTATGTTCCGGGCTTCTATGCCTTCGTAGGAATTTGTTATGTTTACCGTGCCGTCATCTATCTGAAGTGAGGAAACAGCTGTCAGGCCGTCATCTCCGGCGTTGATCGTTATATTTCCGGATGAGACGAAAATATATCCCTTTGACTCATCTTCATCGTTGTCAGACTGGATGCCGTCTTTTCCGCAGTTGATATTAACATCCGCATTCTGTACGGATACGGAATCCTTTCCCTGAATGCCGTCCTTTTCACTTGTTACGGTAACAGTGCCGCCTGTGACCATGATGTCATCCTTGCCGACGATGCCGTGTCCGGTTGATTCGACATTAAGAGATCCGGAACCGTTGATCGTAAGATCTGTTTTCGCGAAGATCGCACCGTCAACACTGTTGTCATCCTTGGAATCGAACTCGCCGGTGTTTGCCAGAAGGTTCTCTGTACCGTCTTCCAAAGTGATATAGACATTATCGGCATTAAGGCAGTAGAGGGCTGCATAATCGGATGACGTGATGTTTGCATTCTTCAGTATGATCCTTATATCATCTGAATCTCCGGCATCGACTACTATATATCCGTCATCCAGAGTTCCTGTGAATACATAAGTACCTTTGCCCTTGATCGTGATTACAGAACCGTCAATCTGAACTGAAGATGAATCTGTTACTGCAGAAGAGCCTGTAAGTGTAATGGTCTCTGATTCCGTTTCATCGTAACCTGTCTCAAGGTCTTTATCCGTGAAAGCTTCTTCTGAGGTGATCGAAGTGGAGGCAGCAGTTGATTCCTGTGCCGAAGTGCTTATGGTATCTGATACCGAAGGTGATCCGGAACATGCTGTAAGTGTGGTGACAAAAAGTGCGCCTGCTGCAAGCATTGCCCAAATCTTATGATCTATCTTAAAACGTTTCATGTTGTTTCTCCTTTCATTTCCGGGTGTTAAAGCTGGTCTGCGTTCTGCATCTGGTATTCCGCAAGGGAGATCTCGAGATTGCCGTTCCTTGTGCGGAGCTGATCTATGAATTCCTTCTCGATTGAAGGATCGGTGAGGACTATCTCATAACTGAGTTTATAGAGCGAACCCATATTGCTGGTCTTTACCTGTTTTAACTTGTAGGACTTAGTGTATTTTCCGAGAAATTCATCGAATACATCAGAATAGTTAAGGTTTTCCGGGATCGTTATCTTAAGGATCTTACGGGTACTCTTTTTCCCGTCCGCCGAAAACCTTGAGTACATGAGTATCGCAAGACCTATGAGGCAGGTGAAGAGTGCTGCATATCCGATATATCCCATTCCCATGATGAGCCCCATTCCCATGACCGCGAAGATTGCGCCGATCTCTCTTGCCGTTCCCGGTGCCGACCTGAACCTTACGAGGCTGAACGTTCCGGCTACTGCAACGCCTGCACCGATATTGCCGTTGACCATGAGGATGACTACGCAGATAACTGCCGGGAGTATCGCAAGCGTCATGATAAAACTCTTGGTGTAGTCATTGCGGTATGTGTGTATCAGGGCCATGATCCCGCCGAGCACAAGAGATACAAGGACGAGAATGATGAATACTAAAGGGGTTATTCCTGTTGAAGGAATTATCGAATTAAAAAGATTAAGCATAGTAAACGCTCCTTTCCGGATATTGATCTGCTATTAATTGTTCTTTGTAGTAAGTTCCGTATTTTGAATAGGTGACTTTCCGTATGTTGTTCTCACTTAAGAAATGCGCCATCCACATAGGCATTGCGCCCGATATCTTTATCTCCATAAGTGTTGTGCCTGAAGGAAGAAGTGAGTGTCCCCATATATCGCTTCCGAGATCAAGTTCGGTATTTCTGGCGAGTATGTTCTCATCAAGTGTCAGTCTGAATCCCGGATCTTCCTTGTCGAAATATGCTTCGCGCTCGTAACTGATAAATGCCTTTGCCTCTATGCCTTCGTAAAACCTGAGGAAGTAATCTATCTCAGATGTAATCTGGTTCTTAAAAGGAATCTCTTTCCTTTTATCTATCCAGTCGCAGGCAGCCGTCTTGGGGATTGCAACACGTCTTTTATAGACGACGCTTTCAAACTTCTTTTTGATCTCGACGAAGACCGTATCACTCTCATCTGTTCTCTGATAGGACCTTACTCTCAGCTTTTCTTTGTAGACCGGGTGATCCAGTGAATCTCTTATGAGCCTGAAGCTGTCCGTGTCGTAGTAGATGTTCCTGATCGTTGTCCTTCCGTACTGATCAAGCACTAATCTGTCTTTCGTCTCTTCGAGAAGTTCTTTTTTCTGAGATGGCGTGAGAAAGAATTTATATTCATATCTTTCGAAAACATCCTGGTATGACATGTTTTTTTAACCTCGTTTAAGTTTGTTGCCCTAATCTTAGGGTGCAAACTTAAAACGGACTTTAAAGCAAACGAATGAAAATTGAGTGAAAGGAAACTGACACCGCAAACTGTTGAAATGGTAATATTTAATAAGCAAATGCGGTGTCTCATAAGTTATAAGAGGTATAAGTATGAGAATTCTTTTGGCAGAAGACGAGAGATCTTTATCTAAAGCTCTGAAAGCGATACTTACTAAGAGCAACTATTCCGTTGACTGTGTTTTCGATGGCGAAGAAGCCGTCTCATATGCCATGGCAAGTGAATATGATCTTGTGATTATGGATATCATGATGCCGAAGCAGGACGGGATATCCGCATTAAAGGAGATCAGGTCCAAAGGCAACAGCGTTCCTGTTCTTATGCTCACCGCCAAAGCTGAGATCGATGATAAAGTCGAAGGACTGGATTCAGGCGCCAATGACTATCTGACCAAACCTTTTGTGACAAAAGAGCTCCTGGCAAGGATTAGAGTGCTTACAAGACAGCCTCAGTCTGCAGGCGACAACATCCTTAAGTTCGGCAATCTTACACTGGACAGGGGAAGCTTCGAGCTCTCTTCTCCCAAGGGGAAATACAGACTTGCCGGCAAGGAATTCCAGATGATGGAAATGCTCATGATGAATCCCGGGATACTCATCTCGACTGAGAAGTTCATGGATAAGATATGGGGCATTGATTCAGAAGCTGACATCAGCACGGCATGGACGTATATATCGTATTTAAGAAAGAAGCTTACCGCTCTGGAAGCTGATGTCCAGATAAAGGCAGTAAGGAATTCTGGTTATACTCTGGAGGCGGTCAGATGATCAGTAAACTCCGCAGAAAATTCATAATCATATCCATGCTGTCGGTTACTTTGGTGCTTACGGTTCTGATCGCAGCCATCAATATCTTTAACTACCGTAAAGTAATCAATAACGCTGATGATGTCCTCAATATACTTGAAGCCAACGAAGGTGAGTTTCCGCCCGATACGAACCCCGATCATCCAAAAGACGGGCAGTTTGGAGACCATGGCGGCGGCAGAAAAGATCACGGCGGAGAGATGTCTCCCGAGATGAGATTCGAAGTAAGGTTTTTCACGATCACTTTTGATAAGAACGGCAATGTCACTGAAATCGACACGGGAAAGATAGCAGCTGTTGACACTTCAAATGCAAGAGCTCTTGCCGAATCGGTATACGCGGGCGGTAAGACCAAAGGTTTTGAAGGTGATTACAGATTCAGAAGAAGTGAAAACGGCGATGAGACACTGATAGTCTTTTATGACTGTGGAAGAAGTCTTGATAACGCAAGATCATTCCTGGGAATAAGTGCAGTCATCTCCCTGATCGGACTGCTCATAGTTTTCGTATTAATAGCAGTATCTTCCAAAGCCGTTATAAGACCTGTTGCCGAGGCTTATGAAAAGCAGAAGAGATTCATCACCGATGCGGGCCATGAACTCAAGACTCCTCTGGCAGTTATCAATGCTGACTGTGATGTGCTTGAATTAGAGGACCAGGACGGTGAAAACGAATGGCTCTCGGACATAAGAAAGCAGACAGAAAAACTTACGGTGCTGACCGAAAGGCTTATATATCTTGCAAAGACAGAAGAAGGCTCTAAAACAGAACTTGTTAAAATTGATTTCCCGCTGTCAGATGTTTTATCGGAGGAGACAGATTCCTTCAAAGGGCTTGCGAGATTTTCAGGTAAAACAATAGAGACAGATATCGCTTCAGGAATCACATATAACGGCGACCAGAAAGCTATTGCCGAACTGATATCGATCCTTATTGATAATGCGGTCAAGTATTCTCCCGAAGAAAGCACGATAAAAGTCTCGCTTAAAAAGAATAATTCAAAAGTGATGCTTTCTGTAAGCAACGATACAAAAGAGACCATGTCAAAAGAAGACCTTGCCCACATGTTTGACAGGTTTTACAGAACTGATAAGTCGAGAAATTCAGAGACCGGAGGATACGGGATCGGCCTTTCAATAGCAAAAGGGATTACTGAATCTCACGGCGGCAGGATCTATGCATCCGGAAGCGAAAAAGAGATAACAATAACGGCTGAACTTTGAAGTTCAGCCGCTTTATCAATGGAGGAATTCGAAACTCAAAAGTGAAGGATTACCCATGCCCTTGAATGTGAGGTACAGGGGATAAACACCGTCCGGTATAGTGAATTCGGCTTTGTTGTCGGTCCATGCCGTGCAGAAGTCAACGCCGATCGTACCTAATACTTCACCGTCAATTGAGGTCCTTATCTCGAAGTCACCTTTGCCGTAACCTCTGGTGGTGATCCTTAACCCCTTTACATCCTTGAGTTCGAAATACTTGAATCCTATCGTCGTATTCTCGTAGATGTCTCTGATATAGGAAGGATCCTTTTCGCCGTCCTGGTGATCTTTTGTGATGTTTGCTTCATGGAGTTCACCGACATACATCTCCTCTTTATCGTTGAAGATGTTGCATGCGATCTGTGAAGAGTATTCTTCTGTGTCACGGAGCGGGCCGCCGTTAAGGCCGCATGATGTGATCTCGACCTGGGCAATCTGTCCGTTCTCATCAAATGAGATCTTCTCTGCGCATCCCTGACGTGAATACCATGAGTTGTTCGTCTGTCTGTGATAGAAGATATACCAGTCGTCACCGATCTGAACGATGCTTCCGTGATTGTTTGCACCGAATGCAGCAGGCTTTTGAGCGGGCTTATAAGAATCGATTCCGATATCGCAGTTGCTTACGATGACTCCGCCGTACTTGAATGGTCCGAGCGGATTATCGGAATAACCGTAGCAGAGTTCGTGCATCACCTGTGAAGAATAGATAAGGTAGAAGATACCGTTTCGTTCTCTTATGGAAGGAGCTTCGAAGAATGCGTGACCTTCGTATTCCGTTCCCTTGCTGTGCTGTGTTGAAGGGATAACGAATTCAGGAGCGCGCTTGATCGTAAGCATGTCCTTATCAAGAACAGTTACCATGCATCCGTGACGGGAAGCATCACCCTGACCGCAGAATCCGGTGTACATATAAGTCGTGTCACCGATGGTGATGACGCCCGGATCGAACTGCTGTTCGTCTCCTTCCTTTCTGCCAAGGACCGTGCCGTCTTCGTAGTGGACATTTCCTATGAATTCAAACTTGCCTGAAGGTGAATCCGATACGGCAACAGAGATAACGCAGTCATTATCCAGTGCATAGAACAGATAGTATCTGCCGTCAGGTCCGACTGTCATGTCAGGCGCATAAAGGCATCCTCTGTTATCTGCATTATGGGGATCGTCAGTTCTCTTGAAGATGACGCCTTCATAAGTCCAGTTGCCGAGATCATCAACAGGTGCTGACCAGGTAACATAATCTCCCAGACAGAATGCATAGCCGTTGAAGAAGTCGTGTGAACCGTAAACATATACTCTGTTGTTGAATACATAAGGCTCACCGTCAGGAATGTATTCCCAGTTGGGAAGATAAGGGTTGAATGCCTGTTTTTTCGGAACTTCATAAAGAGCTACTTTAGGTCCTGCCGCATCTGCTTTGGTCTCAGCAACTTCTCCGACAGTGGCTTCTGCGATGTGCTCGGTCATGAAGGTATAGAAATCAGATTCGGGAGAATCTTCCTGTACGGCTGTCTTCGCGCCGTCTCTTGTGAAGTGCATCTCATTCTTGGAAGCAGGTGTGAAAGGTTTCCACAAAGGCAGAGCCGTACCGTCGACATCATTTCCGTTCGGATCGCCATTTTTAATGAAGTTGACGAAATATGTGCTCATCTGTCTTGCGATGTCGAAGTGTCTTCCGGTCATGGGTCTCCAGCACTTATCGAGGTTATCGAAGAAGAACCACAGATCTACGGAGTGGAATGTGCCCGGATTGTCGTCGCCCGGGATATCGGGTTCGAAGCAGTAGTAATAACCCGGCTTGTCGTTATGTGCAAACGCAGCTTTGACGGCGCATTCGATCGCACGGAGCGTTGCGTACTGGTTGCCGTTGTTCTTCTGTGCTTCGGGGAATGAGAGGAACTTTTCTGTCTTTGGACCGAAGACCTCTCTTGCCTTGGCTTCGAACTCTTCCTTTGAGCCGGCGAAGATGGAACTGGGGAATTCATCGTAGGTGTTGCCCGACATGAGCGGAACGTGTGCATGCTTTCCTTCAAGGAACAGCTTGTAAGGTTCATCGTCCATGAAGACGTTGTCTATCATGGGCGTGAAAAAGTAGCTCTCAGCTTCCCTGAATTTTGAAGCATTGTCACGGATGAATGAAGCATCGAGTTTCCTTGCTTCTTCCAATGTCTTTACACCGAGCTGCTCGAAAAACTTTACACCGTATGAACATGCATCATCGGCGGTCCTGGGGATCATTACAAAGTCTTTAATGTAAGGGAATGAAATGATTCCCGAGAGGATGATGGCTCTCTGATAAAGTCCGATGCTTGATTTGGCAGTCAGGTGGTTCAGAACGCTTCCGCCGCCTGCAGACTGGCCTGCGATCGTGATGTTGTCAGGATCACCGCCAAATGCAGCGATGTTTCTTATTACCCATTTAAGTCCTGCCTGCTGGTCCAGAAGACCGAAGTTTGCAGGTGCTTCAGGAGCCTCTTTGAAAAGTTCGGGGTGGGCTAGGAAACCGAATGCGCCGAGTCTGTAGTTTACTGATACGACAACGATGCCTTTCTTTGCGAGGTTCTCACCATTGAACTCCATTTCTGCGGTATATCCCCACTGAAATCCGCCGCCGAAGAACCATACGAGAACAGGTAGCTTTTCATCAGCGCTCCTGGCATTTGTCCAGACATTCAAATAGAGGCAGTCTTCATTGATCTCAATATCCGGATCAACGTGCCACTCCCTGCAGTAGATGTCTGTTCCGATACCCGGCTGGTCCTGCATGGAAATCGGCGCGAATTTATATGCGTCGTAGATGCCGTCCCAATCCTTACAGGGCTGGGGAGCCTTCCAGCGGTTGCTGCCTACAGGCGGCTGGGCAAAAGGGATTCCTTTAAAAACTGAGATTCTTGTGTTGTTTCCGGGAAGACCTCTGACGAGTCCGTTCTCGGTTTTTACTATCTTTAACATAGGAAACTCCTCATAAATAATTTATAACTGTAATTATGTTAGTTAAATAAACAAGTGAATTCAACGGGATAAATTACTGATAAGAGCAGGTATAAATCAAGCACTTTAACAACCTTCAAGTTTGCAAAGACAGGGTGTTTTTAATAACATAGTAAAGTACGCGTAAATCTTCAGATCATGTTTTCGGGGCGGGCATAAAAGATGGCTAAAGGCGATAAGGGAAATATACTCGGCAGACTTAAGCTGAATAAAAAATTCCTTTTAATGTACATTTTATGCGTTATCCTGCCGCTCGTAATTACCGACGCAATCCTTTTCAAATCCGTTTTCGATGCTGAACGCCGCAACCAGACATACTACAGGGAAAAGGGAATAGAGGCCTATAACAATTATCTTGATGACCTTTTATCCTCCGATGTCACCATTGCAACGGCGATCGACGTTAACGATAACCTTAATAAGTTTATCAATACCGGTTACCAGATTCCGTACGATTACTACAACAGCTACGTTAATACGGTTTCCAATTCGTTCTTCTCCACAATGTCTGACATGAACCAGAAAAGGCTCGTTATCTATTCGGATAACCAGACGATGCTAAGCGGACACTATTTCCACAATCTCGCAGAAGCAAAACGCGAACGGTGGTATACAGACTTTATCGAAAACGGAAAGATGGAAGCCGTTTACGCATATTACGACAACTCGCCGGTTGTGCTGACCACAGACCAGGACCGCTTCATATATGTGCGAAGGATGACCAATACAAGATCCAGCATCACAAAGATAATCACGATCGAACACAAAAAATCCTGGATTGCAACCGAGATGAACGACATCCCGGTAAACTGCTCCATGTATGTCTGCTGTGATGACTACGTAGTCTATTCAAACCAGAACATAAATGCCGATTATGATTCCGTCATGCAGAGGGTCAATGCAGATCCTTATGTAACTGTCGAGGAATATGAGAAGTTTGGCACCACGTTTAAGATCTATGCATTTACTGATGATATTGCGCTTGATTCCGTTCTGAAGAACAACCTGCCGGCACTGCTCATTATCGTTGTCTTTACGCTCCTTTTCCCGATCCTCATCATGAAGATGCTCGAGAGATCCATCACCAGCAGAATAAGCATTCTTGAAAAAGCTTTCGGTGAAGGCGGCAACGAGATCTTCCAGCCGATCAAGGAGATCACGGGCACGGATGAGATCTCGTCACTTATGTATAACTACAACAGGATCGTTGATATCAACAACGAACTTACGAATACGATCTATAAGGATAAGCTGCGCGAACAGGAAAGTGACCTCGCCCGTAAGAACGCCGAGCTCCTTGCACTTCAGAGCCAGATCAATCCGCACTTCCTTTTCAACGCTCTCGAGAGCATAAGAATGCACAGCATCCTCAAAGGCGAGACAGAGACAGCAGAGATGGTACAAAGACTTGCCGTCATGCAGAGGCAGAACGTTGAATGGCACGAAGATGCGGTTACCATTGAAGAAGAGGAAGAGTTCATCAATGCATATCTCCAGCTTCAGAGTTACCGTTTTGGCGACAGGATCTCATTTAACATCGACATCAATGACGAATGCAAGAAGATACTGATCCCCAAACTTACTCTCGTTACCTTTGTTGAGAACGCATGTGTTCATGGTATCGAGTCCAAATCCTCACAGGGCTGGATCTTTGTAAGGGTATATAAAAACGATGACCAGCTTGTTATCGAAGTTGAAGATACGGGTGACGGTATGGATGAGAAGGAAGTTGAGCTTTTACAGCAGAACATGAATAACGTCACTATTGATACAATTAAGAAGGCTAAACATGTAGGCATCCTGAATGCCTGCCTCAGAATAAAGATGATGTTTAAAGATCAGGCGAAGTTTACGATAGAGAGTGAGAAGGGTATCGGAATGAGCGTAATCATCATGATACCTTCCGATATGATCACAACAGCTTAAACCGGGGTGAATTATGCTTAAAGTAATGCTTGTTGACGACGAACCTTATATCCTTCAGGGCCTTCAGGTCCTGATCGACTGGGAGAGCGGCGGTTTTGAGATCACAAAACTCTGCTCCAACGGTAAGGAGGCATTGAAGTATCTTAAAGAGAACGATGTCGATCTCGTCATCTCCGATATCAAAATGCCGGAGATGTCAGGACTTGAACTTCTTGAGACGGTCAAGAAAGAGAAGATCTCAAATGCCGAGTTCGTACTGCTCACGGGTTACGATGATTTCGCATATACGCAGAAGGCGATCAGAAACGGATGTCTCGATTACATCTTAAAGCCGGTTGAAGAAGAGGAACTTATTTCTGTCTTAAGAAAAGTTACCAACATCAACAAAGAGTCTATCATCCTGAGAAAAGACAGGGAGAAGATGGAGGATGCATACCTTGCAAGGATCATCAGACATCTTATAAGAGGCAAATTCAATGACGAGGATATCGATTATGCCAACAAGCATCTTCAGCTTCTCGGCAATATGAGATTTATTTATATTGAGCTTGTCCACAGTGAGATCGAAGATGAAGATAGTGATTCGGACGAGTACGACATGAGTGCCGCCCAGAAGCAGTTATACAATGCGTGCAAAGAAGTACTCAAGGAATATGCCAACCACTTTACTCTCGATATCTCGTTCGATGAGGATAACTACAATGTGGGTTTCCTGTTCTGCGACAACATGGCTGCCCTCCGTGACACCAGCGAAAAGGAATTCCTTGAATCGTTCGTCAAAAAGATCGAGACAATGATCATTAATCCCATAAGGATGTTCTGCGGTGAGGCGGTACCTGACATTTCATCTCTTTCCAAATCATTTGATTCATGCAGGAGACTTAAGAGTATTTCCGGATTCCATAATAAAAAGAAGATCTATTTCTATGAGGATACCCAGACCGGACATGCAAGCATCGTCCTGTGTAAAAATACCATCGATGAGATTATAGGTTCTATTATTAAGAACGACACACAGATGATAGAGCAGGGCATCGATAAGCTTCATGAGGAACTCAGAGGCAAGGAAGGAACCAACAGGGCGTTCGACCTTAATATCAACTATCTTCTTTTCCAATTGATACATCTCGCGAGCGAGCTCGATGATACGGTCAACCAGGAAGAGATCATCCAGTATATTTCTGAACAGACATCGGAAGGCGTGTTCGTCAGGGGCAGCCACCAGCACCTTAAAAAGTTTGCTTTGGAGTATGCCGCATACCTGTCAGAACTCCGGAAGAGCATTTCTCACGGAATCCTTGCATCTGTAGAAGCGGAAGTAAGAGAGAATTACTCCGATAACATCAGCCTGAAATCTTTAGGTGATAAGTATCACATCAACAGTTCTTATCTCGGCCAGGTCTTCAGCAAGAAGTACGGAATGTCCTTTAAGAACTACCTGACAAATTACAGGATCAAGGAAGCTGCCAGGCAGATCATCAATACGGACAAGAAGATAAACCGTATTGCAGAAGATGTCGGATATAAGGACAGCGACTACTTTATCCGCAAGTTTATCGAGATCATGGGGTGTACCCCGTCAAAGTACAGAAAGACAAACAGAGAATCCTGAAAAAAGCCGGTCTGCCTCGCGCAGACCGCTTCTTTTTGTGCAGGTTGCACTAATACAGACATTGTTTTTTGTTTACTGATGTGGAAAACAGTGCATTTTTATAGAGTTTATCAGTATTTTAGTTTGAGTTTCTCGGGTTGTGGCAAATATGGGGCAAACCTATAATGTAGGTGCTAAATACTCGTTTTAATTAGCGAGAATCTATTTCGGGAGGTCTAGTAATGAAGACTAAGAAAATCGTTTCATTGATCTTAGCATCAATGCTGGCGGTATCATCTTTTGCTGCATGCTCAACCAAGCCCACTGACACACAGTCAAGTGGTACAGGCGAGCCTGCTCAGACAGGTGATGGAAAAGAAATCGTTGACTTCACAATGTTTGCTGCTATGGCAGGCAAAGAGAAGAACGAAGGTAACGACATCATGGAGCTCATTGCTGAGAAGACAGGTGTACGTGTTAAGGAAACATGGCTCACAGGTCAGGACGCAGGCGAAGCTATCGGCTCCATCATTGCTTCAGGTAAGTTGCCTGATCTCATTGATGGTGGTGACGGTTCCGTTACACTCTATCAGAACGGTTTGCTTGTAGCTTGGGATGATTATCTTGAAAAGTATCCTAACCTCAAGGAAATGTACACAGACGAAGAGTGGGATAAGTTCCGTATGGACGATGGCCACATTTATTGGGCAAACGTTTTCGGTAACTCTTATGACCACAACACAGCAACAGGCCACAACGGTGAGGCTTTCTGGATTCAGGTTCGTGTTCTTGAATGGGCTAACTATCCTAAGATCCAGACTCTTGACGAGTACTTCAAGCTCCTCGAGGACTATGCAGCTGCTAACCCGGAACTTCCGGATGGAACACCTGTAATTCCTTATACATGCCTCTGCGAAGACTGGAAGTATTACTGCCTTGAGAACGCTCCTATGTTCCTCGATGGTTATCCGAACGATGGTTGCTGCATCGTTAATATCGACGCTGGTATGGACAACCCGAAGGTTGTTGACTACAACACAACAGACACAGCTAAGATGTATTTCAAGAAGTTGAACGAAGAGTACGCTAAGGGCGCTATCGATCCTGACTTCGCTACACAGACATACGACGAGTATATTGCTAAGCTTTCTACAGGTCGTGTACTTGGTCTCTGCGATCAGTATTGGGATTTCGCTTACAACATCATGGGACCCTTCGCTTCACCCCTCGAAGCAACTGATGGTACAACATTCCGTCTCGATGAACTCGGATGCGACTATGTACCTCTCGGACTTACAGCTAAGCCCGGCATGTCACAGCAGTGGCACTCTTACGATGACGAGCTCAACCAGTCTTCCGGCTGCGCAGTTACAACATCCTGCAAAGATCCTGATCTCGCATTCGCATTCTTGAGCGCACTCCTCGATCAGGACATCCACGATCTCCGTTTCTGGGGTATCGAAGGTGTTGACTACCTCGTTGACGATCAGGGTCTCTACTACAGAACAGAAGAGATGAGAGAGAACTGGAAGAGCGACAGCTACAAGGCTAAGCACACATGCGAATACTCATACTGCCCTCAGTGGATGGGTATGAGCAAGGACGGCATCAACAGAATGCAGCCTTCTGAGCAGCCTTCAGAGTTCTACGAAGGTCTCGCTGAACCTCTTAAGAAGTGCTTCGCAGCTTACGGCGCTCAGACATACTCCGAGTTCCTCGGTTCTGAGATCGTTGTAAACGCTCCTTGGTATCCTCTCTGGTCATGGTCTAACAACATTAGCTCTGACACTCCTGGCGGAATCGCTTGGAAGAGAATGGGCGAAGTTAAGCACCTCTGGCTCCCTACAGTCGTTATGTCTAGCGACTTCGAGTCTGATTGGGCTTCTTACCAGGCAGCTTACGCTGAATGTGATCCTCAGGCATTCCTCGATGAGGCTCAGGCTGAGGTCAACAAGAGACTTGAGACAGCTAAGTCCTATGGATGGACAGCACCTGTTTAATTCGGTCTTGAATAATTAATTGTGGTGGCAACCATGGCATAAACACTGTGGTTGCCACCATTTTTTCACAGGAGTGGTTATAAAATGGAAAATTCGATCGTTAAATCGAAAAGGGTTAAAGAGGTAGACATTAACAAGCCGAAGTTAACTGCCAAAGAATTCAAAAGGCAGTGGATACTGGTGGCAATCAGTGCCGTTTATGTCATTTACGGAATTATTTTCTATTATCTGCCTCTTGCAGGTTGGATAATTGCTTTCCAGAACTTCGTATTTGCTAAGGGTATCGGCGGTTCCAAGTGGGTCGGTATCGACAAATTCAAGTTCTTGTTTAGTGATAAAACGTTCCTGATGGTTATCAGAAATACATTTGTAATGGGTGTCCTCAATCTTTTCTTCAGTACAATCGTTGCAATTGCTTTCGCTATCCTCTTGAACGAGGTCAGGAATAAGTATTTTAAGAAATCCATTCAGACGATTTCTTACATGCCTCACTTCCTTTCATGGATCATCGTTGTTGCTATCGTTCACGATGCTTTGACTTCAACAGGTATCATCAACGACATTCTTTTGAGATTAGGCATCTTAAAGGCACCTTACGCGTTCCTCGGCGATCCTAAGCTTTTCTGGGGTATCGTTACACTGTCACACCTTTGGAAAGAGACAGGTTGGAATGCGATCATCTATCTCGCAGCTATTACATCAATCGATCCATGCCTCTATGAGTCAGCATCAATCGATGGTGCCGGACGTTTCCAGAAGATGCGTTATGTAACTCTTCCAGGTCTCCGTCCTACTATCATGATCCTTCTCTTGATGAACATGGGTAACGTTCTTAATGCAGGATTCGAGCTCCAGTACTTGCTCGGTAACGGTCTTGTACAGAATGTTTCAAGAACGATCGACATCTACATCCTCGACTGGGCATTGGATGCACGTAATATGGACTACTCACTCGGTACCGCTGCAGGTATCTTCAAGACAGTAGTTTCAATGACATTTATCGTAGTTTCTAACTACATCGCCAAGAAAAAAGGCGATGAGCGTCTATTCTAAGGAAAGGGGGAAAGTATCATGGCAGATGTTGTTTCTTTTGATAAAATCAAGCACAAGAAGAAAATGGCAACAGAAGACATTGTCTTCACTGTACTCAACACCACTTTCCTTGTATTGTTTGCGGTAGTTACACTTTATCCGGTTCTTAACACATTGGCATATTCCTTCAATGAAGGTAACGACGCGGTAAGAGGTGGTATTTACCTCCTCCCCCGTAAGTGGTCACTCAGAAGTTATCATGAGATCCTCTTCGAGAGACCAGGTATCCGTGTTGGTGCTAAGGTTACGGTTGCAAGAACTATTCTTGGTACTCTTACGTCTTTGGCAGCAAACGCGTTGCTCTCATTCATCCTCAGCCGTAAGAAGTTCCTCTTCAAGTCCGGTTTGTCACTCTTCTGGATCATCACAATGTATGCTTCAGGCGGTATGATCCCGGTACTCGTACTCTTCAGATACCTCCACCTCACATCCAGCTTCTGGGTTTACATCATCCCCGGTATGGTTAGTGCATTCAACGTAATGGTCATGAGAACATACATGGCAGGTATCCCGGATTCACTCGAAGAAGCTGCTCAGCTCGAAGGTGCCGGTTATATGAGAGTATTTATAAGTATCATCTCTCCTTTGTGTAAACCGGTTTACGCTACAATCGCTCTGTTCGTTGCTGTATATCACTGGAACTCATGGTTCGATGCTATGCTCTACAACAGATTCGATCCCCAGTACACAACACTGCAGTACGAGCTCATGAAGCTCCTGGATTCCGTATCCGCTACGACAGGTACGTCATCCGGCGCTCAGATGACTCAGTCTGCTGCAGCTAACACTATTACACCTATCACGGTAAGAGCTGCCGCTACGATCGCGACAATGGCACCTATCATCGCCCTCTATCCGTTCCTTCAGAGATACTTCGTTACTGGTCTTACGATCGGTGGTGTTAAGGAATAAGGTTTATCGTTCAAACGTAAGATTCAAGCTTGGGCTGTCTCAGATGGGGCAGCCCTTCTTATCTTAGAAAACAAAGAATTTGTTTTTGTTGTAAAATATAGCGGCCGACAGGGAATATACGGCGGAAAATTGATTGATCAGGTAGTGAATAATTAAATGAATATATTAAAACCAGACAGTCCGGTAATGGATTTCATAAGCACGGTAGCAGATCTCATCATTCTCAATCTGCTTTTCGTAATCTGCAGTATTCCGATCGTTACTTTCGGTGCTGCTTACTCGGCAAAGTATTATGTTGCGATGAAAAAGATAAGAGGCGAGGAGACAGGTACGGTAGTTCCTTTCTTCAAAGCTTTCAAGCGCAACTTCAAGCAGTCAACTATTGCATGGGCAGTAATGCTCGTTGCGTACGCTCTTATTGGTCTGGACTGGCAGTGGATCCTTTATACCGGTTGGGGTGAGACTCCGACGATCTATAAGGTTGGTGTCATTGTTTTTACCGTTATCGCTATCCTTATGACGATTGCGATCTTCCCGACTATCGCCAGATATGAGATGAAGATCCCGGAATACTTCAAGGCCGCATTTATCCTGGTAATAATCAAGTTCATCCCGCTCATCCTTATACTCGCATTCTTCCTGGGTTCTGTCGTTGCATGCCTCTGGTACGCACAGTGGTTCCCGCTTATATATGTTTTCTGCTCGACATCACTTACTTACTTCATCTGTCTTGTAATGATCAAGCAGTTTGACAAGCTCGAAAAGAACCAGGCTGAGAAACTTAAGGCACTCCAGGATTCCGTTCAATACGATCCTGAGACCGATGCTGCAGGCAATATCTCACTAGCAGCAGGTAAGAAGGATATCAAGGAACTCGAAAAAGGCCTTGATACACCTGACGCTGAAGAAGACAAGTCCGGAAATAAGGTTACGAGATTCTTCAGAACGGAAAAGAAGAAGCTCGCAAGTCTTTCTTTTAAGCAGAAGGCAGTATATCTCGCACAGTATTATCTTCCCGGAACAGTTCTGGTAATCCTTCTCATCGGAGCGATCGTCTGGTATTCAATGGATATATACAGAGACAAGATGCGCGTCCTGGGCGGCGGCCTGGTCAACTGCCACGTTACTGACGAAGGCCGTGACTATGCGACAAAGGGTTTCCTTGAATGGGGCGGATATAAAAAGAACAGGACTGCAGCAGTTCTTGATGCTGAAGACCTCAATTTTACAAGTGATTCCGAATATGATGCAAAATATCTTGAAGTCGCATTCAGAGCTTCGATCCTTACGGGAACCTACGATTATCTTATTCTGCGTGAAGATGCCGTTTATAATTATTCGACACCTGACTATTTCCAGGACATGAATGATCTTGTAAATATGGAAAACTTCTCGGAAGATGATTTCTACTACTATGTGGCAACGGATGAGGAGAAGGCCAGAGCCTCACAGGGTATTTCTTTCAGGGATATCTTCAACGGCGGTGAAGAGGAAGAAGATGATGCTCCGGTTCCGCTCGGACTGAAGCTGACAGATGAGATCGAGAGAAAGCTCGGCCTTGACGAAGAGTACACATACTATATTGCTTTCGCATATTCGACATCTTCAAACGGCAATGATGATTGCGTAAAGTTTATCGAGTATCTGTTCGGAAAGTGCTGATCGGCTTGACAATATAACCCCGCCCTAATATAATTTTACGGTTAAATTAAGATTGTCGTATTATGCGCTGCCGCCAGAAACGCGGGTGTGCAATTTAAAGAAACAACGATCCGGAGGATTTATATTATGGCAAAAATGACATTCCAGCCCAAGAAGAGACAGAGGGCAAAGGTTCACGGCTTCAGAGCAAGAATGGAGACAGCTAACGGCCGTAAGGTTCTTGCAGCTAGAAGAGCCAAGGGCAGAAAGAGACTTGCGGTCTGATCTTAAGACCGCAATCGCAATCTCGCTTTGAAATCGGTAGCGCTCAGATTCAACTTTGAATTTAACAGGGTTTACCGGTATGGGAAATTCGCAACCGGCAGATACCTGTCGGTTCACGTGCTTAAAAGAAGAGAAGGAACCACTCAAAGCGGCTATAAAGTAGATCCTGCATTAAGACGGACCGGCTTTTGCGCAAACAAGAAAGAGCTTGGCGCAGTCGGAAGGAACCGTGCAAGGAGACTGATGAGAGAGTCTTACAGGCAACTGGAGGACAGACTTCCCACAGGTTACGATTATGTATTTACTTTAAAGGCCAAGGGCGGAATCCCGGATTTCCACGAATTAAGCACAGATATGGGGAAATGCCTGTCCAGGCTTGATCTAATTGACGGAGTAACCGTATGATTGCCAAAGCCTTAATAGGAATGGTTCGCTGGTATCAAAAGCATATTTCTCCTGCTATAGGACCCCACTGTAAGTATCAGCCGACTTGTTCGCAGTACATGATTGATGCGGTAACAAAGTACGGTGCCATTAAAGGCGGACTTATGGGCATTTGGCGAATATTGCGGTGCAATCCTTTTTCAAAGGGCGGATACGATCCCGTCAGGTAAGCAAAACATTCATTAGAACCGGAGACCAATAATGGGAGACTTTATAGTTCAGTTATCTATTCTCGACCCGCTTTACACATTGTTTGGCTGGCTTACGAGAGTTTTGTATGATTTCTTCGGCAATTACGGTTTGGCTATTATCTTCCTTACCGTAATTATCAGAGGAGCACTCATCCCGCTGAATATCAGATCACAGAAGTCCATGCTCAAGATGCAGGCATTAAGCGGCAAGCAGGCAGAACTTCAGCGTCAGTATGGGGATGACAAGGAAGGCTATCAGGAAGCTTTCATGAAGCTTCAGAAGGAGAATGGCGCAGGCGGACTTTCAGGATGCCTTCTTCCTTTCCTTCAGTTGTTCTTCATCTGGCCTATCTACCGTATCGTCAGCGGACCTTTGATCTACCTTTCACAGGTAAGCAAAGATAATGTCCAGTCCATGATCGATCTCGGAAACAGATTCGGCGGAACAGGCTTATTTGACGGCAGGATCAGTGTTGATATCCACATCGGACTTATCAAGGCGTTGAATGAGAATGCACAGTTCCTTAAGGAATGTATCGACCAGGGACTTATCAGACTCGATCAGATGGTCGACCTCCACTTCCTCGGAATGGATCTTACAGTTACACCCGCATGGAATCCTTTTGAGATCGCAAAAGATCCCAAGACATATCTTCCCATGCTCCTTATCCCGATCATCGTTGTTCTTGTTAACATCGCAACCATGCAGTTGACTAAGATCATGAAGCCCGGCTGGAAGGAAGAGGAAGAGGCTAAGAAGCGCGCCAAGAAGAATCCTGCAAGAGCAGGTCAGGCCGGTGACGGCAAAGGCGCTGAGGATATGGCTCAGAACTCAATGAAGATGATGAACTGGATGATGCCTGTCCTTATGCTCGTAACAACATTTACAATGCCTGCAGCAATGGGTCTTTACTGGATCATCTCAGGTCTTATGAGCATCATTACAAGCGTTATCGTATATTTCATGTTCACCAAGCCTTACGAAGCCAAGAAGGCTGAGATCGAGGCTAAGAAGGACGCCGTTTTCAAGAAGGGCGGAAAGGCTGCTCTCGCCGGTGTTGACGCTGACGTTAAGGCTGAAGGTTCCAAGAAGAACGGCAAGAAAAAGAAGAATTAATTTTGGCTCGAAGGAGGCCATGTACATATGGAGAAGACAGTAATCAAGACAGGCAAGACGGTTGATGAAGCAATTGAGGCAGCTCTTTCCGAGCTCGGTTGTACAAAAGAACAGGCTACTATCGAGGTAGTTGAAGAAGGAACAGAAGGCGGTTTTCTCGGTTTAGGCAGAAAGGACGCTGAAGTTAAGGTTACATTTAATTCTGAAGAATCAGGCGAGGCTGCTCCTGCTGCAGAGTCTGATGACGATACATATTTTGGTGATGACGAGAGCTTTGAAGGTGATGCAGTCAGCGAAGCTGAAGATGCAGCTGCAAACTTCGTAGCAGAAGTTCTTTCAGGCATCGGTATTCACGGCAACATGGATTCTTACAGAGAAGACGATACTATCTTTATTTCTGTTACCGGTTCTGACTGCGGTGCAGCTATCGGACGTCACGGTGAGACACTCGAAGCTATCTCTTACATGACAAACCTCATCGCTAACAAGCACAGCGAGCAGAGAGTTCATGTTTACCTCGACGTCGGCGGATACAGAAAGCACAGAGAGCAGGTTATCAAGGGCCTCGCTGATAAGGCAGTATCCAGAGTAAGACGTTCCGGACGCAAGGTTACAATGGAGGCTATGAGCCCTGCTGAGAGAAGGATCGTTCACTCTTATCTCCAGGATGTAAACGGTGTAACAACTCACAGTGAGGGTGTTGAGCCTAACAGATGCGTTGTCGTAACACCTGAAGAGAAGAAGTAATCCGCTTCAATAATCATAATCAGATCTATCGATGTATTCGTATGATGACGAACCTATCTGTGCCTGCTCAACGCCGGCCGGAATATCAGGCATAGCGGTTATCCGCATCTCGGGTAACGGCTGTGGAAAACTTGCCGATAAATGTTCAGTCATCTTAAGAAGCAGCGGTGATTATTCCAAATTATCCGAACTGCCCGGTTATACCTGTGCATTCGGTTATGTAAAAGATCCTTCAAACGGCATTAAAGTAGACGAAGTCATCTTCACTCACTTTGAAGCACCACATTCATATACCGGCGAAGAGATGGTTGAGATCTCATCACATGGTTCAGGTGCGGTAAAGCAGGAGATACTAAAGTGTCTCGGCATGTCCGGAATAAGAATGGCTTATCCCGGCGAGTTCTCCAGAAGAGCTTTCATTAACGGTAAGATGAGCCTTGCTTCGGCAGAAGCCGTAATGGACGTCATCAATTCCGAGACCGAGAGACAGCTTGAGGCTGCGGGAAGCCTTATGTCAGGCAAGCTCGCTGAAGAGATCGATTACATAGAGCGCAATCTATACGATCAGGCTGCCATGCTTGAGACATTTACGGAATTTGATACTGAAGATCCCGATGAAGAGGAAGCAAAGCTTGAGACGGTCAAGGACAATCTCAGCGATTGCCACGACAGACTGACTACTCTCTGCAAAGGTTACGGCAAGGGAAGAATACTTTCCGAGCGTCTGCGTGTAGCGCTTTTGGGACTTCCAAACAGCGGCAAGAGCACGCTCCTTAATACTCTTACGGGTTTTGACAGGGCGATCGTTACTGAGGTTGCCGGAACCACGAGAGACACCATTGAAGTTCAGCTTAATATAAACGGCATCCCCGTTACATTGATTGATACTGCAGGAATCCGCGAGACTGATGACATCATCGAGTCTATGGGAATAGGCAAGGCCTATGAGGCCGGCAGAGGTTCAGACATGATCTTCTACATGATCCCGCCTGACATGACTGCGGATGAAGCATATTCGGGAGTTAAAGGCATCATTGAAGATTGTGAGTCTGTTACCGCGGTCTTTTCGAAAAGTGATGCAGGCGAGAATCCCGACAGGGAAGAGATAGAGACCAGGCTTAAGACGCTTGGCATTGAGAGCTTTATCTCGATCAGCGCGGAAGAAGACCTCAACATCGACAAGCTCGAAGACGTCATCATCGATTACTATAACGAACTTGGCGGTGGAGCTTCCGAGGGACTTCTCATTACCAACAGCAGACACTATTCCAAATTCCTTAAGGCATCCAAGAAGCTTGCACTTGCTCTTGATGCGCTCGATAATAATCTCGGTACAGAGGTGTGCGCATCAGCATTGAGAGCATGCCTGGATGAGATCGGCGAGGTAACAGGCAAGACCGTATCGGCTACATTGGCTGACACTATCTTCTCAAGATTCTGCATAGGTAAGTAAATGACTATCCGTGAGGCTTTAGAGTTAGAAAGAAGCTTTGAAGCGGGAACATTTGATGTTGCCGTCGTAGGAGCAGGCCATGCCGGATGCGAAGCTGCGCATGCGTGCGCAAAACTGGGTCTTGATACGATCCTTTTCACTCTTTCGTTAGACAGCCTTGCAAATCTTCCGTGCAATCCTTCGATCGGAGGAACTTCCAAAGGACAACTCGTAAGAGAGATCGATGCTCTGGGCGGCATCATGGGAATAATGGCCGATAAGTGCGCAGTTCAGATGAGAATGCTCAACCGTTCCAAAGGACCTGCCGTTTATTCACCGAGAGCCCAGGAAGACCGTGCGATGTATTCTGTCGAGATGAAGCATTATCTCGAGAATCTCCCTAACCTCACACTGAAGCAGGCCCATATTACAGGACTCCTTGTAGATGACGAGGGCAAAGCTGCCGGCGTCATGACCGAAGGCAAAGCGATTTACAGGGCACGTGCCGTTGTTATCTGTTCCGGCACATATATGGAAGCCAGGATAATCAGAGGCGAAGTTATCGTAGAGAGCGGCCCGGACGGACTTCCGAGATCAGTCGGATTGTCGTCATCGCTTAGTTCATTAGGTGTTCCGCTTTTGAGATTCAAGACAGGTACGCCTGTAAGAGTTAATTCCAATTCAGTTGATTTCTCACAGATGACGAGACAGGACGGCGAAGACGACATTCCTCCTTTCTCATACAGAAACGAGATGGACGGAAAACTCCCCGCGCCTTCTGAAGAGCAGATTCCCTGCTGGTCTATTTGGACAACGGAAGAGACGCGTAAAGTAATCGCAGACAACATGGACAGATCGCCTCTTTACAGCGGCGAGATCAAAGGCATCGGCCCCAGATACTGTCCTTCGATAGAAGATAAATTCATGAGGTTCAAGGATAAGACAAGGCATCAGATCTTTGTCGAACCCATGGGCCGTCATACGAACGAGATGTACCTTCAGGGATTCTCCACAAGCCTTCCCGAAGAGATACAGGAGAAGATGGTAAAGTCTTTGCCCGGTCTTTCAAATGCAAAGATCCAGAGAGCAGCATATGCCATCGAATACGATCTTGTAGATCCGCTCTCCATTAAGGCGAGCCTGGAATCAAAGGTCGTTCCGGGTCTTTTCACGGCAGGCCAGATCAACGGTTCTTCAGGATATGAGGAAGCAGCCGCACAGGGAATCGTCGCAGGCATAAATGCAGCAATGGGATGCCTTGGAAAAGACGCTGTGATCATCGACAGATCACAGGGCTATATCGGCGTGCTTATAGATGACCTCGTTACCAAGGGAACAAATGAGCCATACCGCATGATGACTTCACGTGCAGAGTACAGACTCTTCTTAAGACAGGATAATGCCGACGAGAGACTTACTCCCATAGGACATGAGATAGGTCTTATCAGCGATGAGGTTTTCGAGAAGTTCAAGAAAAAGGTTGAAGCGATCGCAGAAGAGACAGAAAGACTTAAGAAGACCTATGTTGCTCCCACTGATGAGCTGAAAGTCCTGCTTGAATCAGTTAACCAGACTCTGCCTAAATCAGGTGAGAGCCTTGCTGATCTGATCAAGCGCCCTGACGTTACTTACGATCTTCTCGCACCGGTCGATAAGAAGAGAAAACCTCTCCCGCGCAACGTTACTTTCGCGTGCGAGACCAACATCAAATACGAAGGATACTTATCACTCGAGAAAGAAAAGATCGAGAAGTTCAAAAATCTCGAGAAGATAAGGATACCTGAAGACATAGACTATTCGCTGATAAAAGGACTCAGGATAGAGGCTACGCAGAAGCTTTCCAAGATGAAGCCTGAGAGCGTGGGCAGAGCTTCGAGGATCTCGGGTGTATCGCCTGCAGACTGTGAGGTAATTCTCGTATATCTTGAACAGCTCAGAAGGAGACACGATAATGGCTGACGGCTTGTTCCCCAAAAGAAAACCTCTTACCAAAGACGACATAAAGCGTTTGAGAGAGAGCCTTCCAAAGAAGGTTGAGATCAACGCTGAGGGAACAAAGATCACCAAGCAGGACGAAGAGCCTGTTGATGTTGCTCCCATCCTTGAATCGCATTCCGAAGAGATAAGTGTTCCTCTTTCAGCTGAAGAGATCCGTGCCTTCCAGGTCTACGCATCCATGCTCAAAGAGAAGAATAAGGTAATGAACCTTACCGCCGTGGATGACGATAAGGGAATAGCCATGAAGCATTTTATCGACTCACTTACCCTCTGCCCTTACATCAGGGAAGAAGAGGAAAAGAAAAAGAGTTCCAAGGCACTTACATTTGTCGATGTAGGAACAGGCGCGGGTTTTCCCGGCCTTCCGGTCAAGATATCATGTCCCGAATTGTCCGTAACCCTCATGGATTCGCTTGAGAAGCGCCTCAAGTTCCTGGATGAGGTCATTACCGCATTGGACCTCAAAGACTGCAATACGGTGCATTCAAGGGCTGAAGACGCAGGCAGGAACAAGAAATTCCGTGAGAAGTACGACATAGTTACTGCCAGAGCCGTTGCAAGGCTCTCCGTACTCGCCGAGTATTGTCTCCCGCTGGTTAAGGTCGGAGGCGTATTCCTTGCCATGAAGGCACATTCGGAAGAAGAGGAAGCAGAGGGCGCAAAGGCAATTGCACTTCTTGGCGGCACCATCGAAAAGACTGATACATTCAAGCTTCCCGGAACAGACATGGAGAGAACGATCATTGTCGTAAGAAAGATCCGTCCGACTCCCGCAAGATTCCCGAGGAAAGCGGGCACACCTTCCAAAACCCCCATAGCCTGATATAAGGACATTTGTGCTATATATTATAATTATATACGCGCGCACGCGTTTACTTATGGTATAATACTTTAGTTTGTAGAATTATATCTATTAACTAAAGTATTCTAATTACCCGTGAATAGTGCTTTTCGCGGGCGGAGGCGACAAATGGCAGACAGCGACGACAAGAAACAGGCCAGGCTTCAACAGGAAGCCGAGATGGACGAGGTCTTCAAGTCAGAACAAACGACAATAGTTCCGGTTGACTTAGACGGCGAGATGAAGAAGTCCTTCATCGACTACGCAATGTCGGTTATTTCCGACCGTGCTCTTCCGGATATCAGAGACGGACTTAAGCCGGTTCACAGAAGAATCCTTTATTCAATGTTTACCCAGGGTTTCACACCTGATAAGCCGTACCGTAAGTGCGCTACCACTATCGGTGACGTTCTTGGACGTTTCCATCCTCACGGTGACGCATCCGTTTACGATGCTCTCGTAAGACTCGCTCAGGACTTCTCTTTGAGACATCCTCTGGTCGATGGTCACGGTAACTTCGGTTCGTTGGACGGAGACCCGCCGGCAGCTTACCGTTATACTGAGGCAAGACTTGAGAAGATCGCATTGGAGATGATGAGAGACATCAACAAGAATACTGTTGATTTCCGTCCTAACTTCGATGAACACGAGATGGAGCCTGTATCGCTTCCTTCACGTTTCCCGAACTTCCTCGTAAACGGTGCGGTAGGTATCGCCGTTGGTATGGCTACAAATATTCCGCCGCACAATCTCGGTGAGGTTATCGACGGATGCATCATGATGATGAATAACCCTGACGTAACTGTCGATGAACTCATGACTGTCGTTAAGGGACCTGACTTCCCGACAGGCGGTGCTATTCTCGGTACTTCGGGTATCAGAGAGGCTTACCTCACAGGTAAGGGCCGTATCGTTGTACGTGCCCACGCTGAGATCGAAGACCATGGCGGCAAGACAAGGATCATTGTTCACGATATTCCTTATGCAGTCAACAAGGCAAGACTCATCGAGCGTATGGCTGATCTTGTTAAGGAGAAGAAGGTTGAAGGCATCTCCGGATTGAGAGATGAATCCGACCGTAACGAGCAGGTGCGTATCGTTATCGAGCTCAAGAAAGACGCCAATGCTGATGTCGTTCTTAACCAGCTTTACAAGAACTGCTCACTTCAGGATGCATGCTGCGCTAATATGCTCGCGCTTGTACCTGATAGCGAAGGCAAGCTTGAGCCTAAGCTCGTAGGCCTTAAGGAAGCTCTCTATTACTACATCAAGCACCAGGAAGATGTTGTTACACGCCGTACACAGTACGACCTTGAGAAGGATGAAGCTAAGAAGCACATCGATGAAGGTCTCCTCATTGCGATGGATTACATCGATGAGATCATCGCCATCATCAGATCATCACGTACCGAGGCTGAGGCTAAGGTCCGCATGTGCGAGAGATTCGGCCTTTCCGACAAACAGGCACAGCACATCGTTGACATGAGACTCGGACGTCTCACAGGACTTGAGAGAGAAAAGCTCGAAGCAGAGATCAAGGCTCTCACGGAAGAGATTGAATACTTCCACAGAGTTCTTTCTGACAAGACATTGCTCGACGGCATCATCAAGGATGAGATGACAGAGATCAAGAACAAGTTCGCTACTCCGAGAGTCTCAGAGATCATCAACGGTTCCTTCGAGGATATCGACGACGAGTCATTGATCGCAGAAGAGAACATCGTTGTAACTCTCACACATTTCGGTTACATCAAGCGCCAGAGAGTTGATACATACAAGGCACAGCACAGAGGCGGAAGAGGTATCTCCGGACAGTCCACAAGAGAAGAGGACTATGTCGAGAAGATCATCACGACCACAACACACAAGTTCCTTTTGTGCTTCACCAACACAGGCCGTGTATTCAAGATCAAGGGTTACAAGATCCCTGAGACTACATCACGTTCTGCAAGAGGTACTGCTCTGGTCAATCTCCTGAATCTTAATGACGGAGAAACAATAAGGAACATCATCCCGATCGACAGCTTTGAGGAAGAGGATCTCTACCTCACAACTGTTACCAAGTATGGTGTTATCAAGAAGACATCCATCGATAAGTACTCCAACATCAACAAGAATGGTCTTATCGCTACAAAGATCCGTGAAGGAGACAGCGTTGTCGCAGTCCAGCTCACAAGGGCAGGACAGGAAGTCATCGTTGTATCTGCTGCAGGTAAGTCTGTCAGATTTAATTCTGACGATGCACGTGACATGGGCCGTGGCGCTACGGGCGTAAGAGCCATGAGACTTGCTGATGACGATGAAGTAGTTGGTATGGAGCCGGTAGATCCCGAGCGTGAGATCCTCGTTATCTCCGAGAAGGGTTACGGTAAGAGATCCAAGATTGACGACTATCGTGTCCAGAGCAGAGGCGGTAAGGGTATCATCACATATAAGGTCAACGAGAAGACCGGCAGACTCTGCGGTACTGTTTCCGTTACTGACGATGACGATCTCCTCATCATCACGAACCAGGGTGTCATCATCAGAGTAAGGGCAAATGAGATCCCAACACTCTCCAGAGCTACATCAGGCGTTAAGCTTATCAAGGCAAACAATGCAAGCGTAGTTGACTTTGCACTGACAGAAAGGGAAGAGGATGAGCCTGAAGAGGGCGAAGCAGGAACAGAAGTTTCTGAAGGTTCCGTAAATTCCGAAGCAACAGCTGTTACTGAAGACGGACTCAGCCCCAACGCAGCAAAGGTAGCTGAACTTGCAGATACACTTGCAGCAGAGATCGAAGCTGACGGTATTGCAGCTTCCGAAGATGCTGAAGACGAAGGCAAAGACGGAGAAGACGATATCTGATGAATATCATTAAGGGTTCAAAATCACTGATCAAGACCGCAGCGGCTTTTGTTGCTGCGGTATTCGTCATTTGTTACCTGGCATTATTTGGGATTCCTGCAACTAAGGTAAATGCCGATGTCGGACAGCCCGACATTCCGGTACCCGCATTAAGTGACGTTCACTGTGCTTCATACTGCGTATACGATAAGACAACAGGTTACATCGTTATCAGCATGAATCCCGATGACCGCATTTATCCTGCGTCCATGACGAAGATAATGACATGTCTTTTGAGCCTCGAACTTCTTGATACTTCCACAAAGCTCGAAGTAAGTCCTTCAGCTCTTGCCGGACTCGATGCTGATTCATCACTGATGGGAGTCCTTGAAGGCGAGAAGGTAAAGGTAAGCGAGCTCTTATATGGACTCATGCTTCCTTCTGGTAATGACGCTGCAAACGTGCTCGGTGAAGGGTGCATCGATGCTTTCTTTGAGAAGTATCCTGCAGGCGGTTCTGCCGTTAATGCTGACGGTGTTAATGCTCAGTATCTTCTTGATACCATGCATGATTCACAGGACCATATCCTCTCATCACGCAAACTTGAAGCGTTTGCGTTACTTATGAACCTTCGTGCAGATACATTGGGATGCAAGGGCACACATTTCGTTAATGCGTGCGGTCTTCCTGACGATAACCACTACACGACGGCTTATGATCTTACACTCATAATGGCAGCTGCTTCAGAGATCGATGATTTCAATACTCTCATCAGCGCTCCTTCACATGTATTCGTAGGAACAAACAGACACAAGGCAGATGCATGGAGTTATGTTAAGAATTCAAACTATCTCTTATACGATCCCTGGCTCGCATCCAAGACAGCCAACGGTACTGATTCACATCTGTCTGCTGTAATCGGCGGAAAGACCGGTACTACATCACAGGCCGGTAAGGGACTTACCATCTATACGGTAAATGAGAATGGTCACGAGCTCATGATCTCCATCTGCGGAATCCCGCAGGACTATTATTTTTATACTACTATGTATCTTGCATCTGTAACCGCATACGGCAACCTCGCATGCTGGGAATCAGATCCGGTAACAAGAGTATACGGAACGACGGGTGATTACAGATGGGTCAACGCTCCCCAGTCAGAGCAGCCTGTATTCGATCCGCTTATCAATCCCGGCGATGAGCCTAAGGGATTCGACCTGGTAACACAGACTCCTTCTCCGACACCGGTTCCTGCAGATGCTGTTCCGGAAGAAGAGGTCGAGACAGGAGATAACCTCGAACTCTTCATCAAACACAATCCTGTGGTATCCGGAGTTATCGGCGGACTTATAATTCTTATATCTGTACTTAATATAGTCTTATGGGTACGCATCAACCGCATAAAACACTCAGCGGTAAGAAGAGCAAAAAAGATAGAGACTAAGAAGAATTAAATACTATATATAACGGGGGCTTTGGCCCTCGTTATTACTCTATTGATAACGCTGTTTCCACAAGGCCTGGAATTTAATCAAATAAAGGGTTTTGCGACTTTCGAAAAAAAATTTAAAAACAGCGAAAAAAGTTCTTGACAGACTAATCTCTGTGGTATATCCTTTACAAGCACTTTGACGGAGGCACACAAAAAAGTGAGCGGGAAATCAAAGGAAATGCGCGGATCTTGAAAATTGAATAGAATGCAAAACTTGAAGTAAAACGGACCTTTTTCAATTCTAAGAATTGAGTTTTTATTAAA
>CADAIP010000020.1 GCA_902787975.1 Oscillospiraceae bacterium
AAAAGGTCGAGCTCAGAGTTCTCTTCGATCTCAACGCCCATTCTGTACAAAGGCTCGATGGGAGCGTTGCATGCGAAGAAGTTCTGCGGACGGGGACCGAAAGAAATGATCTTGAGGTTCTTCATAGCGTCGAGAGCACGAGCTACGGGTATGAACTCATTGATCATGTCAGCGCACTCTTCTGCGTTTCCGACAGGATACTCAGGAATGTAAGCGTTTACGCCACGGATCTTGAGGTTGTAGGAAGCATTGAGCATACCGCAGTAAGCATCGCCTCTGCCGCCAACCAGGTCATTCTGTGATTCCTCAGCTGCTGCGCAGAACATAACGGGGCCGCCCCACTGCTGAGCGAGCATTGTCTCGGAGATCTCAGGTCCGAAGTTTCCGAGGTAAACGCAAAGAGCGTTACAACCAGCTGCCTTGATGTCAGCCAATGCCTGCTGCATATGGATCTCTGACTCTACGATGCAGATGGGGCACTCATAGATGTCATCAGCACCATACTTCTCTGTATAAGCCTTAACAAGAGCCTTTCTTCTGTTTACGGAAAGTGATTCCGGGAAGCAGTCACGGGATACTGCTACGATAGCGAGCTTAACGTCGGGTGCGTTAAATAATTTCTTTGACATTTTTAGATTTCCTCCATCTGTTTTTTTGTCACGTTGACTTCAATATTAGCACCAATGAGTCCGGGGAAATGTCCCTTCTCACCGGGAGCGTCGGGGTGAGCGATAAGCCACTTGTTCTTTGCTGTAAGGAGCTTATCTTCGCTGTCTGAATTAGCCAGACAATCAATATGGTCTTCTTCCAAGTCGAAGTTTGTTCCATAAGGAAGGATAACGCCTACCATGAAGCCGTCATTCTCGATGCCGCAAGGTGCATAGTGAAGTGTTGTTGCATAAAGCTCAACAGCTGTTCCCTTGCGGATGTGGAATGCTTCGATCTTTGAAGTGTCGTACTGGAAATCATCAGTGATATCCTGCTGTGATCCCAAAAGAAGGATGCAGTCTGTAGCAGCTACATTTACCTCTGAAGATCTGTGATACTCAACTGCGTTGAGAAGAGAATTGTGACCTGCGCAGTAGCCTGTCTCAAGCTTCAGCTCACCGCCGAAAAGTCTTGAAACACCAACCTTTGCAGATGCCTCTTCGAGAGATGCAACCGTGGGCTCATAAGCTACGCTGTCTGCGGGGATAGCGATCTGGTTAAGTGCCTCGATAACAGGTGCAAAATCGATGTTCTTAACGATTCTTCCGTACTTTTTGAAATTGGAAGATGTTGCTTCGTAAATTACCATAAACCTGCCTCCTTCATAGCGGGATAGATTTTTGAAAACTCTTTATATCTCTCGTCATACTTAGCAACGAGCTCAGGTGTGGGAACAACGGAAACATGCTTGGAAACTGTAGCTGCGCAAGCATCTGCTACTGAAGCATACTCACCGCAAGCAACTGCAGCGAGAAGAGCGCCGCCCATAGCAGGACCTTCGTCGTTCTCTGTCTGTGTAAGTTCGATTCCCAATACGTTGGATACGATCGTGCACCAGAGCTTTGACTTAGCACCGCCGCCGCAGATAGAAGAGCTCTTGATGTCGAGACCCATCTTCTTAGCGCACTCGAAAGAATCTCTCAATGCGAAAGCAACGCCTTCCATTACTGCAAGTGTCATATCTTTACGTGTTGTATCCATGGACATGCCTACGAACATTGCGCGGCAGTCAGGATTGTTAAGAGGTGATCTCTCGCCCATGAGATAAGGCAGGAAGAATACTTTGTTAGTACCGAGAGCCTCAAGGCCTTCCTGTTCCTTTGCGAAATCAGTCGTGCCGATGATCTCTTCCATCCACCACTTGTTGCATGAAGCAGCAGAGAGCATGCATCCCATAAGGTGGAATCCGCCGTCTGCGTGATCGAAAGCGTGGAGCGAGTTAGCCTCATCGTTCTTGAAAGAATCAGAAGCGATGAAGATAGTACCTGATGTACCAAGAGAGATATTGCATCCGCCGTTACCTATAATTCCCATACCTACGGCCGCTGCTGCATTGTCGCCTGCACCTGCTGCGATAACGCAGTCCTTGCTGATTCCTGTCTTCTCAGCGATCTCAGGAAGGATCTTGCCGATTGCCTCATAGCTCTCGAAAACTTCAGGGAGCCACTCAGCCTTCATGTCCAAGATCTTGAGCATCTCATCAGACCACTTTCTGTTCTCGCAGTCGAAATAGAGCGTACCTGAAGCATCAGATACGTCTGTAGCGAAAACGCCTGAAAGTCTGTATGCGAGATAATCCTTAGGAAGAAGGATCTTAGCGATCTTAGCGAAATTCTCGGGCTCGTTCTTATGTACCCACATAACCTTCGGAGCTGTGAAGCCTGCGAAAGCAATATTGCCTGTGTACTTGGAAAGATTAGCCTTACCGATCTCATTATTGAGATAATCTGTCTCAACCTGTGATCTTCCGTCGTTCCAGAGAATAGCAGGTCTTATAACCTTGCCTTCACTGTCGAGGAGTGTGAGACCGTGCATCTGACCACCGAAGCTGATACCTGCAACCTCATTGCCGTCAATGCCTTCAAGAAGCTTTGAAAGTCCCTTGATCGTGCCGTCAAACCAATCTTCCGGATTCTGCTCAGACCAGCCTGTCTGAGGAAAATTTACGGGGTAAGACTCAGAAACTGTTCTGATGATCTTTCCGCCGCTCTGCATCAGGAGCAACTTGACTGCTGATGTACCGAGATCAATACCAATAAAATACATATGAACCTCCCGATTCGCGTAATAGTACATCAACCATACTAAATGATTAAAAGACAAAAGGCATTTACCAAAATGCAAATATTATTCAAAAAAAGTTATGCCAAATCAACAAATTCGACACTTCTTGCGATTTGCCCATTAATCTGATTTTGCTAACTTTTGAAAATGTGTTTTCAACATTTGCAGCACTTCTGTCTTTTCGCGCGCTCTCGAAAAGCCCGATTTTTACGAAAATTGCTATACAATTCTTGCTTTGTTCGATAGCAAGATTTATCTAGTGAAAACTGTGGCAATCGGGGCATTTTCGTGCCCCTGTCATATTAATAATATAATGCCTAACACATATAAAAAGGGCCGCCTCACTGAGACAGCCCTTGGGTTTAAAAGCTTATGCGTTCTATCACTTGATGTCTGCGTGATAATCCTGAAGTGCCTTGACTTCGAAGACGCGCTCCTTGGCAGCCTTGATACCTTCAGCACAAGCCTTGGCAGCAGCCATTGTCGTGATGTAAGGAACGTGCTGGCGGATGGCATCCTTACGGATGTAGGAGTCATCGTGAGCTGATGTCTTGCCTGCAGGTGTGTTGATGACGAGATCAACGTCACGGTTGAGGATCATGTCACCGATGTTAGGTCTGCCCTCGTAGAGCTTCTTGACCTTCTCGGCCTTGATGCCTGCCTTGTCGATCATGTCGAATGTTCCGCCTGTAGCGTAGATCTTGAATCCGAGATCTGCGAACATCTGCGCAACTTCAATGAGGTCAACCTTATCAAGGTCAGATACTGAAAGGAGTACGCTGCCTTCGAGAGGAAGCTCTGTCTTTGTTGCTTCCTGAGCCTTGAAGCATGCTTCGCCGAAGTGGCTTGCAAGACCCAATACTTCACCTGTGGATCTCATCTCAGGTCCGAGGACAGGGTCAACTTCCTGGAACATATTGAACGGGAAGACTGCTTCCTTAACTCCGTAGTGAGGGATTACCTTGTCGTGGAGTTCAGGTACCGGTGACGGTCTGCCTGTGAGGTGGCTTGTCATGATATCTGTTGCGATCTTAACCATGTTTGTTCCGGTAACTTTGGATACGAGCGGAACTGTTCTGGATGCACGGGGGTTAGCCTCGAGAACGAAGACAACACCGTCCTCGATCGCATACTGCATGTTCATGAGACCTACTACGCGCATCTCGACTGCGATCTTTCTTGTGTACTCCTTGATCGTCTCAACGATCTCGGGTGAAAGATTCTTTGAAGGCAGGATGCAAGCAGAGTCACCGGAGTGGATTCCGGCAAGCTCGATGTGCTCCATGACTGCAGGAACGTAGCAGTTTGTACCATCGGAGATAGCGTCTGCCTCGCACTCTGTTGCGTGGTGGAGGAAACGGTCGATGAGGATAGGTCTGTCAGGTGTAACGCCTACTGCGGCATTCATATAGACTCTCATCATCTCGTCGTCGTGAACGACTTCCATTCCTCTTCCGCCGAGAACGTAAGAAGGACGAACCATTACAGGGTATCCGATCTTGTTTGCGATAGCGATAGCCTCATCAGCATTGACTGCCATGCCTGCCTCAGGCATCGGGATGCCCAGACGGTTCATCATGGCGCGGAAGTGATCTCTGTCTTCTGCAAGGTCGATAGTCTCAGGTGTTGTACCGAGGATGTTTACGCCGTTTGCCTTGAGGGAAGCTGCCGAACTGGGCGATAACGCCAAGAGGCTTCTCCTTCTCGTGGATAGCAAGAACATCTTCCAAAGTAAGAGGCTCGAAATAGAGCTTATCTGATGTGTCGTAGTCTGTTGATACTGTCTCAGGGTTACAGTTTACGATGATTGACTCGAAGCCGAGCTTCTTGAGTGCGAGTGCAGCGTGAACGCAGCAATAGTCAAACTCAATACCCTGACCGATTCTGTTAGGACCGCCGCCCAGGATCATGATCTTCTTGTTGGAAGATACGGGTGACTTGTCCTCAATATGATAGGAAGAATAATAATAAGCAGCATCCTGTGTTCCGGATACGTGAACGCCTTCCCATCCTTCCTTGATGCCGTACTCATAACGTGCGCGGCGGATAAGATCTTCGGATACGTTGAGAAGCTGTGAAAGATACTTATCGGAGAATCCGTCGAGCTTAGCCTGACGGAGAACGGGCTCATCCGGGATGCGGCCTGCATTCTTGAGGAGCTCCTCCTCTTCTTCAACGAGCTCTTTCATCTGCTCGATGAACCAGTGCTTGATCTTTGTGAGCTCGAAAAGTTCATCTACCGTTGCACCCTTACGGAGTGCCTCATACATGATGAACTGACGCTCTGAAGAAGGTGTTGTAAGCTTTAACATAAGCTCTTCTTTTGTGAGCTTGTTGAAGTCCTTTGCAAAGCCTAAGCCGTATCTGTCCTTCTCCAAAGATCTGATAGCCTTCTGGAAAGCTTCCTTGTATGTCTTACCGATGCTCATGACTTCGCCTACGGCTCTCATCTGTGTGCCGAGCTTGTCCTGGGCGCCGTGGAACTTCTCGAAAGCCCATCTTGCGAACTTGATTACGACATAGTCGCCGTCCGGATAGTACTTATCAAGTGTGCCGTACTTGCCGCAAGGAATCTCATCGAGTGTAAGGCCGCATGCGAGCATTGCGGAAACGAGTGCGATCGGGAAACCTGTTGCTTTGGAAGCCAAAGCGGAAGATCTTGATGTTCTGGGGTTGATCTCGATTACAACGATCCTTCCTGTCTTGGGATCGTGAGCGAACTGGCAGTTGCATCCGCCGATAACTTCGATCGCCTTAACGATGCTGTATGAGTATTCCTGAAGTTTCTTCTGAACATCTTCAGAGATCGTAAGCATAGGAGCTGAGCAGAAAGAGTCACCTGTGTGAACGCCGATAGGGTCGATGTTCTCGATGAAGCAGACTGTGATGACGTTGTTCTTTGCGTCTCTTACTACCTCGAGCTCGAGCTCTTCCCATCCGCTGATGGACTCTTCAACGAGTACCTGATGGATCATGGAAGCAGCAAGACCTCTCTCGACTACCGTCTTGAGCTCGTCAATGTTGTATACGAGGCCGCCGCCGGCACCGCCCATTGTGTAAGCAGGTCTGATAACTACAGGATAGCTCAGATCATCTGCGATCTTGATTGCCTCTTCAACTGAGTATGCTTCGTGGGATCTGGGCATCTCGATTCCGAGAGATGTCATTGTCTCCTTGAATTCGATTCTGTCTTCGCCTCTCTCGATGGCATCTACCTGGACACCGATTACCTGGACGTTGTACTTTTCGAGAACGCCGGCCTGTGAGAGCTCTGAACAAAGGTTGAGACCTGACTGTCCGCCTAAGTTAGGGAGAAGCGCATCAGGACGCTCTTTTGCAATGATCTGTTCAAGACGCTTAACGTTGAGCGGTTCGATGTATGTTCTGTCCGCTACATCAGGGTCAGTCATGATGGTTGCAGGATTGGAGTTGACCAGGACGATCTCGTAACCGAGTTTCCTTAAGGCTTTGCACGCCTGAGTTCCGGAATAGTCGAACTCGCAAGCCTGGCCGATAATGATAGGACCTGAACCGATGATAAGGATCTTGTTGATATCTTCTCTCTTTGGCATAGTCTTGCCCCCTTCTTATTAGGACTATATAAATTTACTGCGTAGAATTTTATCACAGATTATCTAGACTTTGCACGGCAAAAATTATGGATTAGAATACTTTCATGAAAAATGTAATAAAGCCCGACAATTATAACGATTCGCCCTCATCGAAAAGCCTTGTTTCCGGCCTTTCCGGGCGATTAATACCCACCATGGCACTCGGCTTAACGCTGACGGCCATATCCCTTACAGGCTGCATCCTGACAGATCCCGTTGATACAGACTACCAGGTGACAGCCGCTTCCGATGCGATCGTTCAGGAAGAATCCGGTACTGATGTGGTTGCTGTTCAGTCTGAATCATCTGCTGAAGATGGTGAACTCCCCTACGGCGTCACGATTCAGATCGACACCTCTTCCCTGATCGAATGTGACCTTGAGCGCGTTGTCGACGGCGACACGATAATCGTGCACGATCCCGACGGCAACCGTCTGAGAGTCCGTCTCACCGGCATCAACGCTCCCGAATCGGTCCATGAAGACGAGAGCAAGAATACCGAGGAAGGACGCCAGGCTTCTCAATTCATGAAAGAACTCATGGCCGATGTCGACGTGGTCTATCTCGAATACGATGAAGCGCAGTTCGACCAGTACGAGAGAACACTCGCTTATGTCTGGATAGACATCGACGGCACATACGTCATGGTCAACGAGATCCTGCTCGCAACCGACTACGCAGAGCCCGTGTACATCAAGCCGAACCTGAGATACGCAGACGTATTCAGGCAGTATGAAGGTTAACTTTTTTACTGAGTTTATTGCATACCTTCTCTGCTTCGAAGGTCAGTTCCAAAAACAATTCTAAGATTGACGAATATTGGAATTGACTTTGGAATTTCAAGGCAATAATTCCAAAAACAATTCCGTTTTTCTCGAAAAGTGGAATTATTAAATGGCTGCCTCAAATCTGAGACAGCCCAATTTCACAAGATCACCTTGAGATCAGATTTCTTCTTTGCGTTTTTTCGCGCTGACGAACACAACGATTCCGAGAGCTGAAATTACGAGAACAGTTCCAAGCATCATCGTTGTCTGTCCTTCACCTGTTGCGGGTACGTTTGCAGCATTTGCTGGAGCATTTACCGTAAGGTTAACTATTGTTGATCCGTCCGTGAAGTTGATGAGAATAACGTGGTCACCTGCGCTCAGAGTCTTGAGATATGACTCAGTAAGTGTGATGATCGTGCTTCCCTTTGTGACTGTGTAATCAACATCTTTTGTAAGCTTAACGCCATCAACGGCAACATAGTCGAAATTCTCGAAGCTGTTGTCTACAACACCTGTTGCCGGCTTGATAGTGAATGTCGAATCAGATGTAGTATCGGTAACAATCTTGGGCGTTTCTTCTGCAGCAGTTTCTTCGGCAGTAACTTCCTTGTCGCCAATCTTTACGAGGCTGTAAGGAGTAAACGCAGACTCTTCAAAAATCGCCTTGATCTGAACATCGTAAACACCAAGAATAAACTTGTTGTCTGTGATCGTTACGTTACCTGCAATGACCTGCCATTCCTTGAACTGATATCCGTCGTTAGGTGTTGCCGTTAGCGTTATCTCATCACCTGTAAGAGCATATGTGGTTGATGCAGAAGCCGTACCGTTTCCGTCAGTAGTTACGTTGATCGCATAATCAGCCGGTCCCGGTTCATACACAACATCTGCCGGCTTATCAAGCTTGATCGGAACACTTGAATAATCAGTCGTTGAGTCTGCATTTCTTATCTCAGCAATTGTATAAACAAAATACTCTGTTCCCCATCCTGCCTTATCCAATCCTGTTTCAGACCACAACAGATTATTAGCCTCTGTCAGATTTCCGTAATAAAGGATCTTCGCACCGTTCGTATTACCGGCAGCATATTCCTTATCCAGGATAAGCAAAGCGTAAGTGGTTACTCCGGAAGTTGAATTATAAGGAACTTCAAGGAATGCTCCTGTTTCGCTTGACCAGAATGCACCCTCAAAACCATCCAGCTTTTTAAAATCGATACTCTCATCTATGACTGTAAGCTTGTACTCACCGTTATATCCGTCAGAATCAGGAGCAACAATCTCTGTTGAGAAAAGAATTGAAGACTGCTTTACGTTCAATGCAGGTGCAACACCCAAGTCAGCGCCACCTTCACCTATTTTCGCGGACGAGAAAATACCCGGATGCTCACCCGCATTTGAAATTCCGCCGGCAAACTCGTCTGCGGGATCAGTAGTCTCAGTACGAAGCCACCAAAAACCTTCACCTTCTTTAGTGTGATTCTTAACCGTCTCATACTGCCAAGGTGTAGAAGCCCAGTACAAACAACCGGTGGCATGATAATAGCCGTAATCCGGATTTAGTATTTCGCCTCCATCAAGGAGGAAAACCCTATCATCTACCAATTTTGATGGTTCTTTATAATGGTATTCTTCGTAAGTTCCGGGTGTAAAAGCATCTACTCCACCTGAACCATAACATCCTAAAATTGTATTCTTCTCTCTTCCTGTAAAGGAATTTGTAAGGAACTCACCATTAAGATATTCTCTGAGATCACTGTTATCCCAAGAATTATCGTAACTTGAATCTAACGAAGGATCCCCCTTAATTGAATTGAAATCTGCACTAAACAAAATCCTGTCACTATCAAGGAACAACGCATCTTCACCATAGACATCAGTGTTTGATGCCAGCACGCGGAACTTGATGGGATTACTATCGTATTCGCCGAAGTAGACATAGTTACCTGTCCAGGGATCGTCCTTGTCAGCGGGCGCTTTCGGATTGCCAATCTGTGAGGTTCCGAGCGTTGTATTATCCGCGTTCTTCAAAGTAGCCGCATATACAGGCTTGCTCTCTTTGTAGTTAGTCGCGAGCGCAGCGAAAACAGAAGCAGCCAAAACGGCAGAAGTCAGCTTCATCACTTTCTTTCCCAGTGCATTTTTCATAATAGATCTCCCCGTAAAAGAATAATCCCGCGTTGTCAAACAAACGTGAGATTATTACAAAATGATTACAAAATCTATTATGAACTGCACCAAGGCATTTTTCAATGAACAGTTTACTCGAAGCCTTTTCTCTTCATTCTCCTGTATTCCTCTTCGTCGTCCTCAACATTGCTTTGAGGCTGGCTGAAGAACTGAGGATCGAATTCCGCCTGGGGAGCCTGAGGCTGGGCAGGTGCTGAAGGATATTCGGCATTCGGATACTCTGCCTTGGGGTATTCGGCCTTGGGATAATCTGCGGTAAGAGATGTTACATCTGCTTTATTCTTCGATTTGACGAGATTCTTAATGGTCTTAAAGAACATATAGAAAGACAAGGCGCTCCACAGAATACCGAAACCGATGAAGAAGATTCCGATGTTGCTGTCAGCATTTTTGATAGTTGCAAGACCTACAACAGTTATGCCAACACCGGTTATCAGGAACGGGATCATGAAGATGATCGAGAAAACGGAACCTACTTTAGACATGGTACTTGTAGTCTCGCTGAATGATCTCGAATATCCTGAGCTGTTAGCAGCGTAACCGCTGACAGAAGGGCCTCCGACACCTGTGCCTGATACACCCTCCGAACCGTCAAGCGGGACTTCCGTGTATTCGACATCCCTGTCCTTTTTGAAGTTCTTGATCGAGATGACGATCATGGGAATGAAGATTCCTGCAACGAACAGGAGCGGGAACATCGAAGACAATGAATTGGCAATCCAGCTGCCTACAGACGGATTCAGCTTTCTTTCTGCATTTTCGAAAGCATACTCGAATGCCGCCTCGAAAGCTTTGCCCGGATCTCTACCCTTTTCGAGATTAACCTGGACGATATCGCTGAATTTTTTGAACATGGATTCGGTAATGATGGGATCAGTATCATCACCCTGAACGGCTTCCCAAGAGTAGTCGGGAACATCGATCTTGCCCTGCTCATAGAGTTCCTGTCCCTCCATCGGAACAGAATAAACGATTACGAAATGCTTCTCGTCTTCGAAGTTATCGACATACTTGAAGTAAGTATATGTCTCGAGATCTTCGTAAATTACGTCAAGGTTGGGATTTCTGCTGCTCCACTGCTCATCGTAAACAGTGTAAACGACCGGGCAGATTCCTGTCAGGACGTAGTAATCCTTAAGCGTCTGAGTGAGCGCTTCGTCGTCTTTTATGACATCGATATCGTCATGGACTGCCGGATTATCGTACAGGCCGTTAAGTCTTTTAGGCATGTCGTTAAAGGTTGACGCACCTATGCCAAGCGCAAAGATGGCGAAAAAGATGATAAGTATGATTATCGAAGACAGATTTGCCCTGCGCGGCATACTGCTTGCATAGACGTATTCGTCCAGTCCTGAGTTCCTGTGATGTCTTAGATAGCGTCTCGCGCCCGGATAGTAAGACCTTGATACGCGGGGGCCTGAGCTTCCATGTGAACCTCCGCCGTGTGATCCGCCTCCGTGCGAACCTCCGCCTGATGAATGTGGCATTTTCCTAATCCTCCCTTTATCCCTTACTGTTTAGGTACTACGGCATAGAAAACAAGGTCTTCCGTGCCGTTGTTTATCAGTGAATGCGAGTGTCCCTCAGGACAATATAAAACTTCGCCGGGCTTTACGGGATATTCCTTGTCGTCGAAAAGAACCTTTCCCTCGCCTTCCAGGATGAATATCATCTCGCAATTGCCCTCATGCTTGTGGTAACCGATGGAAGATCCCGAAGGCAGCTTTCCCTGCATCATTTTATTGACGCCGTCAGTAAACATCTTGTTGTAAAAGACGCCCTCGCCGCCCTTGAAAGCCGGATTTGCAGCCCATTCCATCTGATTGTAGTCGTTTACCATAAAAACCTCCGTATTGCCCTTGTTTCAAGCTTTTGTAACATTGTTACACTTGAATATTTCCTGTATTTTTACCCTTATTTACTCTTAACAAAACGTCTCAAGCGCCTCATCGATGTTAATGTCGGAATACTCGACCTCACAAGAGAAAACTCTGGCGACATCTTCGATCCCGCAACCCTTGGTCAGGAGGTCAGCTAAGAGCCAGCATGCTTCAGCGGCAAATCTTCCTGCTCCCTTGTAGCGGTAAAGGAGATAAGCTGCGAAGTTCGTAAACTCCTTCTCATTCTCCAAGATGACCTTATCTTCTTCAGCCTTATCGACCGGCTCTTCGATTATCTTGCTTAAAAGGGTGCTCCACTTGGGATCCATGACTTCCATTCCGTCGAATATCTCTGCCCTGAGCTTTGATTCAGCCCTTCTGCCGCTGCTAATGTCTTTTAGGCGTTCATTTATCGGCTTGGCGCAATCGTAAATATTCTTCAAATAACCCGGAAGTTCCATTTTCGAGCCGTCATCACCGATGAGTTCGAACACGCCATCGTGATTCAGGACGAGCCTGCAGGCTTCCTCACATACAAGACCGATACCGGCTTCCGTATGGTCGTCGAACTCGTTATAGAATCTCGGGTGTTCTTTGCAGATGTCGCAGAGGTAGTTTTCGCCATGACGGATGATCATCTCGCAGAGGTTGTCGTCTCTCAAAAACGGGCATCTGCCGTCTTCTTCGAGCACAAAACAGCCGTCCTTGATCTTGCACGCAACATCGGGATCAGCCTTAAACCTTGCAAGAGAATCCTTGTCGATGCCGATTACCCAGCCCGCGCAGCATGTATGAACGCAGTCACCGGCTTTGCATTTGAAATCCTGACAGTAATCCGGCCAGTAAGTAGTCATGCACATCTCTCCCCTTTATTATTCCAAAAGAGATTATATCACGATATCGGGATAATCAAATTTGATTTAGAAAGTGCGGCGTGTATAATCTAGCCAGCAGAAAGAGAACGCTTAGCGCCTGTGGCGGATCCGGCACGAATCTTTAAAGGCTTCGCAGGCAGCCGGCTCGTGTACGATCTTGTAGAATTCAAGTTACACTTGAATTTAATGATTTCTCTTTCTGCTTAATATTTTCTGATAAAAAACGGGCACCTCGATTTGAGATGCCCGCGTTGTTTTTGTAGATTAAAATCTTACTCGTGATCGTAAGGGTGAATTGTCTCGATCGTGCCGTCTTCTGCGATGTTGAGCTTTGTGAACTTAACGCATCTCTTGTGATCGCATCCGCCGGAGAACTTGGCATCGTGATAGAAGAGATACCATTCGCCGTCAACCTCAACGATTGAGTGGTGTGTTGTCCAGCCGATAACAGGCTCCATGATCCTTCCCTTGTATGTGAAAGGTCCTTCCGGATTATCACCTTCAGCATAGCAGAGGTAATGAGTTGTACCTGTTGAATATGAAAGATAGTACTTGCCGTTGAACTTGTGCATCCAGGGGCCTTCGAAATAACGGCGGTCTTCGTCCTTAGCCTTGAGGGGTTCGCCGTTCTCATCGAGGATAGTGATCATCTTGGGAGCTGCAACGAAGCCGTCCATTGTGGGCTTGAACTGTGCAACCAGGGGTCCCAAAGCCTTCTCGTCACCCTCGGGACGGTGCTCCTTGGGATTGAATGAACCGGACTGCCACATCTCGAGCTGGCCGCCCCAGAGTCCGCCGTTGTAGCACCAAATCTTGCCGTCATCATCAAGAAGGACTGCAGGGTCAATGCTGTAGCTGCCCTCGATGAAGTTTTCCTGAGCCTTGAAAGGACCTACGGGAGAATCAGATTCAGCTACACCGATCCTGAAGATCTCGTTCTTGTCCTTAGCCGGGAAAACAAGATAATACTTACCGTTTGTATATACAGCATCAGGTGCCCAGAGCTGTCTGCCTACCCACGGGATATCCTCTTCTTTCAAAGCAACGCCGTTATCAACGCAGTCGCTGTCGAGTGAATCCATGGAAAGGATGTGATAATCCTTCATGACATACTGCTCACCGTCGTCATCCTCAGGGAGGTCATTATCTTCGTCATGAGAAGGATAAATGTAGATCTTGCCGTTGAATACATGTGCAGAAGGGTCTGCCGTATAGATGTGTGTGACAAGTTCTTTTCTCTCGTTCTTTTTCATAGGCACCTCTTTATAGAAATACTTTTAGTCTTTTGATAATACTTTTATTCCAGGTGTTTGTAAATAAACTTTGTTGCTATCTTGGTTGTCACATCTTGCGATTTCTTGATCAGGCGGTCTTTTTCGCGTTGTATTCGAGAAGTTTCTTCGTATACTCACCCGCACGCTTTTTCATAATGAGCACGTCGATCAGGAGTGCCGTCAGATAGCAGACCACAACGATCGTCACAAACGCGATCCAGAACGCCGTAAATCCGCTACCCGTGAAGATCTTCATCCAGTAAAACATAAGTATCTCTACAGGCACAAACATCGCGAAAAACACGGTCAGGTCAAACACGAATCCCCTCTTCTTCATGAACTTCGTGCAGAACGCGAAAACGAATGTGAATGAAGCCCACGCGCAAAGCAGAAGAAGCTTTAAAAGGAAACTTACGCTTATCGTTGCATTTCCTGTTCCGAGCATCCCTGCCGCGATCGCCGAACAAAGCACGAGCCACGAATATGAGAACGCCAGCGCGTTCCTGAAATATACGAGCAGTTTCTTGATATCTTCCATGTGATTATCCTTCCACCCCGATCAGTTCTTTGAGTGCTTTTACATTGCGCCTGGAGATCACTATGACCTCGCCGTTCGTTAACGTCGCAAGGATGTTGCGCGTAACTTCAGGCTTTAGCTTAGTTATCTTGTTAAGGTTCACGATGACTGATTTCGATGCCCTGAAAAAAGTCTTCTCATCGAGCAATTTCTCAAGTTCATAAAGTCTTTTTTCAGTCTGAAGAACGTGGCCCGTCGTGTACAAAAAAGTCTTCTTATCAACCGATTCGATGTAAAGGATCTCGTCGATCTGAACGTTGTAAGTATTGCCCTCCGACGTAGCCTGCAAACGCTCATCAAAACGGCTGATATACCTCTCCAGTCTCTCCGTCTCTGAAGTCACTTCACGGCAGTGGATCTCCACCGCCGTGCCTGACTCGATATCCTTAGTGATCGTGACTTTCATCAATGACTCCCATAACCCGTAATGGAATCATTATAATTCAACATTCTCTTTTTGAGCACGGTCAAGTTTCCTGCACTCGATGAGAAGAAGTGCTGACATGATGACCTGGCAAACGATCATGAAGATTCCTACATATACCTCTCCTGCGAAGATCGAGATAAGCATAGAACCGAATGTCGTAACAAGCGACATGACAAGATATGTCTTGCTGTCATAGAGCCATGAGAACGGAAGGAGATGCGCACCGAATACCATCGCGAAAAGCATGAGCATCGCATCCGGCTTCTGATTGAATGCCCACATGACGATAAGCAGGTAAAGCATCTGGTTTGCAGTGTTGATAAAGCCTAATTTGTTGAACGGATTATTCCTGTTCTTAAACACATGTGCTCCGATGATCATTGAGAAGATCAGCACACAGGGAATCAGCATTGACGGGCAATAGAATGTGTAAAGATTCTTCGTCATGATATCAACAGGAAGCATTCTAGTGATCGTGACCAGAGTCCAGATAACGATCGATGCCATCATGAACGGCGCACCCTTTTTCTGAAGGATCATTGCCTCTGTCTTCATGGCCTTATAATCGTTGCCGTAGCTTTCTGTTTTCCTTGTGATCTTGGTATTTGTAATGTCTGTCATTGTCTTGTACCTCCTTGGTTTTGAGGTCATTATATCGGCCCAGATAATGCGCTCAATGGGTTCGCGACCAAGCGGTACATTAGTGGTAACCAAGCGGTAAAAATCGGTGTGAGACAAAGTTTTCGAGAGGCAAAAAAATACGCAAAGCATACAGTAATCCGAGTTGTTTACTGTACGGAATGCGTACTTCGATGCAATAATCCGTAAATCATACAGTAATCCGTTTCATTTACTGTACGAAATGCGTACTTCGGCTCAATAATCCGTAAATCGTACAGTAATCCGAGCGGTTTACTGTACGTTTCAGGTACTTTAGTGAAGAATCGCTACCAGCCTGTCGTCGCTGGTCAAGAGCGCCTTCGCGAGTTCCCTGTACTTCTCCTCGTGAAGGTATGTGTGGCGGTGGGGCTTGATAGAGGGCGCCATGTCGATCGCCTTGCTGAAGTCGGACGCCTTGAGATCCAAAGTTGCGCAGTAGTCCCAGAAGCCGGTCTTCTCGAAAACGTTATCTACCCTCTTCCACCTGTGGTCGCAGATCTTGCACATGATGTAAGTCGCGATGCCGACCTGGATGCCGTGAAGCTGGGGACGCTCGAGGAATGAATCCAGTGCGTGCGAGATGAGGTGCTCACTGCCGCTCGTGGGTGCGGAAGAACCGGCGATCTCGTTTGCGACGCCGCTCATGGCGAGGGAGTCGAGAAGTTCTTTCAGGAAGAGGTCTTCCTCGATCGATTCAAACGGTGTGCGGACGAATGAATTTGCGGCCTTCTTGGCGACCATGAATGCGAAGTCGTTTACCTCGTCATAGCCCATGTCTTCCTCGTGTTGCCAGTCGTAAGTGGAAGAGATCTTGGCGACCATATCGCCTACGCCGGAATAGAGGAATTTGACGGGTGCGCTCTTGATGACGTCGGTGTCAACGAGAATGCCGTAAGCCATCTTCGCAGGAAGTGATTTGCGGTGACCGTCGACGATCAGAGAAGCGGATGAACTTGAGAAGCCGTCTGATGATGAACTGGTTGGAACGCTGATGAACGGGATGCGGAGAATGTATCCGATGTACTTTGCAGCGTCGATTACTTTGCCGCCGCCCATGCCGATGACGGCCTGTGTTTTATTCGGAAGCTCGAAAGCGAGATCGGTGATGTCATTAAAATCGACGGTGTCCATCTCCTGATGGTGAAGCACTTTGACGCCTGCATTCTCGAACGACTTGAATACGGTGTCGCCGAACATGTCTGTAAGGCCGTTGCCGAAAAGGACCGTGACCTGTGTGATGTCAGCTTCCTTCAGGTATTCGCCGATGTGTGCGGTAACGCCGCGCTCGATCTTAAGGATTGAAGGGATTGCAATCTCGTCTTTGGGCATGTGATCTACCTCGCTTATAAATTTGTCAGATGACCATTATCAGTCAATGCGCTTAACAATTACCCGATTACTTCCGGTACCACTTTTATCAGCTCGTCAAAACTCATTATGAACGGGACTTCGGCATTGATCTCACCGAATCCGTATTTCGCATGGATGAACGGAAGGCCTGCCTTAGTCGTCGCATCGTAGTCGCTCTGGATGTCGCCAACGTAGCAAGCGGCGGTAAGGCCGTTGCGCTCTGCAAGAAGCTTTATGTTTTCGTCCTTCTGGAGAAGGTTGTTGCCATAGCATTCGATGTCTTCGACAAGGTCCTCCGGATGACCATAGGGGATCTCATAGTGGCCGAGGAATGACTCGATGTAGCCTTCCTGGCAGTTGCTTACGATGTAGATGTGGTAACCCATCTCTTTGAGCCTTGCCCAGGTCTCAAGAACACCGTCATACAGGGTGCCGCCGTGCTCTCTCAAGTACGCGTTCTCGTAATTTTCGCAAGACGAACGCAGCGTGTCCCTCTCAGGTCCCTTCTCGGTATATGTGAACAATGTGTCTGCAATGACGTCCATTGGTTTGCCCATGACGCTCTGGATATCTTCCCTGGTTACGACCTTATCGGTGTATCCTGCTTCATGGACCTTGACTGTCCAGGCTTTTGCAACATTTGCGGAGGAATCCCAGACGGTTCCGTCCATATCGAAAATAACGCCTTTTTTGTTGTTCATATGTGCTTTCCTGACCTTTTATTTGATGGAATCAATTATACCAATATGCGAATCCGGTCAACAGAATGTTAAGTAAGATTTACGCGGCATTTATAAAGTGTTAAAACATGAATATCAAATAAGAGTTATAATTTCTATTGTATAGATTCGCGGGAGTCCTATGTCTGTATGATAGAAGTCTTTAGAAGCGTACAACTTGATCTTATGCTCATATTAAGCGGTATCTCAGGTGCCGTGGCATTTTTCTTAGCGCTTTCCAAGAGCCTTGATAAAGAACGCAAGCTGTACCTTATCCTCGCAAATCTCTTCTCGGTGCTCCTTCTTATCAGTGACCGTGCGGCATACAGATACAGAGGCGATCCCAGCCAGTTGGGAGGCTACGTCGTAAGAGTCAGCAACTTCATGACCTTTGCCATGCTCCTCATGATCCTTTGGGCATTCAACAATTATTTTCAGGACATCTGCAAGGACGAACCCGTTATCGGGAAGAAGTCGAAAAGACTTATTGCCTGCAATTACATCATCCTGACAGGACTGTTCCTCCTCGCAGTTTCCCAAATTACGGGGCTTTATTACACGATCGACAAGAATAATTTCTACCACCGTTCACCGGGTTATTTCATCAGCTTTCTGATACCGGCGACGGTACTGATAATACAGTTGTCTGTTGCAATTCAGCACAGAAAACATTTCCGCACCGGAGTTTTCATCTCCCTGCTGCTGTTTACGACGCTCCCTCTTTTCGCGGGCATACTCCAGTTCTGCTTCTACGGATTATCGCTTATTGATCTTACCACGGGCTTCCTTACAACGATGCTCTATCTTTTCGCATTGAGCGATATGAACCAGACTATCGAAAATGCGAGAACACTTGAACTCAATTTCCTGAAGAAAGAGAACGAGAATTCCAAAAAGCTCTTCGCCCAGACGGCTGAAGCACTTGCAAGCGCAATCGATGCCAAGGACAAATACACCAAGGGTCACTCTTCACGAGTCGCAGAATATTCAAGAAAGATCGCTGAGAGCGTCGGCAAGTCTTCACAGGAATGCGACGAGATCTACTATGCTGCGCTTCTGCATGACGTAGGTAAGATCGGCATCTCAAGAAGCATTCTGCAGAAGCCCGGAAAACTGTCCAACGAGGAATACCAGGTAATTAAAGAGCATCCGGATATCGGCGCGCAGATCCTGTCAAGTATCAGCGAGTCACCTTATCTCAGCATCGGTGCAAGATCACACCATGAGAGATACGACGGCAAAGGTTATCCGCAGGGACTTAAGGGTAATGATATCCCTGAGATCGCAAGGATCATTGCAGTTGCCGATGCATACGATGCCATGACTTCTTCAAGAAGCTACCGTGAGACTATCCCGCAGCAGGTCGTTAGAGAAGAATTTGTCAAAGGTCTCGGCACGCAGTTTGACCCTGTTTTCGCAAAGGTCATGATCCACCTCATTGACCTTGATGAAGAATACCAGATGAAGGAAAAGGAAGAAGTCAAAGAGCTCGCCGGCAAGAACGAGCTTATATGCGATGAATACAGATCAGCTGTATCAGAAGGTATCGTCATCACCAAGGAAATAACAAAGATCAAATTCCAGTGTGTTGCGGATGAAGGTTTTGCAGCCGAAAAGGCTATGCCTTCGATCATCCTTTTCGACTCGCTCGATGCAAGGATCCATACTGAAGAGAAGAACATCACAAGGCTTATGTATTTCGAGTACGGCGAGATCCATTTCAATGGCAAGATAGTCCGCAAAGGCGCCAGAAAGATGCAGCCGACGATTACAAAGAAGCCCATCGCTCCGGAAGAATCAAAGTGTGTCACATATTCGATCGAGGCAGTTAAGGTCAAGGATCACCTGCTCATCACAATCGATTCCGAGAAGGAGACTTTTGAGATCATTGTCGCTCTTCCCGACAGCGCCAGATGGGCATATATCGGCCTTACAGGTGAGCACTGCCACCTGCATAATGTCAGCATTGACCGTGACAATCAGAGCGTACCTGATGACTATATTCCGAGGATCGCCGAAGAGATCAGCTATATCGATGTCCCGGAAGGAGATATCCCGAATATACAGGCAGACGGATACCGCTCAGCTACTACTGACGGAATCCTCGTAAAAGACAAAGTAACCATCACGTTCCACACAATGAGTCTTCCTACTGCAAGACTTGTCTGGCACTGCCCTTACTTCAGCATCTTCTCCTCCGATAACGGCAAGGTAAACGGTCCTGATTTCCGCGAATACGGACTCTTAAGACTCGACGGCGAGAACTGGGATTCCGACGATTTCGGTTCCAATAAGATCACCGTCAACAAGACAGAGCAATTCACAACTTGGGACGATTGGAAGGCTATTAACAAGGAAGGCTTTGACTGCTCGATCACGATAGAACGTTCGGGAGACAAAGTCACCCTGACGACTTCCAACAAAGGCATTGAGATCGTCAATGTCACGACTATGAAAGATCCTTCCAAGGAAGTATATATTTCCCTCACGGGCGACCAGTGCGCGATCACGAACATCAGGATAAAGGATTCCTAAATGTCACTGATCGATAAGCTCTTCGAAAAGAGCAGCTGGGAAAGATTCTACGAATACAAGTCTCAGTTACGTTGCTCCAAGCGTTTCATAAAAGAACTCCGCACTTATATCGATTCAGAAGCATATCTAAAATATTCCGCAGAGATCAAGTCATGCACAGGGCTCCCGCTCCCTTCCAAAGCTGTCATCAGCAAGATGAGCAGCCGCAAGAAACGCACGGTCTACAAATACCCCTATGACTTCAACATGGTCTTAAAGCTCCTGACTTTCCTGACCCTGCGAAAATACGATCATATCTACTCCCCTGATCTTTATTCTTTCCGGCCGGGAGTATGTGCCAAAGATGCTATCGCCAGGATATGCCGCACGAGAGATCTTCACACACTCTATTCTTATAAGATCGACGTAAGCGATTATTTCAATTCGATACCCGTCGGCAGGATATGCGATATCTTAGATGACACCATCACTGATGACGTCGATCTTTTAAACTTCATGAAGGCACTTCTAAATGAGAAAAATGTTATCTCAGACGGGGAGATCATCACTGAAAAGAAAGGCATAATGGCCGGCACTCCGATCGCCTCATTCTATGCAAATCTTTATCTCAAGGATCTCGACGAATGGTTCAGGGACAGAAGGATACTTTACGCGAGATATTCTGACGACATAATCGTTTTCGCGAAGAACGAAGAAGAGATCGAACGTTATAAGAGCGTCATCCTTGAGCACCTGAAAGATAAGGATCTTACGGTCAATCCGGCGAAAGAAGTTTTCGCAAGGCCGGAAGACGGATTCTGCTTCCTCGGCATAGAGGTTAAGAACGGCGAGATAGACATCGCGCCCGCGTCGGTCGTAAAGCTCAAGCAGAAGATGCGCCGCAAGGCGAGGGCCCTCGACAGATGGAGATACAGGAACAACCTTGACCGAACCAAAGCGGCGGCAGCTTTTATCCGCATATTCAATCACAAGCTCCTTGAAGTCAACGAAGATTCGGACCTCACCTGGAGCCTGTGGTTCTTCCCTGTCATTACGACTTCAAAGAGCCTTCACGAGATAGACCTGTATGCTCAGGAGCTTCTGCGTTACCTCATCAGCGGCACCCACACCAAATCGCGCTATAATGTGCGCTACGAAGACCTGAAGGCCTTGGGCTACAGAAGTCTTGTAAATGAGTATTACAGGCACAATAAGGACCAATAAGAGCGTTTTAAGGCCATAGTAGTATCTGGTATGCACAGTGACCGGGTTAAAGACCCGTTTTCATTCGTGAAATTAGCGAATTGATAATGAATATCTATATTTTTATAATTCTCTGGTTTTTGAAATAAGAAAAAATAAGAGGATGTATTTATGATGAAGGAATTCAAACCGAAGCTGTTCTCGGTAATGAAGAACTATTCAGGTTCCCAGCTTGTCAAAGACATCGTTGCCGGAATCATTGTCGCAATAATCGCACTTCCGCTTTCCATCGCTCTCGCGATCGCATCAGGAGTCGGCCCTGAGGCGGGTATCTACACGGCGATCGTAGCAGGATTCATCGTATCATTCCTTGGCGGAAGCAGAGTGCAGATCGCAGGTCCTACGGCGGCTTTCGCGACCATCGTTGCGGGCATCGTAATGAAGGACGGTACACAGGGTCTCATCATCGCGACTATCATGGCGGGCGTCATCCTCATCATCATGGGTTTCTGCAGATTCGGAAGCCTTCTCAAATATATCCCTGACCCAATCACGACAGGATTTACCGCAGGTATCGCAGTCACTCTCTTTATCGGACAGATAAAGGACTTTACTGGCATCTCTTATATGAACGGCGAGAAGCCCATCGAGACCGGCGAAAAGATCATGGCTCTCGTAAATAACATCACCACCATCAACTGGCAGTCAGTCCTTATAGGAGCAGTAGCGCTCATCATCCTCATCTTCTGGCCCATGCTCTTCAAAAAGATCCCGGGTTCATTCATTGCAGTTATCGTTACGGCTGCACTCGTGGAATTCTTCCACATGGATGTTAATACTATCGGAAAGCAGTTCGCAGAGATTCCTGCCGGACTTCCTCCGTTCAGCATCAATGCTTCAATGTTTACTTTCGAAGCATTCAGAGGACAGCTCTCCAATGCGGTTACGATTGCATTCCTCGCTGGCGTTGAATCACTCCTCTCTGCAGTCGTAGCTGACAGCATGATCGGTTCCAAGCACCGCCCCAACGCAGAGCTCATCGCACAGGGTGTCGGTAACATCGCATCAGCATGCCTTGGCGGTATCCCTGCTACAGGCGCGATCGCAAGAACTGCAGCGAACATCAAGAACGGCGGACGCACACCTGTTGCAGGAATGGTCCATTCCGTCACTCTTCTTCTCGTAGTCGTATTCCTGATGCCTTTTGCAAAGCTCATCCCCATGCCCTGCATCGCTGCAATCCTTTTCCAGGTAGCATACAACATGAGCGGCTGGAGAAGATTCGTTAAGCTTGTTAAGAGCTCACCCAAGAGCGACATCGTCGTACTTCTTATCACCTTTGCACTCACAGTCATCTTCGACCTCGTTGTAGCGATCGAAGTAGGCGTTATCCTTGCTGCTGTTCTCTTCATGAAGAGAATGAGTGAGGTTACACAGGTTGAAGGCTGGAAAGATTTCGATCCCGAGAACGATCCGGATTCCATCGACCTTCGCGTACTTCCTGAACACACTATCGTATATGAGATTTCAGGACCTATGTTCTTCGCATCTGCAGGCAAGATGCTTCAGATCACACCTAAGGAAGATACAAAGGCTCTCGTATTGAGAATGAGAAGCGTCAGCACCATCGACGCTACGGCAATGCGCAATCTCGAACTGCTTTTCGAGGACTGCAAAAACAGAGGCGTACAGCTCATCATGTCACATGTTAATGAGCAGCCCATGAAGGTAATCCGCAAGGCAGGATTCGAAGAAAAGCTCGGCAAGGATAATTTCTGCGCGCACATCGACGATGCACTCGCAAGAGCTGAGCAGGTAGTTAAGATCTGACGTTATACCGACCAGCCTTTTGATAAGGCATCGTTCAGTCTTCTGTACACTTCTTCCTGTGCCGCAGAGATAAATGTATCCGGATTGCATTTGGAGTATTCTTCCATGTACTGCCTCCATGCAGTATCGAAATCTCCGGCCAGTACAAGCTGTGGAAGCCACTTGTGTTTGCACTCGCCCATCTGCTGCCATGCATAACCTTCGGGAGTGTCACTCGTAAGATTATTCGACCAGGTATAGAGCGGCGTCCACGGCATATGTTCCACATTGACTGATCCGATAAATTCGACATAGTTATCCACGCCGTATGCCTCAAAACACCTGACTACTGCTTCAGGAAGAGTTGACTGGTATTCCAATGGCTGTTCTTCTGGCCTCATGCGGTTGATACCGTCACGGCTCATTCCATGCCAGTTAGGCAGATAAGAATACTCGCATGAATGCTTTACCTTAAAGCCGCTGTCACTCCAGTTTGCCCGCATATCAGGAGACCTGAAGAAAAGGCCCGTACTGTCGACATAGTAATCGACGCCTTCTATTCCCCAGAATCTCAGATCGTGTACCTCCTGAGAGAGAAGATCGTTCATGAACCTGAATGCAAGATCAGGATCAAGGCAGCCGGTGGTAACTGCAGCTCCCGAAGAATAATTTATCTCGTATCCGTATGTGTGCCACTGCTGGGTCATTCCTTCTTTGGCGACAAGGCCAAGCGGGACATAATCACAGCCGATTTCACTAAGCGTATATGTACTGCCGTCTGATGCAGTTCTGTATGTCATAAAAGAACCGGGAATGCTGTATGCAAAATCCCAATACTGATCGAACATTCCGAGCACTCTGCCCGATGAAAGCTTCGTGATGTATTCATCGTAATTCTGTGTGGCAAAATCAGGATCCACCATTCCCTTTTGGTATTCCTCGTTAAGTTTTCTGAAATACATCTTCGCTGTATCTGTCGTGTTGTAATCGACCACAACGGGATCGTACGGACCATCATCAACATTGACTATTGCGCATCCCTCATTCGGATAGCCGTCAAGGTACATCGGCGCGCTTTCAATACAGTAATATCTCCAATTGTCGCAAAGCGCCGTATAGGGAATTACGGTCTCACCGTCAGGCATCTCGGGATTTGCCTCAGCATATCTTTCGAGAATATCGAAATACTGGTCAAGCGTCTCTATCTCAGGGTAACCCGCCCACTCAAGAACACGGACCTGGATCCAGAAAGCAGCACCGTTGTGAACGGTTTCAGTGTTCATTCCATAGTGGTTATCGAAAACGTCTGCCCAGTAAATATGTCCGTCGTCCTGGCGGAACATATCCCATTCGGCATCGGAATAAAGTTCCTTAAGATTCGGATAGATCTCAAGATAAGGATCCCATGCTACAAGAAGATCATTCTGATATAGCTTTTCGATATCCGGTCCTGCATAAATAAAATCAGGAAGATTACCTGAAGCAATGATCGTATCTATGGCTTCCTCTTCTGTCATCGCGGGAAGATATGACTCCGTGACGCGCACACCGGTCTTTTGAGCAATGAGTTCACGGATCTCGTTATCGTAAGTTTTCTCGCTGCCTGCCATGGCGATAAACATCGTCATGTCCGTGATACCGTCATTCCGTGGATTAGTGGGCGCAGGCTTATCAACAGGGTTAGTCGGATCAGACGGTTCGGTCGGATCCGGATAGATTTGAGGAGTTGAAGTTTCTGCCGTTCTTAATTCCGGCTTAGATTCCTCATCACTGTACTCGCGTCCCGAATGGGTCTTTCTTGAACTGCATGAACAAAAAGAAAGCAGCATCGTGAATGCCATCACGCCTGCTGCTATTTTAGTAAACCTTTTCATACGCGTATCCTTCCCCGTTTTTCTTTAAGGTTAGCACGCATGCCGGAAACGAAAAAGAGGACAAACTCTAGCGTTTATACCGCTAAATCTTTTTTACTTTCCTGTCTGGTCGACAAGCTTTCCGGAAGCCGGTTCATTCGGATTGTAATCTTCCGGATGAATATAACCTACGGTAAAGCTCTCTTTCTCTTCTTTTTTCAATTTGTCGCGGCTTCTGTCGTAATTGATACCGATAGAATAACGCGATGAACTTGCAATGCTGTTTCCGATGTCATTGGATTTATCAAGAAGCGATGCGAAGATAAGGCATGCAAGTCCGAATCCCAATCCGATCGCAAGTATAAATGCTAATACTTCCATACCTTACTCCTGTCTCTTCTTTACGAAGTTAAAAATAGATTGTGCCTGCGTAAGATTGATACTCTTGATGACTTTTCTGATCTTCGTGATCCCGAGTGTGAACATACCGATCGCAGCTGCAATAAAGAATGCAATGATCTTGCCTCTGCTGTCAGATGATGAACTCGAATGACTTGAAGACGTAAACATCGCTTCAAGTATCGGCTTTAGCACAATGAAAGATACAACGGTCAATGCGATGCCGGTAATTGCAAGCAGTGTAAAGAACAACACCTTGTTCCACGGCACGCCGCAAACCACTTTTCCGGTTTGTCCATTGACGAGGATGGTGTTGTGCTTACCCTTGTAATAGTAGGTTACAAACCATGCCGGGAACATCGCATATCTTAAGTTGTTGTAATTGATCTTGGTCAACGTATTTGATGCGATTACCTTTTTATTCGAAGCACCTTTGATACTGTCTAAAACGATCTGGTTAAAGTACTCATTTGCGCGGCGGCACGCAGCACTCCTCAAGTCGCCATAAGTAACGTCAGAAACATTCGAATAGAATCCCAAAAGATAGTCCTCATCGAAAGCTTTCATATCAGCATAATTGAACGGTTCAAGTCTAGAGCTGCTCTCGTCGGATAACATTTTCGAAGCGTCCAAAGGAAGTTCGGATAAATTCATGCGTCCGGCTCTTCCATAGTAAACGGTCCTGGAATGCTTGCCGCTTCCGACGATACCGCTGACTACAACGGACGCTTTGTGATCTACGTCAACGACCCAGTAAGGGATGTAAATTCCGCGCACGTTTTCAGCCTCAAAATGCTTGATTGATTTCGGAATGAACATGCCCTTTTTGAAGCGCTGACGGATCGACTCGACAGCATCGTCCTTGCTTATCTTGAACGGAATAATATACTTAGGTCTCTTGTGCTTCGAGATCCTGTTAAATACGACCGTCGAGCTGCCGCAGTAAATGCACTTCGTCGAAGCCTCCGAACCATTGATGATGACTTCACCGCCGCAAGTGTGACAGGTATAAACATAGCAGTCCATGAATTCCGCAGAATCGGTTCCGTAAACATCGTTCATCGACTCTGCTTTTTGAGCGTATAAGCTCTCCTTCTCTTCAGCCGTGAATTCCTCCGGCCTGAATTCGCTTCCGCAATGATCGCACACGAGCATCTGTTTAGCCGGATCGAAAACAAGCTGCCCCGCGCAGTTCTTACACTGAGTAATCATAATAAACTCCTCTTATCCCCTGATAATCTATCAAGCAGATTATATCAGAAAAAGGAAGATGCGATTTATCCTGTTTCCCGGGTTGTACATTTTATCCCGAAAAATGAGTGTTTGGTGCACAAATCCGGCTTTTGGTGTACATAACACCTGCGAAAATCCATTTTGTGTACATCGGCGTCCCCGCGAAAAACAACCACCCGGGCAGTTGATCACAATATGATAAGAGACTGCCTCCTATGAGACAGCCCCTTTCACAAACTCAATCTATACCCTATTACTATGTCGTTATTATTCGGCTACGAGCATGTTATATGCTTCGATCTTCCTGATCCTTCTTGTCTGCAAGAGCGCAAGCAGGAAAGATACAACTGTAAGGCCTGCTCCGATTGCCACTACGCCGGGTACCGGAATCGCGAAGTCGCACTTCATGAGACCGAACGAACGCATGAACAATGAGATATAAGGATTTGCCACATTGTACGATACGATTGAGAAAACGATTGCTGATGCGATTACCGCAGGCATGAAGCTTAATGCTGTCTGGAGCATGAGGCTTCCTGATGTGTAACCCAATGCCTTATAGATTCCGTAGTCCTTACGCTTGTGATATACGAGCGACTTGATGAGAAGGAACAAGATCAATGCGATTACAACAACTGAGATGGAGCACATTATGACGAGCATCATTGCAGAAATTCCCTGGAATGTTGTCATGGCTCCGCCGATCATCTTGTAGAAGTTCATCGTGCTGATGATGTGATTGTCATACTTGTCCTCACACTCCTCAAGGATACGGTTTACTTCATCAATATTCTCATCTACGCTGTCAGACTCTTCTGTGAGATCAAACCAGTACCAGCCGGGAATATTGTCGATATCCATGATGTGGTCTGCTGCCTTGTAAGAGAAGATCGCTTCACGGCCTCCGTTATTCGTAGTCTGGATAAAGCCCGTGATGAGATAATTGTATGAATTATCACCGTAGTCGATCTTGATCTCGTCACCGATATCAAAGCCGTATGCCTTTGCAAAAGAGCCGCTTACCGCAATCTCATTATCGAACTCGGGAAGTCTTCCCTTGTAGCAGAGATTGGTGTTATTCATTTTCGAGAGATCCTTAACGATATAGCAGAACAGACTCTCCTCATCGTTATAGTAAACGTTCATGTTGATGATCTCTCTGATGTTCTTTATGTCAGACCTGTTCTCGAGATAATCAAGGACTTCTTCCCTTGTATCATAATCAGAAGTAACAACACCTGCACAGATCTCTGTTGCAAGGATATCAAGCTTCGGCTTGCGGCTGAAATTCTCGTAAAGGAGAAGAGAGATCACGCAGCAGAAGATCATGAATCCGAGCACAAAGAATGTGATCACGTTCTGCTTCATGTTGCCGAAGAAAGTCTTCATTGCAAGGCTTGCATTAAGGCCCAAAGAAGTCTTTGTGAGGTCAACATGATTCTTCTTGAAATTGTGTGATTCAACACCTTCTCTGAGTGCAACGATCGGAAGGATCTTTGATACCTTAGCTGCACAGATAACTGTGACGATAAGAGTAAACAAGATTATGTATGCTACCGGGATCAATGTTGCCGGAAGATTGAAGGATGCAGCATAAGGAACACCCATCTGTCCGATAATGATCGAAGCGAAAGCCGGCATTACCAGATATGCAAGAACGATACCGATGATGCTTGCTATAGCGGCAATGATCGAGAACCAGATTACAAGAGAATTCTTGATATCTTTTCCTGTATAGCCGATTGCCTTAAGAGCACCTAACGTCTTCATGTTCTCTCTGATGTAGTTGCTGATGCTGTTAGCGAGCATCATGGCTACTGCAGCAATAATGAGTGATGTTGCAACCAGGAAAGAAACTGCGATGATAAGTCCTATGAATGTTCTGTTGCTGATGACACCGTCGATATCATAGCCTTCGATAACTGCAAAGGGATTGACCTTGAGCAGTTCGTTGTATGCCTTGATCCTGAATTCGCCGTTCTTCACACCTTCCTTAAGGTCAAAGATCACATTGATATTCTCGAATTCTTCGTGAGTGTCATTCCAGAGTTCTTCATAACTGTCGTTATCGATTACGAGTGCGAACAGCGCAGTGTTGTTGCAGCCGCCGTATACGACATTTGTAAAACCTCTAACCTTGTAGCTGTATGTCTTGCCTGAATTTGTGATCTCAAATGTATCACCGGTATTAAATCCGCCGGAAGTATTAAACTGGTAAGGAAGATATACATAGTTTTCAGTGATCGACGTATCCTCCGTGATTACTTCAAAAGTATTCATCGGTCTTTCGAAAGCGGAATCATCACAGATATCTACTGATATTACAACTTCACCATTACCGAACTTTATCGGATGATTTGTAAGCTTAAGATCGTGATAAGCATAGTAACTGTCTGTATCTTTTTCGAAAAGTTCTGCGATCTTTTCATCAGTAAATCCGTCAACGTTTCCGGCAATGCTGATGTATCCGTCACCGCCGTTAAGTCTTTCTGCTTCTCTGCTTACAGAAGGATAGCAATCCATAAATATGAGAAGTGATATACCGATCAGACATGTAGCGATAACCATCAGGAAGAACAGTCCGATCGACGTACCTCTGTTTTTTCTGAGGTTCGATTTTGTAAGTAATAATGCCTTGTCCATGATTACCACCCCATCGTTGCAAGGAAATCATTGAGCTTCTGATGACGCTCTTTATCACCTGTTACATACTTGCCGAGGTTGCACTCGCCTGCGATCTCACCGTCTTTAACGTAAAGGATCCTGTTGCCTCTTCTTGCACTTGAGATATCGTGTGTGACCATTACGATCGACTGGCCCTTCTCATTGAACTTTGTAAGTGTATCAAGTACTGCCTTACCTGTCTGTGAGTTAAGAGCTCCTGTAGGCTCGTCAGCGAAAACAAGTTTCGGATCGTTGATCAATGCTCTTGCGATACCGACTCTCTGTGCCTCACCGCCTGAGATCTGTGTGGGGAACTTATTCCAAAGAGCCTCATCGATGTTAACTGCCTTAAGGATCTCACCTGCTTTGTTAATAAGTGTCTTCTTATCTTTATAGATCAGAAGTCCTGCTGCCATGATGTTATCCAAAACACTCATTGACTCAACGAGGTATACCTGCTGGAAAACGAATCCGCAGTGGCTTCTTCTGAAGAGTGCGAGTTCATCTGTATTCATCTTTGTGATCTCTGTTCCGCAGAATGAAACTGAACCTAAAGTCGGCTTATCCATTCCGGAAAGAGAATAGAGAAGAGTTGACTTACCTGCGCCTGATGCGCCCATGATGATCGTGAAGTCACCTTCATATATTTCGAGGTTTACGTTTCTTAATACGTGCTGCTGTACTCCGCCATTGGAGAATGTCTTGCAAAGTTTCTTAGTTTCAATAATGTTTTTCATGTCTTGCGACCTCCTTATGGCATAAGAATACTTTTTCAACCCTTAAATGCCTTTAAGAGAATCTTAAATAGTTCTTAAATCGCGACTTCAAGTATAAAACAAAATAGAGCACAATCAAAAAGGGATGCCATTAAGACATCCCTCTTATATATAATATTATATCTGATCAAATAAATGAATCTGCGTTCTCAACATAATCCCTGCTTAGTTCTTCGCCGTTCATCCTTACGATCAATTTGATCAATTCATCAGCACCGAAAACTTCAGAACCATTGATGGCGATCAGGATGTCATGCGGGAATACTGAATCGAAGAACTTCTCAGTGCGGAGCTGCTCTACTGCATCTGCGATGCACCCGTAAACCTCATCCATTGCCAAGCCGGAAGCATAACCTTCGTTGAGGAAAGAGAGTGTCTTCTCGAAGCAATCCGGATCGGGAACGATATACATCTCAACTTCGCAGAATCTGTAATACCAGGGATCAGCATCGTCATCATCGTCCTTCATGCGTCTTTCCTGATTTTCTTCAGTATTTACGAAGACTGTGAAAGAATAATCATCACCAAAGCCTGTGGTGTTGTCTGCATCAATGGAAATGACAGTGATATCTTCATCGCCATATTCTTTTACCAGCGCAGGAATACCTTCCTTGAGTGCATCTTTTACCAGTCCGGTTAACTCATCTCTGTAATGCATAAAATAGACCTCCCGAATTAAAAGCAAACATTATGCTGAGTATGGGATTATTTTATCAAACTCTTCCTTCTGATTCTCCTTCAAAATCCGAATATCAATATCATTTTGAATATCCAGGAAATACTTATCTGTTAATCCGAAGTATTTAGCTAATCTTAGCGATGTATCAGCAGTAACCTTCCTTTTGCCATGAAGGATCTCTAATACTCTTGAAGTAGGAACACCTATATCTTTGGCTAATTTATATGCAGTAATATCAAGAGGATCCATAAACTCCTCTTTTAGTATTTCCCCTATCGTCGGCGTTGGTATCTTCTTGTTCATTGTGTTTATCTCCTTAATGATAATCAGTTATTTCAACGTTGTAACAATCATTGTTTTCATATCTAAAACAAATTCTGAATTGATCGTTTATTCTTATACTATATTGTCCTCTCCTGTCTCCTTTTAGTTGTTCAAGATGATTCGCCGGAGGGACTCTCAAATCATCCAGACATCTTGCATTATTTATCATAATCAGTTTTCTCAAAGCTACTCCTTGAATTGATTGAGGCAATCTTCTTGAGAACTCCTGATTAAAGATTCTTTCAGTCTCTTTATCGGCAAAACTCTTTATCATAAAACAATTATATCTGCAACGCGTATATATGTCAAACAGATATATCTTGTGCCAATGATCTAACAACAAAATAAATATTCAAATCATATCTGTAAATGCTCGAAAAGACAGTCAGACCAGTCTGAGATAAACCGCAACTTCAAATCCCTTATCCAGATTCTTGAGTCCTAACTGGCCGTCCATCTTTTCCATGAAATAGTTCGCAAGATAGAGGCCCAAACCCGCACCATCTTTTTCGTTTGTGTTGCTGCCTCTTCTGTATTTTTCCTTAAGCAGAGGGATCTCTTCTTCCTTAACTCCGGAGCCCTTGTCGCTTATTCTTATGACAAGATAATCACCGCTTATTTCAGCTGAGACACTCATGTCAGTATCAGCATATTTATATGAGTTCATGAAGATGTTGTCGAACACCTGCTGAAGTCTTAACTTGTCAAAATAAACACTGCATTCAGGTATCTCATACTTGCCTGCACGGTTAAGATAATCAGAGTTCTTGATAAGCGTTGTGATAATCTCGGAAGGCTGCTGGCCGGGATTGACTTCGATCTCGGTAATGTCCTGTACGCTTGATGTGAAGAGGTTATCGACAAGTGCTTTTATCTGGTCTGTCTTATCGTTGATAACACCGAACATTTCCTTGGTGCGTTCTTCTTTTGTGATAGCCATTCCAATCTCGGATGTCGACTTGATCGATGCGACAGGAGTCTTGATATCGTGAGATAATTTTGCGACCATTTCCTTCTTGTCGTCACTCGCTTTTTTCTCTGCGATACGCGCTTTTTTAAGTTCGGATCTCATGAGATCAAAGCTCTCCGTGAACTCACCGAAAACATGTCCTTTGTCCATCTCAAGAGGCAGGTCGAGATTACCTTCTGCAACTCTTGACGCAAAAGAACTGAGTTTTTTGAAAGGAGTTATCATCGTCTTTTTCAGATAGACATACCATGCGATGATTATCACTGCCTGAAGGCTTCCGATCAGAACAAAACCGATGACGATATTCTTCTTAAAACCTTCTATCTGCTCGTCCATACTGTAGTCGAAAATAACCTTTCCCACTACCTCTCCGTCCACCTCAAGATCGATGATGAGACCTCTGGTCTTTATTGCTTCATTAACTGATTCGCTTAAGCCGTCTTTTGTCTTATATACAAGATTTCCATCGTTATCTATCACGACATAATCAAGCTGTTTATTGTATTTCGAAGGATCACCGTAATTGTCCGATATCGAATACATGCACTCGTTTACCATGACAGGATCTGTCTTGATATCCTTGATCCTTGTTGTCAGAAAAAAACATGCCAGAGCTTCGGCAATAAAGGTAACGATCAGAAGAACAATAAACGGAGCATGCTTCATTAATTATCTCCTGCAGTTACGAATTTATATCCTTCTTTCCAGACGGTTACGATGTACTTCGGATCCTGCGGATCCTTCTCGATTGCTTCTCTTATCTTTCTGATGTGCACGTTTAATGTGCCGTCAGTAGTGAACTTATCGTTCCATACTTTATCGAAGATCTCGTTCTTGGTAACGAGCCTGTTTTTGTTTTCGATGAGATATTCAAGAAGCTTTAATTCGATCGATGTGATCTTCTTTTCTTCGCCGTTTACGAACACGGTCTTGTTGACCGGATCGAGCTTAAGATAGCCGTCGTCGAATCCTTCCTTTTTAGAATTGTCGCTATCAGCTACATTCGAAAAACGCTTGAGGACGACTTTGACTTTCGCCAGAAGAACACCCAGTGAGTATGGCTTCTCGATATAATCGTCGCCTCCGATGTTAAGTGCGATTATCTTATCGTCATCAGTGTTTCTGGCAGAGATGAAAAGTATCGGGATATTAAGTGTCTGCCTTATCTTTTTGCAGAGCTCGAATCCGCTGCCGTCGGAAAGGTTTATATCAAGCAAAACAAGTGCAGGTTCGTTGCTGCTCAAGAATGTATTTGCTTCCGCACTTGAATAAACCGCAGCGGTCTTTACTTCGAACATATTGAAGTACTCACAGGTGTTATCCGCAAGTTCTTTTTCATCATCGATGATAAGACAATCGTATCTCATGCAAACTCCTTAAATAACGATTTCTTCCATACCCATTGAGGTATCACGGTATAAACGGATCTCGTTCTTATCGGCACCGAAATCTTTAAGATCTATGGCAACAAAAGTATTTCCGTCAGAACCCTTGAAATAGTACGCAGTACCGTTAGGCATGCCATTATGATTTGGGAAATATTTATCTACTTCTTCGTATGTCAGGAACTGATCTGCATAAGCTCCGATCGAATCCGTAAATTCAGCATCAGCATCGTAATTCTTATGGACATAATCGATGATGGAATATGTATTTGATGTCTTCCCGGTTTTATTACCTACGTTATAGTAACCAAGGTATGTATTCTTTTCCGCATAGAGGGTATACAGTTCAGTGCGCATTTCCTTAACGTCATAATCAGAGAGAATGTCATCGCATTTCTTTGCTACATCGTATGCAGTATCAACTTCAACGCGGTTATCAAAATAAATGGAGATCGTATCTACCGAATACGCAATGGAGAATTCGTAATCTCTTTCAAGTGACTCAAGTTCTTTATCAGCTTCAGACAATAAATAATCGCCGTATTCTTTCTCGAAAGTGGAACTGATGTTATTGGCAGTTCCGAAGCTGCTGCCGTCGATGTAGACATCGTGAAGACTCGATGTTACAGAGTATTCAATTCCGGTTTCCTTATCGCGCAAAATCACAGTGCGGTACTCATCTTTGCCTGATCCTTTATGTACTTCACTGATAAACTTGCAGTCACCGTAATGTTGCTCTGCATAATTAACCAGATTTCTCTTGCTTGAGATGCTGCATGAGCATAAGAACATAAGCAGAGCCAACAGCATAATGCAGACTGTCATTGAATAATGTCTTTTGATGAAATCCATTTTTGTTTCCCCTATTCCCTTATTAGTTCCACCAATAATTTTACTTCAAAACAACTTTTATGTCGCTATTACAAAAACCTTCTGATACCCGTCTCCCAAACGGTATCTGAGTATCTCAGGTTTCTGAACAAGCTTTATGGTAAATCCGTGCATATCACAGATCTTATTTGAAAGCGCGAGACCGAGTCCCGTTCCGGCGCCTGATGCTCTTGATTCATCTCCTGTTACGAACGGGTCAAAGATCTGGTCGCATAAATGTGACGGTATCTCATCTCCCGAATCCGCAACGAAAATCCTGACATCATCTGCCGTTGATACTGAATCCGAAGTGACAGATACCTTGATCTTCGTGCCTTCCGGATTATGTCGCATTGCATTTGTTATGAGATTCGTAATTACACGCGAAAGCTGGATCTTATCCGCATTAATGAATATAGGGCGTTCCGGAATATCAACATCAATCTCGTCTCCTGCATCCTCTATATCAGTAAAACTTAGTGCGCAGCATGACCTGACTAGCTCACAGATATCAATACGTGCTTTCTTTATCGTGAAGCCTTCGCTGTCGAGTTTTACATAGTCCAAAAGAAGCGCTATAACTTCATTCATCCTGTTAGTCTTATTCATTATCGCTTCGTGATATTCAGCTTCTTTACCCTTCGGAACGACACCGTCATTTAATGCCTTGGCATAGCCGTAAACAGTCGTCATGGGTGTCTTCAGGTCATGAACGATATTGGAGATCATGAGATATCTTCTCTCTTCTTCCTTGCGGCGTTCAATCTCCTTTTCACGTTCAAACCTTCTTATGCTTTTCGCTATGGATATTGCATAAGCGATTCCGCCGATCACATAAGGCGTTATGAGTATGAGAACAACTAAAAGAAACGATCCTATCAATGACAATAAAACCGTAGGATGTTCGGTTATTATTCTTATCGTCTCAGTCGCTTCAGCAGCATCTGTTCCGTAAAATCCGTGTCTTACCAGTATTCCTTCAAGAAAGTTATTTACATCTACCGGAGATATTTTCAATGTCGGAAAGATCTTATTTGCGACCAGCGTCATTAAAAGAACAAATACGATTATGAATAATCCTTCCGCACCATTTACCTGAATTACGGAATCGTATTTCATGATCTTCACAAGATTAGGGATAAGATATGTGTTCGTCAGAGCAACGACAATGAGCTCAACCATGCTCACTATCACGAGCACGAAAAAGAATCTTGAAAGTATCAGACCCTTTAGTTGTTTCTCATTGCTTTTCTGACTTTTTCCCATCGTTTATTCCCTTTGTAACAATGTTACACTACCCTGTAAGCCTTGAAAATCAGGCCTCAAGCCTGTATCCCAGTCCTCTGAGCGTCTTGATGTATTTTGAAGGATCCTCATCAAGTTTTGTCCTGAGTTTGCTTATTGCGACCATGATGTTATTGTCTGCTACGAAATAATCCTCGCCCCAGGCATACTCATATATCTGCTGCTTGGTGAAAACTTTTCCAGGGTGCTTCATGAGAAGTTCCATTATCTTATATTCAACAGATGTAAGCTCGATCGGCTCACCTGCTCTTATAAGAAGACATTTCTCAATATCGAGTTCAAGATCGCCCAGAGTTATCTTCTCTGACTTCTCTTCGCCGCCACCCAGCGCATAGAATCTTCTGAGATTTGATTTGACCCTGGCAACGACTTCCAAAGGATTGAACGGTTTGCAGATATAATCGTCGGCACCTACATTGAGACCTAATATTCTCTCAACATCAGCTGTTTTGGCGGAGATTATCATGACGGGAACATTGCTTGTCTCTCTTATATCCTTAAGAACGTGGATTCCGTCTTTGCCGGGCATCATGACATCCAATAGGATGATATCAGGCTTGAACGCTGTCATTTCGGGCATTACCGCATCACCTGAAGCAACCTCCTTTACCGAGAAGCCGTCATTCTCGAGATAGAGCCTTAAGAGATTCCTGATCTCCATCTCATCATCTGCTATCAAAACCTTGTATCCCATAAATCTCTCCGTTTCCAAAGTCGACCGGAGGAGACGAATCTCCTCCGGTGTCCTTTATTATACTCTATTCCTATTCCCAATTTTCCGTTTCTATCCCTATTCCGCTTCTATTCCTACCTTAATCCCTGTATTACTTTGCATCGATGCCGTACTTCAATGTCTCATAGAGTGCTGCATCTGTTGAAGCCTTGTAAGGTCCAACGAAGAAGATATCGAGGAAACCCCATGTCATGAGTGAGAGGATATCCCAGCCGATGAATGAAAGGTCAAGTACGAATGACTTCCACTTGTTGCCCTGCATAAGCTTCTTGCTCTCAGCCAAAGCATCCTTGTAGTTGATGTTAGGATTCTCGCTGACGATATAAGGAACCAGTCTGTACTCGTAGTACTTGATGATTCCCGGAATGACGAAGAGCAAGCTCCAGAGCCAGATGAAAAGATCTCTCAGGAATGCTGTCTTTACGACATTCTTATAGTGTGAATCGAAAACATATACGATGTTGCTGAGCTTAGCAGGTTCATCAAGATTCTTTCTGAAGAATTTCCTGCATCCGTATTCAAACGGTGTGAGGAGCAGATACTTGAAAGCGAGTGCGAAGGCTCCGATAATGACCGATATGATCAATCCGACAACAAATGCTGCAACTAATGCGCCTACTGCAAATCCTACTGCCTGATCCTCATCAACAGTTGAATCGATATCGTTTACTCCATCTCCGTCTAGATCTAACTGAAGATCAAATTGTGTATTTTCAGGATCAATATCGGGTTCAATATCAATATCGGGTTCAATATCAATATCAGGATCAATATCTGTATCTGAATTTGTGAACCGGCTGGTGAGCGCAGGGATCGAGTAACTTCCGCCGCAACTGTTTCCGCCGGCTGCTCCGATTACGAAGCAGAGAATGAGCGCTACAAGAACACACTTCCAATAATTCAGGTAAAAAGCTTTCTTACCTCTTTGCTTTACACTTTTCCTTGTCCACATATTTGCGACCTCTTTCCAATATACAAGTTATTCTATTCCGTAAGATTCCATTCCTTACGTTTATCATTCTACGTATGGAACCTTAACCTCAAAATCGGTAAACCTTAACTTAAACTTAACTTGTGCAAATATGTTTTTTAGAAATGACTTTATATTCAGCGGATCGAAAAATACGCAATAAAAAAAGCACCAATCATTTGATTGGTGCTTTGGCTCCCCGAACAGGACTTGAACCTGTGACATTTCGGTTAACAGCCGAACGCTCTACCGACTGAGCTATCGAGGAATTTAATCCGGCAGCAATCTATCTTCCCGGGCCGTTACCAGCCGAGTATTGTCGACGCCAGTGAGCTTAACTTCTGTGTTCGGAATGGGAACAGGTGTGGCC
>CADAIP010000021.1 GCA_902787975.1 Oscillospiraceae bacterium
CGGTCATCGACTGGCACTTTAAGGAACAAAGGATATTTCGGCCGCGTTTCCCTCGTTTGTCGCAACTGTCACCAGCGTCCACCGTATTCACCTCACTTTTATAATGGGATTGGGGGTTAACTCCCCCGTTCGAAATTCTATCACGCTAAAGAGTATTTGTTAACCCTTATTTTTACGCTCTTTTCTGAATGTTGGTATAATAGTGAAGATTTATTTTTCTTGGAGTACTTCATGATCAATTTCGGATTTTCGTATGTCGGACTGATATATCTTGCCATGCTGTTTATCCCCAATATCATCTGGGCGAAAAACAAACCTGAAGGATATGAGGAATATGCAAAGAATGAGAACAGGATCCTTCTGTTTTTAGAGCGCGCAGGTGAGGTGCTCGTCTCATGCCTGATCCTCATCACCAAAGATACCAACGTAAGACCCTCATCCTGGTGGATCGGCTGGCTCATCGCATCCTTCCTCTGCATGGTCCTCTATGAGTTCTACTGGCTTAAGTATTTCAGAAGCAAGAAGACCATGGCAGACATGTACTCCTCTTTTGCGGGATTCCCCGTTGCCGGTGCAACGCTTCCCGTAATCGCCATGTTCCTTCTCGGAATCTACGCATCAAATCTCTTTATCGTCATCTCGTCACTGATACTCGGCATCGGCCACATCGGTATCCACCTCGCGCACAGAAGCGAAGCCGGATACGAACCTCCGAAAAAGACCGGCACCAGGATACTTGTCGGAATGCTCCAGATCGTGATCGCGATTCCGCTCATCATAGTTACCGCAACGTCGATCTTCTACATCGCAAAGAGAAACTACAATTATCTTTCAAACTTCATCAATCCGTTCAAGGGCGTTGATGAGCAGACTTATGTTGATATCAACGGAATGAAGCAGTTCATCACCATCCGCGGCAAGAACAAGGACAACCCGGTCATCCTTTACCTTCACGGCGGTCCGTTAAGCCCTGACTCTTACGTATCTTATCTTTTTTCAAACGACCTTATCGACGACTACACATTCGTCTGCTGGGACCAGCGCGGCTGCGGAAGAACGTATGTCGCCAACGACGACAAGACCAACGCGACTGTATCTTTCGAACAGGCATTGGATGACGTCGATGTGCTCACCGACTATCTGCTGGACAGATTCGGCCAGGACAAGATCATAATCATCGGCCACTCTTACGGCTCGATCCTCGGCGCTACATATGTTTACGACCATCCCGAAAAGGTTGCGGCATACATCGGCGTCGGCCAGTTCGTAAACGACAGGCTCTCCACCACATCCGAATATGAAGACGCTCTTGCCATAGCAGAAGCTGCAGGCGAAGATACTACAGCAATGAAAGAAGCCTATGAGAGATACTTAAACGACCCTTCGTATGAAAACTCCAACGAAGTCTCCAATCTTGCAATGCAGTATCACCCGTATCCGGACTTTTCGCAGGTCATCCTGGGCGCTTTGGAATCACCTTATTTAGGCACTGACGATCTTCTCTGGTACACGGCCACAATGAGTGAGGAAGAAGTAATGAATCTTCAGGGCAAACTTGTCGACACCTGTCTTAACGCAGACCTTACGGCACAGACAAGTTATGAGGTTCCGGTCTATTTCATCTCAGGTTCCGACGACTGGTCATGCTCACATGAGGTCATGATCGAATATGCTGAGATGATCGGTGCAGATTACATCCTGATCCCTGGCGGAAATCACAACGTTCAGGGCGATCATCCTCATGAATTTGCCGCTGACGTTAAAGCATATCTTAAGTCGCTGTCACTCTGATAAATTACGTATCTAAATAACTTTCACTCTGATATGACGTTTCATAAAAATACCGTCCGGAACCTCACAAAGGAACCGGACGGTTTTTATTTTACTGTTTGTTTAGTATCCTGATCAGCCCTTGGCTTCGAACTTTTCGACGCCTTCCTTAAGAATCTCGATGATAGGAAGATGCTGCGGGCAGACACCTTCACACTGGCCGCATCCGATGCAGTCTGAGGCATGGCTGTATCTGTCAACCAGGCCGTTGTAGAAAAACTGAGGTCTCATGTCACCCGGGAATTTTCTGGCTGTATTGATCGCACTGATAACATCGGGAATGCTGATACCTGCAGGACAACCTTCAACGCAATACTTACATGCCGTACAGCCGATCAGTTCAACACGGGACATAGCTTCAACAACTTTGTCGATCGCCTTCTTGTCCTCATCTGTCAGTGGCTCGAAATTCTTAAAGGTATTCATGTTATCAGCCATCTGATCTTCTGTGGACATACCGCTTAAGATCGTTGCAACTCCGGGAAGGCTGCCGACAAATCTGAATGCCCATGAAGCCATAGACTTGTCCGGACGGATATTCTTCAGGATTGCAGAACATTCTTCATCAAGGTTTGCGAGCTTACCGCCCTTGCAGGGTTCCATGACGATGATCGGAATATTTCTTTCAGCGAGGATCTTATAGAGCTCGCCTGAATGAACGATGGAGTTATCCCAGTCGATATAGTTGAGCTGGATCTGAACGAACTCGACCTCGGGATGGCTGTCGAGGATCTTTACGAGCAATTCGGGTGTTCCGTGATATGAGAATCCGAAATGACGGATCTTGCCTTCGGCCTTCTTCTGAATGCCCCAGTTAAAGCAGTCGTATTTTACGTATGTGTCGTAGTTGTTGCCGTCTTCAATGCTGTGAAGGAGATAGTAATCGAAATAATCGACACCGCATCTTTCGAGCTGCTCATTGAAGACCTTATCCCTGTCTTCCTCTGAATGAATGAACCATGCCGGAAGCTTTGTAGCGAGTGTAAAAGACTCTCTCGGATGTCTCTTGACGATCGCTTCCTTAACGGCCTTCTCGGAGTTGCCGCCGTGATAAACATATGCGGTGTCAAAATAGTTGAAGCCTGCTTCAAGATACGCATCGGCCATCTTGCTGACCTTCTCGATATCTATTACACCATCATTCTCCGGAAGTCTCATAAGACCGAATCCGATCTTGGGCATCTCATTGATGTTTACGCTCATAACAGCACCTCCTGACTAATTTCAGATAAAGATATTTGGATTATAGCAAAGGGATTATACATACTTCTGTCTGATTGCCGCTTATTTTGTAGATTTTAGGTTTTACCTTTTTATACTTAAGAGGTCCTTTTCGGGGGCTCCGGGCATAAACATAAAAACACCCGCCATCTTAAAGACAGCGGGCGCTTGAGGCATATGTAAGTTTTTTATCTTTCGTCCAACTATTAATCAGCGAAAAGAGGAGTTGAGAGATATCTGTCGCCTGTATCAGGGAGCAAAGCTACGATCGTCTTGCCCTTGTTCTCGGGACGCTTAGCGAGTTCGATTGCTGCCCAGAGAGCCGCACCGGATGAGATTCCTACGAGGACACCTTCGTTCTTGCCCAGGAGCTTGCCTGTAGCGAAAGCATCGTCGTTAGTAACGGGAATAACCTCATCGTAAACGCTTGTGTTGAGAACTTCAGGAACGAAGCCTGCACCGATACCCTGGATCTTGTGGCTACCTGCAGTACCCTTACTCAGAACGGGAGAATCAGCAGGCTCAACAGCTACAACCTTAACGGAAGCCTTCTGTGACTTCAGGTATTCGCCTACGCCGGTAACTGTTCCGCCTGTACCTACACCTGCAACGAAGATATCAACTTCGCCGTCTGTGTCTTCCCAGATTTCAGGACCTGTCGTCTCTTTGTGAGCCTTAGGATTTGCGGGGTTGATGAACTGGCCTGCAATGATGCTGTTAGGGATCTCAGCCTGGAGTTCCTCAGCCTTTGCGATTGCGCCCTTCATTCCCTTAGCGCCCTCTGTGAGGACGAGCTCAGCGCCGTATGCCTTGATAAGCTGTCTTCTCTCAACGCTCATCGTCTCAGGCATTGTGATAATAAGACGATATCCTTTAGCAGCTGCAACGGATGCAAGACCGATACCTGTGTTTCCGCTTGTAGGCTCGATGATGACACTGCCTTCCTTAAGTCTGCCGGAAGCCTCAGCATCCTCGATGATGGCCTTGGCAATACGGTCCTTAACGCTTCCTGCGGGATTAAAATATTCAAGCTTTGCAACGAGCTTTGCTTCGAGTCCTAAAGACTTTTCGAGGTGTGTGAGCTCAAGAAGCGGTGTTTTGCCGATAAGCTGGTCTGCTGATGTGTAAACCTTAGACATATATAGTCCTCCTGTTGTAACTGCTAAATAGTATTATATCGCTTAATTTGGAAATCAGATTGCTGCGAAACCGTTCTCGAGGTCAGCGATGATGTCATCGATGTGCTCTGTACCGATGGAGAGACGGATAGTGCTCTGATGGATGCCGATGCTGTTGAGATCTTCCTCGGAAAGCTGTGAGTGTGTTGTGCTTGCCGGGTGGATTACAAGGCTCTTAACGTCAGCAACGTTTGCGAGGAGTGAGAAGATCTTCAGGTTATCGATGAACTTGAATGCTTCTTCCTTGCCGCCCTTAACATCGAATGTAAAGATGGAACCGCCGCCGTTAGGGAAATACTTTGTATAAAGTTCGTGATCAGGATGATCTGCAAGTGACGGATGGTTTACCTTTGCAACCTTGGGATGATTTACGAGGAAATCCAATACCTTCTTTGTATTCTCAGCGTGACGCTCAACTCTCAAAGACAGTGTCTCTGTACCCTGAAGGAGAAGGAATGCAGCGAAAGGTGAGATGGAAGAACCTGTATCTCTTAAGAGGATAGCTCTGATATAAACTGCGAATGCTGCCTTGCCTGCTGCATCTGTGAACTTAACGCCGTGATAGCTGGGGTTGGGTTCAGAGATCCAGGGATACTTGCCGGAAGCTGCCCAGTCGAAGTTGCCCGAATCAACGATAACGCCGCCCAATGTTGTGCCGTGGCCGCCGATGAACTTTGTAGCAGAGTGAACTACGATGTCTGCACCGTACTCGATAGGTCTGATGAGGTAAGGTGTACCGAATGTGTTGTCGATAACGAGCGGGATGCCTGCCTCGTGAGCGATCTTAGCAAGTGCTTCGATATCCGGGATGTCAGATGAAGGGTTGCCGAGTGTCTCAATGTAGAGAGCCTTTGTATTAGGTCTGATAGCAGCCTTTACTTCGTCCAGATCATGGATGTTGACGAATGTTGTCTCGATACCATAAAGGGGAAGTGTGTGTGCGAGAAGGTTCTCGGAACCGCCGTAGATCGTCTTCTGAGCTACGATGTGCTCACCCTTAACTGCGAGAGCTTCGATTACATATGTGATTGCTGCTGCGCCGGAAGCAACTGCGAGACCTGCAACGCCGCCTTCAAGAGCTGCGATTCTGTCTTCGAAAACGCCCTGTGTGGAGTTTGTAAGTCTGCCGTAGATGTTGCCTGCGTCTGCAAGTCCGAAACGTGCTTCTGCATGAGCTGAGTTATGGAAAACGTAAGAAGTTGTTGCGTAAATCGGCACTGCGCGTGCGTCTGATGCAGGATCGGCCTGCTCCTGGCCTACGTGGAGCTGAAGAGTTTCAAATTTATAGTTGGACATAATTGTGTTTTTCCTTTCTTAATTCAAATAGTTATAGTTGTGCTGTCGGAACAGCGGCTGTTTGAACAAGAACAACACATTCGTCCACAACGGAAGTTATTACGGACTAATGTTTGGAAATAGAACTTGCGGTCGTACATAACTCCCGTCCTCCTCTCTTCAATGAATTTTTGCATATGATAATCGGTTAAACCCACCTTGTCAATAGGATTATTAAAAATTTTTTCGGCCTCCTGCTTTTCAGGGTGTCGACGAAATGTCGACGGAAGTATTTTTTCGCGATCGTCAACACATCCGGTAAAAACTGTTGCTTAGTCAACTAATGCCCTATTCATTGATCATTGTTTGCCTTATTTGCGGATGTTTAAATGAAGCCATCAAACAAAACGCCGGAAGGCAAAAAAGAAAGGACAAACAAAATGAAAAAGAATTTATACGTAATACTCGGTACCACAGCAGTACTCGCAACGGCAATCGCAGTCGCAGCCTGCGCTACAAAAAAGAACCAGGTTAAGACACAGCCACAGATCCCTCACAAAGAAACAACCATTACAGAGACAACAATTTCTGATGACGGCCAGAATCCCGTAATGAACTTTATCGGCAATTACTACGGCGGAAGAGCCTGCGTCACCGTTGATGCAGTAGGTGAAGATGAAGCAGAGATCACAGTAGTATGGGGCTCCAGCTATGACACAAAGGCAGTCTGGACAATGAGCGGCACCTTCAATGAAGCTACAACAAGCGTATTCTACGATAACGCGATCAAGAAGATGATCACACTTAACGAGAAGGGCGAAGTCATTTTCGAAGAGTACCTTTACACAAGCGGCAGAGGCGAATTCGTATTCAGCTATGACGGAGTAACCTGGAACGATCTGGAAGAGCACATGGCAGACACAATGGTCTTCAGATTCGGCAATTCAGTTGAGGAAGTTTGCACAACGATCTTCCCCGGAGACGTAGTCGAGACTATCCCTTCCGAGCCCACTGCAACCCCCACACCTAAGCCTACGGATAAGCCTACAGCAACTCCTACACCTATTCCCACTGCAACTCCCGTGCCCACCGAAAAGCCGGTTGAGACAGAAGTAAAGCCCACTGAAACATCAGTTGTTCCTTCTGAGCCCGTTGCAACAACAGAAGTTACCGAACCCGCACCTAAGACAGTTGCAGATATCAACGGCGAATATAAGAACGGCAGAGTAACAGTTGAAGTAGATTCCGAAGATCCCGAAAACGTACAGATCTGGGTAATCTGGACAGCATCTCACAACTCCAAGGCTGTCTGGTCAATGAGCGGCAAGTACGATCCCGTTACAGAGACTATCAGCTACGATAACGGAGTAAAGAAGGTATTCACATACACAGAGGAAGGCGAGCCTGAGACTGAGACAGTCGAATACACAAATGACAAGGGTGTCTTCGTATTCAGCTACAACGGCGTAACCTGGGACGAATACAACGAGAACATCGCAGAAGGCATGGTTTTCATTAAGGAAGTATAAGAGATAAATAAAAACAGAAGATAATTCTTCGTTATATACCAAATAGAAAAGCTCCCGGTTATCCTTTCCCGGGAGCTTTAAATATTCTTATTATCTTTTCTACACTAGGTTGCCGGCGGAGGATCAGTGTTCTCCTGCGGTGTTTCCGGTGGCGGATCCTGAGTTGTCTCCTGTGGTTCCGGAGTCGTTTCCGGCGGCGGATCCTGGGAAGGTTCCGGTGTCGTAACATCCGGTGTGGGCTCCGGTGTCGTCACATCAGGTGTGGGTTCCGGTGTAGAGATAGGCTCTAAGTATTCACCTGTACTTGTATCAATGGCTGCATATGTTCCGTCAGGTTTCAGAGTACCTATCGCAACACGTTTTCCGTATGAATTATAGTATGTGGAATTGTAATATACGCGGTCGATCTCATTGCCGTCAGCATCGGACCATACCTTGTATGCATAAGCTGTGATACCGTCGTGAGCGTTACGGAGAGTCTTTGTCTCACCGACAGAAAGGCTCGGATCTGCAACGTATTCTGTCTCGCCTGCGGGTGTTCTGCTTACTATCTCCGAACGTGTCTCGATGGACTTGCCATCAGGAAGTTTTCTTCCGTAGATCTCTGCATTGCATGTGTAATCTGAAGGATCCCACCAAGCTACGATAACGATCTGGTAATCAGTGTCATTCTTGAACTTGAGATCCAATGCGGGCCAATCAACTGTAGCATCAAGGCCGGGTGAGATGTAGTCGGACGGCCAAGCGTGGCTGTGACGCTCTACGATCTCGAGGTCTGTCTTGAGAGCTGCGTTATAAAGGGTTGTGCTGACCTGGCAGATACCGCCGCCGAGCCCCTGCTCGTACTGACCACCGGCAATAACCGTTGCGGTAAGGAAGCCGTTTTCGTAAGTTCTCTGACCAACTACTTCGTTGAATGAGAAAACTTCGCCGGGTTCAAGGATAGTGCCGTTGATGTTGTCACATGCCTGGCTGATGTTGTTGTTTCTGTTGGAGTTACCGTCTGTAACTGTCCACTCGGAACCGACAAGACCGAAGTTTTCGTTGATCATTGCCTCTGTAATCTCAGGCTCTTTGACAACTGTGGGAACTTTTACCGTGCCTGTGTATGTGCCTTTGCTGAAGAGATCTTCGACTGACTTTGCTGCGCCGTCGATGTTGATCTCATAACCTGTCTTTTCCTTGTCGATGACGAATTCCCTGGTCTCAGTATCGAAGTCAACGATGGATGCGTTCTTTACCGTTGCGTACTCTTCAACAAAAGGTGTGAGCGCAGCGGAAACTGCTTCTTTTACGCCGTTTACCTTGACTGTATATGTTGACTCATAAGTCTCCTTCTCAGTCTTGAGCTTCTGGACTTTGTTATAGCACTCTGCAAGATTCGTAAGGTCTTCGCTGCTGACGGGTCTGTATTTTGCAAATGCCTCGTCAATGATCTCGGCAGTGTTGTATTCAATGGTTACATCCTTGAAATCAGGGGTAAGGATCTTTCCTTCGAGGTCGAGCTTAATTGCGATGGTAACAGGATTGGCAGGCAATTTCTTCATGACTGCATCGTAAGCTTCCTGCTTTGTCATGCCGCCGACGTCAACTCCGTCGATTACTGTTCCGGGATAGAACTTATCTGTTGAAAGCTCTGCATATGCGGCATTGGCGTTCATGGTCTGAACAGTACCGTCTGCCATGACTACTTCGATCTGGGCTTCAAAAACATTCTCGATGGGATTGTCATCCGGATTCTTGAAATAAAGAACTCCGAAGATAACGCCTGCAACGACCAGAATTCCTAAAACAGCAAAGACTACGGGCAACGCAGACTTTTTCTTCTTGGGACCCGCTTTGGCCGAGGTGTGCCTGACCGGAATATCTGCCGGCTTTGTCTCTTTCTTTACCGGCTTTTCCTTGGAAAAGTCAATAAAAGAACTGTCTTCTTCGATCTTCCTGCTCTCAACCTTTGCCAGAGCGTTTGAGTTTCCGGCTCTTGCGGCAGGTCTTATGTTTTCGTGTGCCTGATCGGCTGTCTTTTTCATTTAGTAGCTACCCCTATATATTAAAGAAAATTGCTAGTTTTTTCTCACTCAATAATAAACATGCTTTTCTCAAATCTCAACTGTATAAATTATAGATATTATTCCTGGTTTGCTATTGCCGATATGTCATCATATTCGGGTTTTGCCTTAATCACGCCGTATCCTTCGGTTACTTTGACACGGACTTCCCCATATTTTGTCAGGACTTTTTCTTCGCGCCTTGCGAGCTTGAACCTGTCCATCTCGTTATATCTGATGCCTATCGTCGTGGTGTTCTCGAAAACAAGTTTTGCAAACTTTTCCTTGTCTTCAGGCTTTACGAGCATCGTGAAAAGTATTCCCGGGCGGTTTTTCTTCATGCCGATGGGCGTCGTATAAACGTCAAGGGCGCCTTCCTGCATGAGAATGCCTGTCGCATAGCCGATCTCTTCACCGGTCATGTCATCGACATTGAACTTGAACTCGATTACCTTATCGCCTTCGTCTTCCGAGCTTCCGATAAAGGTTCTGAGCATGTTGGCCTTTGCAAAATCCTTCTTTCCCATGCCGTAGCCGGTCTTCTCTATCGCCATGACTGGTCTCTGGCCGAAGCTGTCAGCAAAATGCTTGAGGAGCGCTGCGCCCGTGGGTGTGAGGAGCTCTCCTTCAACGTTGCCGCTATATGTGGGAATGCCTTCGATTATGCTTGCAGTGGCAGGTGCGGGTACCGGAAGGATGCCGTGCGCACATCTGACCTGGCCGTAGCCTGTAGCAAGAGGTGATACGACGATCTTGTCAGCACCGATCTGCTCTAACAGAACGCAGACACCTACGATATCGGCAACTGCATCCATGGTTCCGACTTCGTGGAAATGGATCTCGGAGATCTCTTTGCCGTGAGCCTTGCTCTCAGCTTCGGCGATAAGGCCGTAAACAGCGAGGGCATCCTGCTTAACATTGTCAGAAACATTAAGGCCGCCGATGATGTTCTCGATATCACTCATGTGAGTGTGGTGATGGTGATGGTGTTCGCCCTCGTGATCATGGTGGTGGTCGTGAGTATGTTCTTCATGAGTATGCTCGTGATGGTGGTCGTGTTCATGTTCGTGCTCGTGCTCATGTTCGTGGTCATGAGAATGTTCATGGGAGTGCTCATGTGAATGCTCGTGCTCCTCATGGTGGTGATGCTCATGCATGTGCTCATCTTCTTCAACACCAAGTGCGACAACACGTGCGTGGGTGCCTTCGATGCCGCATTTGACGGACTTTTCGAAGTTATATGTGACATCGGGGATTCCCAATGAATTAAGCTTTTCTTCACATGCTTTGACGTCGCCCGTAAGTTCAGCCAGCGATGCCAGGAGCATGTCGCCTGCTGCGCCCATATTGCATTCGATATAAAGAGTCTTCATCAGGTTAACCTCCGATGTGATTGATCATGCTGGCAGAATAGCCGGCACCGAATCCGTTGTCGATATTTACTACAGTGACGCCGCTTGCACAGGAGTTCATCATGGCCAGCAAGGCAGTGAGCCCCTCAAAAGATGCGCCGTATCCTACGCTCGTGGGGACCGCGATGACGGGGCAGTCGACAAGACCTCCGATTACACTTGCAAGTGCGCCTTCCATGCCGGCAATGGCTATAACGACACTTGCTTCCATCAGTTCTTCTGTGTGGGATAAGAGCCTGTGGATACCGGCAACGCCGACATCGTAAAGTCTTGTAACCTTATTGCCCAAAAGTTCTGCAGTAACGGCAGCTTCCTCAGCTACGGGAAGGTCGGATGTTCCGCCTGTGGCAACCACTATGGTCCCTTTGGCAGAAGGCTCCGGAATTATGCCTGCAGCGCCGATCCGGGCAACATCGTAATACTTGATTGAAGTCTTTAGCTCAGCAGCCTTCTCAGGAGAAAGTCTTGTGATAAGCACTGTCCTGACTCCGCCTTCAAGAAGACTTTCCGTGATCTTATCTATCTGCTCAGGCGTCTTGCCTTCGCCGAAGATGACCTCCGGAATGCCCTGCCTTATGCCTCTGTGAAGGTCGGGCTTGGCAAATCCGAGATCGACAAAAGGCTTCATTTTTAAAGCAGTCTCAGCCTCTTCGGGAGTCATCTCGCCGCTCGCAACCTTGTCTAAGATCTCTCTTGCATCACTCATTTGACGAACCCTCTTTGATGTTCAACACTTCGTTCATGCTGCCCGTACGGTAACCGTCAATGTCGATAGTTACGTACTTGAAGCCCAAACGCTTAAGTTCATCGGATATTTCTTTTCTTGTGCGTCCATATGTAAGAAGCTCAATGTCATCCGGAGCGGCTTCGATCCTTGCGATATCGCCGTGAACTCTTACACGGATACCGCGGAATCCCATGTCCCTGATGAACTTCTCGGCATTGGCAACGCGGATCAGGCCTTCGGTGGTGATCTTCTCGCCATATACAAAACGGGATGCAAGACATGCGGCGGCAGGCTTATCCCAGGTGGGAAGATCTGCTTCCTTTGAAAGCGCGCGGATGTCGTTTTTGGTAAGGCCGGATTCTTTGAGGGGGCTTACTATCCCGAGTTCTTTCATGGCACGCATGCCGGGTCTGTAATCGCCCGTATCGTCGATATTGCTGCCATCGGCAACTTCGGTGATTCCGTATTCCGCGGCGGCTTTCTTGATTGCGTCGAAATCCATTTTCTTGCAGTAGTAGCATCTGTCGGGCGGGTTGTTTTCGAACTGTTCGGAATCGAAAACGTCACACTCGATCACTACCTGCTTAACGCCGATTTTTTTACAGAACTCGACAGTCCATTCGAAATCTTCGTTGATGAGGACCTGGGATCTTATCGTGACAGCGATGGCGTTGTCGCCAAGAACTTCGTGGGCCTTATATACAAGATATGTCGAATCGACACCGCCTGAAAAAGCGACCGCCAGTTTCCCGGCGGCCTTAATGCGCTCCGTGAGCGCTTGTTCTTTTATTCTGATATCTGCTTCGTTATCCATCATTTAGCTGCGAGCATTGCCTTGACCTTGCCTTCGGGATCCTTGACGATGAGAACGACCAGCCAGATCACGATTCCAAGTGCAACTACGGATAAACCGAGATATGCATCATTGAGCATATCAGCAGGTGCCTGTTCGAAGAACTCCGCACCGAGTTCAATGTATTCAACTACGGCATCAACGAGCCACATAAGGCTTGCGCCCCAGTACATAAGGGCAAGTGTGCCGAGTTTTCTGTCAGATTTTGAGTTATACCAGAGGATAGTAGCAATAGCTGCTGCAAATACAGTGATAAGCAATGTCATAGTATTGCCTCCTTATGCCTTTGCCTGACTCTTGGCCGAAGCCGGAGCTTTCTTCTTGGAAATGGCTTGGGACACAAGCACCATGACGACCCAGGCAAGTGTTACAAGAACTGCCATGGCAACTCCGCTCGTGAACATCTCGCGTAGCATCTCAGCTGCGTCAACCGGATTAGCTGCTGCAGTAAGGAAAGGAAACCACGGTGTTACTTCGCCGTGCCATACATGCTCAAAAGCAAGGAGTGCGGAACCGCCCCAGAGCATATTGTTAAGCCATCCCATCTTCTTGATGAAGATGTTGTCGGAACCTTTCTTGTCAGCTGCGTGCTTGATTACTGTTGTTACGATTGCTTCTGTTGTAGGAACCAAAAAACATGCCATAGAGCGATCTCCTTTATAAAATGTTTCTCAATAATGTGATTTTAGCATAGCAAAATAATCGGTATATATCAGTTAGTGGCAGAATATTAGTCTTTTTTTGACTTATTATCGCGGAATTCTTCGATGTGGCGGCAGATCGCATCGAACGTCTCATCGCTTAAATCATGCTCGATCTTGCAGGCATCGTCTTCAGCTACATCCGGACCGACACCTAAAGCTATGAAGAAATCCGTAAGCTTCTTATGGCGGGTATAGATCTTGGAGGCAATCTCCATGCCCTTCTCCGTTACTGTAATTAGGCCGGACTTATCCATCTCGATGTAGCCTTCCTCACGCAGACGTTTCATGGCATTGCTGACGCTCGGCTTCGTAACGCCCAGAAATCCCGCAATGTCGATGGAACGGACATATCCGTTCTTCTCCTTGAGGATTATCATCGACTCCAGATAGTCTTCAGCGGACTTGCCGATATCGCTGTTGGTCTTCATAAATAAATGCCTCTTAAAATCATAGTGTTAGCATTAACAGAATAAATCAATACTACAAACTTTATTGGTGCATGTCAAAACAAAACTAACCAAAAACTGATATACGGAATTCGCTTTCGAAGAGTATGATTTTGATATCAATTACTGAGGTGTACATGTGAATCTGATCGAAAATAAGACAATGGACGAAGAGCGCGCCTTATACGGCAGCTCAGACATAACGGTAAGGACATGCCGCTTTGACGGTCCCGCTGACGGCGAGAGTGCGCTTAAAGAATGCAGTAATGTTACCGTCGAGGATTCTTATTTCAATCTGAGATACCCCTTCTGGCATGTTCACGGCCTCAATATCACTTCATGCGAGATGACCGACAAATGCCGCGCCGCACTGTGGTATTCGGACAACATAAAGATCAGTGATACAAAGCTCCACGGCATAAAGGCTCTTCGTGAATGCACTGACGCGGAGATCGTTGATTCATCCATCATATCACCCGAGTTCGGCTGGTCTGTCCATGGTCTTAAGATGGTCAACACGTCAGCCGAGTCTGAATATTTTTTCATGAGATCTTCGGATATTGTTTTCGATAACGTGTCACTCAAAGGAAAATATTCTTTCCAGTACGTCGAAAACGTTGAGATCAACAACTGCAGGTTCGACACCAAGGATGCCTTCTGGCACGCAAAGAACGTGACCATTAAAGACAGCATTATCAACGGCGAATATCTTGCCTGGTACTCAGAGAACCTGACATTCATCAACTGCACCATTAAGGGCACACAGCCGCTTTGCTACTGCAAAGGCTTAAAGCTCATTAACTGCCGAATGGAAGACTGCGATCTCGCATTCGAGAGATCTGATGTCGAAGCAACGATATCAACTCCCGTGATCAGCATAAAGAATCCGCTGTCAGGCAGCATAAAAGTGCCTTCAGTCGGGAAGATAATCAGGGACATTCCCGGTGCGGACGGAAAAGTAATTACCGGCTGATCAGTCGTCCTTTTTCATGACAACATTAACGTAGTTGTAAGGGATCTCGATCCCTTCTCTTGCGAAGGCGTCATTGACGCGCTTATTGATGTCGCTCATTACCATCTCGGTAGCGTTGGTGGGCTTATAGTAAACAGTCGTAGCAAGAACGAGACTGCTGTCTGCATATGCGATGAAATAGACAGGACCGTAGTCCTTGTTCTTCCACTCGGGCTCGGAATATTCGGATTCGATAACGGCATCCCTTAACACCTTCATGGCCTTGTCCATATCAGTGCCGTAAGCAACGTTGAATCTCATATGGACCGATCTGATCCTAGTGTTGTGGCTCATGTTCGTGATAGTGCTTGAATTGATCTTGCTGTTGGGGATGATGACATCGACCGTATCGATCGTTCTCAAAACGACATGCCTCATAGTGATGTCCATTACGATTCCCTTAAGGCCGTTGTCGAGCTCGATCCTGTCTCCGATCTCAAAAGGCTTGTTGATGCTGATCGCAATGCCGCTGAAAAGATCGCCGATAACGGGCTGTGCGGCAAGACCTATGACCGCACCGATTATCGCGGTTCCCTGGAAGAGGACCTTGCCGATGTCGGTGGTTGCGGTCGAACTCATGAGGACCCATATTATCGCGATCAGGATGATTAGCGTCCTTATGATGTTCTGCGTAAAGCGGATCTGGATGTTCTTCTTTTCCTTGAGCTTCTTTTTTACGAAGTGGTTATATATCGCAAGCACGATCGAAGTAACGATCGCGGCGATCGCCGTGTAGATCAGGAATTCAAGGACCTGGCCAAGGATCGTCGTCTTGTCGAAGTAACTGCTCAAATCGATTCCTGGAATATCTGTTCCAAACATTTTCAGACCTCGCTGTCTTTAGCAAAATAATCGATATCCGTTGCGTAACACCATCTGCCACCCGTGAGATTGCCGAAGAAATACTTCATCGATGCTGACTCGCACATTGTCATCAGTTTACCGTCAACGAAAATAATCTCCTCTGCCATAGGCGGAGCATCAAAGTAAAATGCCCTCGTGCTGCTGTCCAATGCATAGACCGGAACCTCCACAGTGGCTTCAGGCAGACCGGAACCGATCCTTCCCATAAAACGCACGGGCTCTGAATATGAAATGTCATAGCAGCTTATCGTTGACTTCGCTGTTCCGTAAGACTGGGATGTCCAGATCTTTCCGTCCTTCACCGTCATGCCCTGGACTAGACCCGCCATCGAATATATCTCTGAAGGGAGTGTCTTTATACCAAAGACAGAATCCTCACCGTCACCGAATGCATAACAGTAAGCCAATGCACGGTTCTCTTCGCCTGTCGTTGTCGTGATCCAGTGCGATTCATCGGTCATGTAATTAGGATCCCTGTAGAACTCTCCGACGATCATGCGGTCATCAGAAAAGCAGATCCATGCAACATTTATCTTGTCATCTAAAAACTGTGTCGGAAAACTTCCGAGCTTCTTTACAACGTCCCCGCTGTTTGCGGAAAGGACATCACTTAAACTGTAAACATTTATGAGTGCATCCTCATCGCCTGCAACGAAAAGATATTCGCCGTGTGCGGCAAGACCGCCCGCATGAGGCTTGATCGCATTGCCTTCTTCATCTCCCATGACGATATAACCGTTATCTTTTCCGCTACTGCCGTCAACTCTGTAAACACGTGAAGGCGAGCCGTCCTTCTGATAACCGCACACGAGATAAGTATCAGTATCTTCGACATAATCAAGACCCTGAGGCACCATATTATCCATAAGGCCCGGTATGACAAAAGCCTTTTCGGAAGCTTTGTAGTATGCATTTACGGGTGCCCTGAAATATATCCTCGCACCAACCAGGACCAGCGCAACAAGAATGAGAAGGGTCAGTAATATTCCTCTGATAACCTTCTTTCCCCTGAAACTCTTTTTATTTCCTTTTGCCATATATCCGGTAAGTCTCCCTGATGTTTACTAAAACTTATTGTATCACGAGTAGAGAAGATGCCTCAAAAAACCGGCGTTGTATAATTGTTTGCCCAAAAAAAGGCCAACAATTGCATAAATCAGCGTTTTTGTGCAATTGTCGCCGTAAAACTCGGCCAACAATTGCACACGCATTCTTTTTATAGCAAAGGTATCAGTACCAGTCCTTGTGTCTCTTGATGTAGATGACCTTCATGATCTGTGCGAAGATCATGTAAACGAGCATGAGGATCGCAAGCCAGAGCATGTAGCTTAAAGGCATCGTGGGCAGATCGAACAGTGTTGATACACCCGTAAAGCCGATGATCAGCGTAACTGCAATTACCGCAAGTGTTGAGAGCGTCAGCTGTATTGATGCCCTGTCGTTGATGAACGGAAGCTTCGGCGTTCTGATCGTGTGGATTACCATCGTCTGTGAGATAACACCGAACATGAACCAGCCGCACTGGAAGTATCCGGCCATATCAGGATTGTTGTATCCGAATATGAACCACAAAACGAGGAAACACAGAACGTCTAACACGGTGCTCAAAAGTCCGAACGATACCATGAAGCCTTTGATGCCGCCAAGGTCCCACTTCTTCGGCTTCTCGATGTACTTTGATTCGACATGGTCAAAAGGCATGCCGAGCTGTGCGAAGTCGTTTAAGAGATTCTGCACGAGGATATGTACCGGAAGCATCGGAAGGAACGGCAGGAAGATGCTCGCGATGAGTACCGAGAACATGTTTCCGAAGTTGCCGCTGACAGACATCTTTAAGTACTTGGACATATTCGCAAATGTGCTTCTGCCTTCGACAACGCCTTCGTCAAGGACCATGAGATCCTTTTCGAGCAGGATGATGTCGGCAACTTCTTTCGCGATATCGACAGCGTTATCAACTGAGATGCCGATGTCTGCCTGCTTTAAGGGCAAGCTGTCGTTGATGCCGTCACCCATGTAACCTACGATGTGGCCGTTTGCCTGGAACATCTTAACGACACGCTGCTTCTGATAAGGAGAAAGCTTCGAGAAGATGTCGCACTTCTTGCACGCTTCCTTAAGCTCATCATCACTCATCGCATCGATCTTTGCACCTGTCAGTGTCATCTCGGTGGAAAATCCGAGTCTACCGCAAATGTTGATCGCAACACCTTCGGAGTCACCCGTAAGAACGACCGTGCGGACACCGTTATTTCTCAGAGCGTCGATGGCCTTGCCTGCTGATTCCTTCGGCGGATCGAGGAAGCCTACAAATCCGATGAGTACCATGTCGCTCTCGTCTTCAACACCGAAAACATCAACGCCGTGAACGTTGTTCTTCTGCGCTACGGCAATAACACGGATGCCTTCGAGGTTATTCTCTTCAGCGATCTTTTTCGCATTTGCGATAAGCTCATCGGAGATCTCCTTGACTTCACCGTCGATCTCGATGAACGAGCAGATGGACAGGATCTCTTCAACTGCACCCTTTGTTATGAGCTGGCGCTTGCCGTTCTTGTCCTTAAGCACGACGCTCATGCGGCGGCGCGAAAAGTCGAACGGGATCTCGTCTTCTCTTACGTATGCTTCCTTAAGGAATGACAAATCTTCCTTCTCGGCACGGTTGATGATGGCAACGTCCATGAGGTTCTTAAGACCTGTCTGGAAGTAGCTGTTAAGGAAAGCATGTCTTAAGATACGCTTGTCCTCGCGGCCCAAAACGTCCATGTATTTCTCGAGGATGATCTCATCCTGTGTAAGAGTACCTGTCTTATCGGTGCAGAAAACATCCATCTCGCCGAATGTCTGGATCGCACCAAGACGCTTAACGATCGTCTTCTTGCGGGACATGTTGATAGCGCCCCTTGCAAGAGAAGAGTTCATGATGACCGGAAGCATTTCAGGCATGATTCCGACTGCTATCGTAATGCCGAACATGAGGGACTCGAGCCAGCCGCCCCTGCCCTTCGTGATGAAGTTAGCGATAAAGATAACCGGCACTGTTACGAGCATGAAACGGATAAGGAGCTTGCTTACAGAATCAAGGTTCTTCTCGAATGCGCTCTTCTCCTCATATGAGTTGAGGCTCTTGGCCATGCTTCCGAAATATGTATCACCGCCCGTTGTAAGGATGACCGCTTTGGCGCTTCCGGATACGATGTTCGATCCCATGAATCCGATGTTTGCGAGGTCCGTAACACCGACGTTCGTATCAGATGTCGTGAACTTCTCGACAGGATTGGATTCGCCGGTAAGCTGGGACTGGTCAATGAACAGGTCCTTAGTCTCAATGAATCTTACGTCGCCGGGGATCATGTCGCCTGATGCGAGCTTAACGATATCGCCGGGTACCAGTTCTTCGATATTAACTTCGGTCTCAACGCCGTTGCGGATGACATCGAGCTTGGTGGAGATCATGCCCTGAAGTTTTTTAGCAGCGTTGTTGGACTTCTCTTCCTGAATGAAGGAAATTGCTGCGGAAATAATGATTACCGCAACGAGCATGAGAAATGTTGCAAACGAAGGCTCGTCAGCAAGGATGACATCCGTTACAAAAGTAATTGCCGCAACAACCAGGAGCACGATGTTAAACGGATTGATTATCGCGTCCTTAATACGTACGGCAAGACTCTTTTCCTTACCGAAATCAATGATGTTCCTGCCGTATTCTTCAAGACGGTCGGATGCCTGTACGGGATCAAGACCTTCATCATCTGTCTTATATTTCTCGAAAAGATCTTTCTGCTCCAAACCGCTCAGTTCAAGCAAAGTCTTTTCGACTTCGTTGCGGCGTTCGGGGTTTTCCTTCTTTTTCATATCAATCTCCTATGTTTTACACTGCAGTAATAGATTATATAAAATATTTTTGTCTGCAACAAGGAAAGAGCCGTATTCCTTGCGGAAAACGGCTCTTATTCACAGCAGTCTGTCATTATGCTTATCTTTGCTTAAGAACCCCCGGAAGGTTTGCCTTCTGTTTTCCCGGATTCTTTGCATAGCGCACGATCATGTAGATGACATAACCTGTGGCAACGCCCAATGTGTTCATGATGAGGTCGTCAACGTCAGATGCCCTGTCGGCAAACGGCAGCTGGAGTATCTCTATACTCAAAGATATGAGGAATCCGGTTCCTACAACCTTGAAGAAATTATCCAGGCGCTTATAAAGCACAGGCAATACTATTCCTGTCGGGACAAACATAAAAATATTGCCGAAAACGTTATAGATCATGTGTGCCCCGCTATCGTAATCCAACAGATACACGAACGGGATCAGGTTGATCCTGCAGTTGAAGATCTCATTCAGATCCAGACAAAGCGGTGAGAAAGTGAAGTATATGATGACAATAAGATTTATGTACATCAGAATATGAAGCCTCTCCCGCTTCCAGTCGATCTTCTTATTGCGCAAGCTGACAGCGGCCCTTACGAGCAGATATATGGCTGTATAGACCGCTACTATGTAAACATACGGTATCACTAACATTCCTATCATCTCCTAATATTGTTTGCGGCTGACCTATCCCCATAAGTCAGCTTGCGAATATTATAACGGACGGAGAATTAAAAGTTTGCGCAGAAATAGGGTAAACACATTAAGATTTCCTTAAGTTTTAAGCAAAAACAGCCCGTGATGATTGCAGTAAGAGTATATTTTTCTAATGCGGTTTTTCCTGAATCTCGTCTCACAAGGTCCTTCCGGATAGAGCTTAACTAGCTGCACGCCCTGGTCTGAAACAGCCGCAAGAAATGAGATGTAGTGGTCCTTTGTCATCTGATGATCAACAGTCACATAGTATTCGTCTTCGATCGTCTCCACATTTATCCTGTGCTCATCATCACACTCTTCCGCATCCAATGGCGGCAGGGTTATTCCGCAGCAGCTGATAACCGCTTCGCCCGTTGCATGGATTACATTTCCGCACACGGGACAAACATAAAATCTTCCTCTGAGCATATTTGAAGAACGGTTGCAGTTTTTGATATCCTCACCCGAGAGCAGCTCTATCACAGAGATTCCCAGAGCCTTTGCGAGAGGCTCTATGAGGCTCACATCAGGAAAGCCCTGTCCTGTCTCCCATTTGCTAACAGCCTTGCTGCTGACAAATACTTTTTCTGCAAGTTCTTCCTGCGTCATGTTCTTGTTTTCGCGGAGCTTTCTGATCACCGCTCCGGTTACATATTTATCCATGGCTCATGCCTCCTTCCGCTACAAACTTAACACAGCCCTTAGCGATATGTTACCCACGCATCGTGGAATGACGGGCATAGTATTCCCGTGAGACATTTGGTGGATCGCAAAGTTCAGTTTTAAAGGGGTCTCGGCAGCATTATCGTGAGGACGAAAGTGTTCTCTTCAGATGAGACCTTTAATATACCGTCGCAGGCTTCTACCGTGCGCCTGACATTCATGAGGCCGAAGCCGTGGCTCTCTTTATCTTTCTTGGATGTGTAACCTGTGGAGTTCAGGAGCTTCTCGATATCGACCTTGCCTGATGCCGAATTCGTTATCCTGAATACGAAAAACTTATCCGTTCTTTTGATGGAGAAAGACACAAAAGGATCTTCGCATGAAGAGGCTGCCTCGATCGCATTATCCAATGCGTTTGCGAAAATGCTGCACATATCCATCGGCTTTATCTTCAAGCCGCCGTCAGCCACACCGTCAAGCGCGAAACGGATATTCAATTCATCCATTTTATCTGCTTTCATGGAGATGATGATGTCGAGCATCTCATCACCGGAAACGTATTTCGGAGAGAGCGAACTGATACTGCCGAGCATATCGCTTATGTGCTCTTTGGCCTGATCTGAATGGCCTTCTTCAAGCATCATCTGTGTCATTGCCAGGTGGTTATTGATGTCGTGACGGAAAGCCCTGGTCTCAGTCTGCTTGCGCTTATACTGTTCGATATATTCGAGTTCGGCGCTAATATATGCTTCCTGGGCCTTGTTCTTCTCAAGATAAGATCTCTCAGCCGAGGAGATAACTACAAAAACCGGAGCGGCAAGTCCGAGGATAATGATGCCGAGACCGAACATTATGCTCATGATGTGATATCTGTATTCGATCGTGATGAACTCTGACGGAATAAGGGAGGGGATGCATGGCATGAACAGGAATATGACTATCCATACAATAAACAACACCCTGGCAGGAACGCTGATTATGCAATACTTTTTCGGCTTGAAGAAACCGAAATATGTAATGAGAAAAAGCGCCAGAGTAAAAATGAAATTGACGGCTGCCATCACTAGCCATAAAGGTCCTGATCCCACATTCTCATAAAATACGGAATATGCCAGTTCTTCAGTTCCGCCTGCCAGATAAATAACAGTCATATTGGAAAAGGTGGATATATATTGAACAAAAAGGAAAAACCATATCCATGCTTCGATGGCACGCTTTAATCTTTTTTCTTTGAATGCCAAAAGGAAGAATACAAATGCATAGACATAAAAGATTCCGGCAAGAATGAAATTCAAACTCAATATCAGATCAGAGTCCGCATCTGCAAAAAGAAAATTAATTGCAATGGAGAAGATTACAGTTACTCCGATTACGCCGAATGCCGATAAGACGAGCTTTTTTGAGAATTCAACCTGTCTTCCGAGAAAGCAGGCCGAAATAACTACTATCAAGAGCAGAGCAAAGACGATCTGAAAGTTGCTCAGTACCGAAGTTATAATTGTTATGATATCGTTTGCCAATGTATCTGTCATATCAGAAAGCAGTTCCTTCTACATATGCATATAAAGCATCTTTTAACGTCTTTATATTGCTGCGGCTTACCGGAAGAGAGATGTCCCCGTCCATTACGACATCGTTTTTTACGATCTTCTTTACCTTGGATAAAGATATCAGATAACCCCTGTGGATCCTTAAAAAACCGCTGTTCTTCAGTTCTTCTTCATAATCACTGATGTTGTATCTTGTGATGTATTCGCTTTTGGAAGTAACGATCCTGACGTTCTTATCCATGGACTCCATATAAATAACATCGCTTATGTCGATCACGATGTCTTCGCCTTCCTGCTTGATCATGATCTGACGCGAATTATTCTTTTTATCCTGGATATACTTCAGAACTTCGCTGAGCTTATTCATGTCAACCGGCTTTACGAGATATCTTAATGCGTTGACCTCATATCCTTCGAGCGCATATTCGATGTGCGATGTAAGGAACACTATCTGGACATTTTCGGATACCGCCCGTAATCTTTTCGCGAGCGTAATACCGTCAATTCCCGGCATCTCGATATCAAGGAACACCAGATCAAAGGGATTTTTCAAGAAAGCCTCATAAAGACTTGAACCACCGGAAAAAGTGTCGATATCGTATTCAGCATTAATAAGCACTTTATCAAGAACAGATTTAAACTCTATCCGGAATAACTCTTCATCATCACAGACAGCAATACGCATTTTTATCCCCCCATAAAGCCGGATTTACTGATTAGTATTATAAATGTTTTTCGCTTTTACCATACCATTTACGGCAGAATACTGACAATTCACGCCATCTTCTCTGTTTGCAGGAGCCACTGGTGATAGATTCTCATGGTTATCAATAAGAAAAGGGGAGCATATTATGGCTAAGGAATTATCTACTCAGGCAAGATGGAAACCATGGAAGGGCGTTATCTTATTTGTTATCACGCTCGTATGGCTCATTGCAGGAAGCATTATCGGAGGAATCTTTTTAGGTTCTTTCGCAACATTCGTTGTCCAGCTGGGTTTTCTGGGCATTGCGATCGTTGCATGTCTTATCAATAAGACTCCTTTAAAAGAAGTTTTTCCCATTAAGAAAATAACTGTGAGAGATTTCTTCGGAACGGTACTTATGTGGATGGGAGCTCTTCCTTTGGGAATGTTGAGCGCAGTTATCGTCGGCAAATTCATGCCACAGACATTTGAGAACGTAACATCCGGTGTTCAGGAGATAGCAGGCGTAGCAGTAATAGGTTTTATCACTACTGTCATCTGTCCCCCGATCTGCGAAGAAGCAATAATGAGGGGCGCGATATTAAGCAACTTCCGTGGAATTAAAAAGGACTGGATCATCGTACTCATCATCGGAGTCATGTTCGGTATTCTTCACACCGATACCGTAAGATTCATAAACACGGCTTTAATGGGCGGATGCCTGGCATACCTTATGGTAAAGCGCAACAATTTCCTTCTTCCTGCGCTCTATCACTTTATCAACAATTTTTTGCTTATCGGTTTGAGCACCATCACCTCAATGCTCGCCCAGCAGCAGGAACAGACAGTAACCGCGGCAGAAGCTACATCAGCTGCTGTCGATTCAATACCGTCACTTATGCTCCTGGCTACCCTGTCACCGCTGTTCCTCGTCCTCGGCGTACACCTCATAAAGCGCCAGACAGAGATATCAGAAGGCATGGAAAAGAAGGGCATGAAGCTTGGCGCAAAGATCGGAATCTCCATTATTCCCTGTGTGCTTCTGCTTGCAGGCGGAATAGCCCTCTTGATCCTGTAATCCGTTATTTTGCATTTCGCGACAATAAAAGTTCCATTCACGGCACTCTGATTTCCGGGACCGTTTTTCCTGGTACTATCTCGTTGTCAAAGGAAAATACAAACGAATAGTGAGGAAAACAGTTATGGATTACGTAAAAGGTTGTGAATTCTTCGAGCTTTCAAAGTACATCTTAAAGCACGTCGCAAACGGCAAGATCGGAATAGCCGATGGATTAAAAGATGATCTTACATATCCGGCATTAAGCAGCATGCTCGAAAATGCAAAGACAGACTTTGTTGACGGAAACGGCAAAACAGTCAAGGGCATGCCTTCAGCTGAGATATTTGTAATGACCAAGAAGATCGATAAGAAAAAGTACATTATCGGTTTATCCTTCAACAGAAGAATTGCAGGCACACCGTCAGGAAAAACAGGCATTGAAGCCTGGTTCGAGGAATCAAGGGACAGGATGGTTGAAGAAAGCAGACTTTTCGCTGAAGGATACGAAAAAGAACAGGCATATTTTGACCACTGCATGATCGATCACCTCAGAAACTCCGTAGGCATGGGACAGCTTCATGAAGCAGAGTATCAGGACAAGCTCATCTCAAGAGCAAAGAGCAAAACGGTATTGGGCATCACATTTACCAAAACAGGATTGTTCATTGCCATGATCATCCTCTGGAGCTTAGTGTTCCATAACATCGCACTCGGCTTTATCTTTGCACTCTGCATGATAGGAAGCTTCACGTTAGTTACAAACAAGGTAAAGTCCAAAGAGAGCGATCTGGCTAAAGAAGATCGGGTTAGTGCCGAGAATTAATTAATAACAATTTTAACCAAGCCTTTGACAATCGTGCCGGCTTCATTGTTGACAGTTTCCAACTGTTTTCCGTCAACAATAGGCCGGCACTTATATTTTTGCAGTTCCGTTGTTATAATTCCTTCGGTGGAAGGAGTATGACATGGAAAAGAAAGGTTATCTTGGCGACATCCTGATAATAATCGCCGGCCTGTTCTGGGGCAGCATGGGCATCTTCGTACGCCACTTAAATGACCTTGGCTTTTCATCCATACAGGTCGCATGTCTACGCCTTACGACTGCGGGGATCCTTTTCGCGCTGATACTTCTGATCAAGGACCGCAAAGGCTTTAAGATCGCTTTGCGCGACATCCCTCTGTTCCTCGCGCTCGGCCTTGTGAGCATATTATTTTTCACATGCTGCTACTTCACCGCGATCAGCCTCATGACGATGTCAACTGCGGCGATCCTTCTCTACACTTCACCCATCTGGGTAATGGTCCTCGCGATAATCTTCCTCAAGGAAAAGTTCACGATACAAAAACTCATCGCGCTCATACTCGCATTCGCAGGCTGCATTCTCGTCTCCGGCTTCGGCGGCAAAGTGACTGTTGTGGGCATCCTTGTCGGTCTGGGCTCCGGTTTGGGATACGGCCTCTACAGCATTTTCGGGACATTCGCACTCAAGAAATATTCGCCTTACACTGTCACCTGCTACACGTTCCTGATCGCTGGTTTGGGCTCCATTTTTGTTTCTAATCCTGTTGATCTGATTTCTAAGATCTCCGCTATCGAAAACAAACCGGCCCTGTTCGGCTTCGTCCTTCTCACAGCAGTCGTCACGGCGGTAATCCCCTTCCTTCTTTACACTTTGGGCCTCAACATGACCACCGCCGGCAAAGCCGCAGTGCTCGCAACAGTTGAGCCCGCAGCCGCAACATTATTCGGGTTTTTCGTGATGAAAGAAACAGTCGGGCCCGTCGCAATCGCAGGCATCTTATTGGTTTTCGCTGCGATCATCGTATTGAGTTTGCGTAAGAAGGAAGCCTGAGTTTCCCAAACTGAAATCCAAAAACGGTCCTGTAATTGTTTGCCAAAAAAACGGCCAACAATTATATAAATCTGCCTTTTTCTGTAATTGTTGGGCAAAAAATCGAGCAACAATTACAGATTTAGTTTTTGAAGAAGCACCCCACGCAATTAAAAACCCCTCCGGAAGATCGTTCCGAAGGGGCAGTTGATCAATATTGAATTACTTGTTCAGCTCATCAAGCCTGTGTTGTAGGATCAGCAGGAGCGGGAGCCGGTGCAGGTGCTACGGGAGCTTCAGCTGCAGGGGCAGGTGCCGGTGCGGGTGCAACAGGAGCAGCCTCAACGGGTGCGGCAACAGGCGCAGCTACGGGAGCGGCGGGCGCAGGTGTTGCTTCAACTACAGGTGCAGCAGCAGGAGCGGGTGCGGGTGTTGCCGGTGCTACAGGTGCAGCTGCAGGCGCAGGTGCAGCGGGAGCCGGAGCGGGAGCAGAAAAATCAATAGGTGATGCAGGAGCAGAGAAATCTATGGGTGATGCAGGCTCAGGTGAAGAAACCGGAGCAGCTGCGGGTGCTTCAGTAGCAGTACCGTCTTTAGCAGGCTTCTTTTTCTTGACTATGAGAAGGATCACAACGACTGCTGCAGCTGCGAAAACAACAAATACGATTGCGCAGATCGCAATGATAAGTCCGACATTAATAAGCGTGAATGTGAGTTCTACTTCGTCACCGTCGAGAAGATCCCATGTATATGTCTTTCCATCCTTGGAAACTTCTGTTGCATTATCGTCAGTTGCGGGAGAAGGAAGTGTAATTTCTACTTCCATGAATCCGCCGTATGTTTTGAGATCTTCGGAAGTAATACCCTCTTCATTGAGGTCACCAACAACGTTTGTATCCCAGTTAATAGTGTATGTGGAGCCCTTCTTTGTGAGTTCGAAATCACCGAGCTCGAGGTCCTCTGTGAAACAGTCAGCGTTGAAGATATCTTCAAAGTCATTGACCTTAACATTTGTCATAGTGAAGGTATAACCTTCGTAGTCACCCTTCTTATAATCATCAACAGTCCAGCCGTCGTCCTCGAAAGCGTCAGCCAGGTCTTCCATTTCTGACTCAACATCTGAGTCGATCAGCTCGTTATAATAACCGTAAATAACTGTAAAATCAGCTTTGCCGTTACTCTTAATGTTCATCGATGTGCGGAACCTTACACAACCTGTAAAGCAGAACGCAGCAAGGGTGAGAAGAACCATAACGGAAATTGCCTTAGCATAGAGTTTTCTCATAAATAACCTCCTGTTTGTCTGAAAACTGATTAGATTATCTCATAAGGATACGGATTTTTTACATTAACATATGTAATGTTCATCCCGTGCGCGGAAAGCACATCACTCAAGGCCTAAAAATGCACGCAGTTCAGGGAGCACGCGCTCAGCTTCAAGGCGGCCCGTGCGGTATGCCTTTTCGAGCTTTTCAGGATCTTTCTCGGTGCGGCCTATGCCGATCTTTTCGGGCGGTCTGATAACAAAAGCCTGACCGTCAGCCTCGCGCTTTTCGACACCTTCGACCTGTCTGTTATATATCACATGACGGTTAGCCATTCCTTCAGCGATGGCAGGATATTTGTGAAGCGCCATCTGTATGATGAACGGCGACTTTTTCTTCACATAACCTTTGGGCTGGGTCAGCACGATAACGTTGCGGTTATACCCGAGACTTTCCATGTATTCATAGGGGATCGAATCAGCGATGCCGCCGTCAAGATAAGCGCTGTCACCGATCCGGACCGGCTTTGAAGCGATCGGCATCGAAGCGGATGCCCTCATCCAGAGAAGGTCATTCCCGCCGCCGTCGGTGCATTTATGGTAAACGCACTTGCCGGTCTTAACGTCAGTCGCGCCGATGTAAAACTCCATCGGATCGTTCTTGAAAGTCTGTTTGTCGAAAGGATCGAGAACATCCGGCAGCTCGCGGTAGCAGAAATCCGCACCATATAGATCGCCCGTTTTTATGAGCGAACGGTAGCTGCAGTATCTGGGATCCTTGCAGTAGTTTTTGTTATATCTGATCGCTCTTCCGATCTGATGCGATTTGTAATTGCAGCCGAAAACCGCGCCTGCGGAAATGCCCGCTGCCCCGTCAAATCTTATGTTGTTTTCCATGAGAACATCGATGACACCGCATGTAAACATGCCGCGCATGGCGCCGCCCTCTAATACCAGTCCGGTCTTGTAATTCACTATTATCCCATCCTCACCGTGATAAAAATTCACGGGCTAATAATATCAGTGAGTAAGTATATTCGCAAAGGGTTAGTGCGTCCTCATGTTCGAGGAAACTTCATAAGCGATATATTCGTGGTCAAATTCATATCCGAGTTTTTCCGAGAGATGCACGGAACCCATATTTTGCGCATCCCAGCTCGGATACAACCCTTCGTCAAGACATCTCAATATCAATGCAGAGCAGGCGACCATAGCCAGATGCTTTCTTCTCTCTGATTCAATGGTATCTACTTCAATCTCAATGCCCTCTTTATAACGAGTATATGAAGATGCTCCGGATACGATTTTTCCGTCCTTTAAGATCACTGCTCCCATGCCGTCTTCAAGGTATTTTTCCTTACTCTCAAATGCAGATACAAAGTCAGCAGTCACGGGGTTTTCGAGACACAGATCATATATCTCTCCGTCTATGTTTTTGAGTTCATATCCGTCAGGAAGAATCTCAAGATTTTTCTTCAACTTTTCAACGTCGAATTTAGTATCCTTCCTGATCGCAAAACGGGTTACTTTTCTCGCGTCGGGATATACGGATTCGATGAGCTTTGCCCACTCTTCGTTTTGAGGCATCAAGATCACAAAACCTTCCGGTTTGTTTCGGACCAGTTCTTCATCAGGTGCGCCTGCGAAAAAGCCTAAAATGCCGACAAACGCGAATGCCGAGACAGGGTTTTCGAGGTCGGTAACAAAGACCTTTCCCATGACCTTCTGAAGACATGAATATATCAGCGTCTCCTGCCAGCCATCGAATAATTTCTCAACTTTGGATGTTTCTTCAAGTACGTAAACCATAACGTTAAACTCCTAACCATCAGTTTTTCTGAACAAATAGAATTCATCGCCCTTTAAGACCGGGTCTTCCTGTACGGCAACCAGTTCATATCCCTCAAGCACATTGCCCTCATCAGCGAAAATATCGTAGTTGCAGTTATTGGAAGTGATTATGTAGTTGTAGTCATTCTCGGCAATGTATTGGATCTGCTGGTTTACCATATCCTGATCGTGAACAAGAACGGCAAAACAGGGCGTCTTAGGATCGGTTTTCATGCTTGTATAAAAACCGTAATCAATGAGTCCGAGACAGATGAAAGACTGGTCTTCCGAATCCATGATGATCTTCGAAAATGCATATGTCGGATAGTTGTCTTTTTTAATTCCGTAATAAGAAATGTTGCTGATAAACGGAAGAGAATACAGGCCGGCAAGCACAAAAGATACGGTAAGACTTAATGCTTTGACAGGTTTGGTCTTGTCCTTCAGGAATTTTGTGATCATCAGGTTTACGGGCAGTGCTCCGAACACGGCGAACGCTGTCAGTATAAACGGATAGTAGACAACACTTCCGTTTCCCAAAAGAGCCACATAGAAACTGAAGGTAAATGCTGCAAAGAAAAAAGCGAAGATCTTTTTGTTGCGGCAGAACAGATAAATGAATGCTACGAAGACCAATATGAGCAGCTGGCTGTTATCACCCAGATATGCCGGAAACGCAAGGAACGGATTTGTCAAAGCATCTAAGAAAGTTCCTCTGGAAGAAGTAACGTGATACTTGAAAATATTCATTCCGAAATATACGTCAAACAATTCGTAAAGTGCGCCATTGAATAGATAAACCAGAATGACCGGCACAGAAACAGTAACAAAACCGGAGATAACTCCCAAAACAGCCTTAAGCAGCTGCTTAACCTGTTTTCTGCGGATCAGATAGATAACAAAGAACAGAGCCATTCCGAAAACAGCACCACACATGCTGTACTTGATCCAGAAGATCACGCCGGTAAGCAAACCTACAATAAAGACCCTGCTGAAACGGATGTCGTCATCCGCAATCAATCTTATGCAGAAATAAATGATCAGGGCTAAAAACACAATGCCGAACTCTTCAGCCGTATTGCCGAAGAAATAAGACGAGCTTCCATATAAAACTCCAACGGAGATCGCCGAGATCACAGAGTTGATGGAACTTTTTTGTTCGACAAACAGCAACTGGAGCTTCGTCGTAATAACCATGAACAAATAGCAGAAGATGATCTCAATGATCCAAAGACCCGTATAACTGTATGGCGATATAAGGGCACCTGCTGCAAATATCACATACATCATTATTCCTTTGAGTTCTATCAGATCGCGGTAGATAAGTTTCCCGTGAAGCATTCCGCGTGCTGCCGTGAAAATGCAGTTGGAATCTGCATCCCAGTCTGTTGCGACCACCGGGGATGCTGAAGAAACAAAGAAAAGTATCACTACGGAAAACAGAAGAAAGATGATGTGATCGGAAATTCCAAGCTTTTTATCCGTCAGTTTTAATGGCTGGGATCTGCCCGGAAATGCAGTGACTATAACAGGCAGGACCGGGGTGGCAAGTACGCACAGGGCAAGACCTGCAAGCGAGACTATAACAGGGTTTATATAATCTGCCCATCTGAGGATAAAAACAAACAACAGTGCAATGTTGACCAGAAAAGATACTGCAAGCTGTTTTGTGGTAACTTTTGTTGTTCCGTTAAACAGATCTGTCTTTGAAGAATTCAGCACGAAAAACAGAACGATAGCTGCAAAACTTATGACTGTTAATGCTGAATAAGGACAAAGGAGCAGCACCAGTGCGCTGAAAGATATTATCTTATGGGTTTTCTTCAGCTCCATCGGTTATCCCCGCGCTTTACATCGTCTTCTTAAGTTTCTTGAATTTCGGAGCGCAGAAAAGACTGTTTTTCATAGTCTTGAAAACGTTCATCTTGCTGGCACCCTGCTTCTTATCGTAACGGAGTTCAAAGCCTACCTCTCCGAAACTGATGCCGCAAAGATGAAGCTTGTAAAGAAATTCCATCATGCAGGCAAAACTCTGTTCCTTGATCGGTTCGTGGCCGAATTTTTCTACAAGCTTTTCGATCGCGGATAATCTGTATATTCTGTATCCGCATGTGTAATCCTTAACACCGGGAACTTTCAGCACCATTGAGTAGTAGATCTTGGCAAAGTCACTCATCATCTTTCTGTGAAATTTAAGACCTACAACATTTGCGCCGGGCTGATATCTTGAAGCAATAACGCAGTCCAGATTCTTTTCCTGCAAAAGATCGTACATGCTTTGAATGTATTTGGGATCATGCGTTGCATCACCATCCATCAGGCACATGAGATCGCCATCTTTTCCGATCTTGAGAAACTGTTCTATGCTCGTATTAAGTCCGCCGCGGAGGTTCTTGTTTACTTCATGGAAAACAGGGCTTACCAGAGAGCTGGTATACTGTTCCTGCTTGCTAAGCATCACTGCTTTTGTATTATCCGTGCTGCAATCGTCGATCGGACAAACAATAAGATCTACACCTTTGGATGCAAGCTCATCTTTCTGGCCGATCCACTGGTCTATCAGAATGCCGATGTTCTGTTCTTCGTTGTAACAGGGAAGAAAAACATAGAGTTTACTCATTGGAAGATACCTTTTTATCCTTTTCCCCGTCTGAGCCGACAGGAATAAGGGCCTTTCTGACAAAATACGTGATAAAGAACGGGATTACGATGGAAGCGCCCTTGGCAGTTAAGAAAGCGATCATTCCGTCACTGCCTTTGAAGATAAGCTGTCTGACCACATATACGATCAGATCTGCCAGTCCCAGTGCCATTAACCATGTAACGAAAAATATGATAAGAGTCTTTACGCTCTTAGACTTATATACCTTGTGGGAACAGAGAATATACTGAATGATGAAACCTACAACAACACCGATAGTATTGGCAATGACTTCTTTAAACCAGATCTCGCAGACACGGGAAACAATGACATCGATGACAGTGACAAGAACACTTATCAGAAAATACGTTACAAATGTTTTGCGTTCGGTAATGAATTTCTTGATTGCTTCCAACATATAATTTTTCCCGCTTAAGTCTGGCTTTTATTCCTGCTCGCAGTTTAATTTCTCTAATTCACAAACCATTATATACTCTTCATCGTTTTCTTTAACAGTTTTGAAGCCTGCCTTCTCATACATTTTTACGGCATAGTTTTCTTTCTGGACTGCTAACGATGCTTTTTTATATCCTTGAGTTTTAAGCAATTGAAGCATTTGATGCATCATCATCGTTCCGATGCCTTTGCCGCGGTATTCTTTGTATAAAGAAATCGCAAATGACGGGATATCATCTTTCACATGACCATAATCATCCATGATCCTTGTCCATACAGCTCCGACAACTTTTCCGTCTGCTTCTGCCACTATGCAATTGTCAGCCGGTCCTGTTCCAAAATCCTTGTAATACAGAGCAAGCTCAGGCCGTTCTATGATCGACCTGTCCGGAGCTTCTACTCCTTCAGGAACGAAAATGGCTTCATAAAGGAAATCCTTTAGAAGTCCCGTCTCGTCTTTTCTGAGTTCTCTTAATACAGCCTGCATAACTTATAATTCCATCGTCACTTTCTCAACTATTACTTTGATCTAACCGTGTCATCAGCACCACTGTCTCGAAATAACCGTCCCGGAGAAACATATCTATAAATTGAAATTAGTCACTCTTCTCTATACCGATACCCATTTGGAATTCGAATATACGCACGGATATGCTCATCGATAGGGCGCTCGATAATTCCGGATATATTGTTCACATTTCCTTCTGCAACAAGGATCGTACCCTCC
>CADAIP010000022.1 GCA_902787975.1 Oscillospiraceae bacterium
GTTTTCTTCAAATAGGTACGTAAAGATACGCTCTTCAGCGGTAAGGTTTTCGAGATTTTACGTACCCAAAAAGCATTTTGCTCTCTCAGGTACGTAAAGCAATCACTAATCAGGGACTATCAAAACGGTATTTACGTACCTGTTTTGCTTTTTTCTCTTTCAGGTACGTAAAGTAGTTGCTTACCATGCGTTTTCGAAAAGTATTTTACGTACCTAAATCCGGTTTTTCCTTTTTAGGTACGTAATTTACATCCATCGAAAAATAAAAGGGTTGCCCCAAACGGGACAACCCTTAAAGATTTCAAATTACGTCAGTGATCAGATATCCCAATCATCGTCATCATAAGAACCTGCGCCGCTTAAGAGTCCGCCGTAGTTATCTACTGCATCATCGATGAGCTCCTGGACAATGTTCTTGTTTGCAGGAACAGATACCGGGTTAGCAGCAGCACCGAAAGCCTTGGAGAAAGCATTGAGGTTGGAAGCCTTTGTGTTGAAACCTACACCTGCGATGATGAAGATGTTGTTGCCGTTGATCTCGAAAGAAACAGCAAGGTCACCCTTAAGCTGTGAAACGATCTCTTCGAAGTCATCAGCATCATAGATCGTGTCCATCATATCCATGAGGTCTTCGTTCTCGAGGAGGATCTTGCTGACAGCAGCTACGTCAACGTGGAATCTGAGGTAGCCGTCCTTCTTGCCTGCATAGTATTCCTTGTTTGAGAGATCCTTAACGTCGATATCATACTGATCGAGCATGTCCTCAACGAACTCCATAGCATCACCAACATAGTCATCAGCAAGTGTGATCTGAAGAGCAAAAGCACCGTCAACTACCTGATCGGGAAGATCTTCGGGATCAGAAAGCTCAGAGAAGTCTTCTGCGCCAGAGCACTTAGCTGCAAATGCAAGAGATGTTACGTCATCAGCATCGATAACTTCGCCGATTCCGAGATCATTCAGGAAAGACTCGATCTCTTCCGGATTGTCCTCAACATAGTCCTCGTCTGCAACTGCATAGAGTCCGTCTTCGAGGTCATCGTAATCAGGCGAAGCGGAATCTTCAAGATCAAATTCCTCGAGCTTAAGCTTCTCACAAGCCTTAGCAAACTTTTCTGTTGTAATAGTTGTTGTCTTGCTGCATCCTGCAAAAAGTCCGGCAACCATAGCTGCTGTAAGGACGCATGCTAAAACCTTAATCTTTTTCATAATAGTGAACCCTCCTTATGGAATAAATGAATTGTATCACAAATCAGTATTTCTTGACTATTTGTTATAGTGTAAACAAAATAATATGAGCGTGATATCATTGTTCGGTGAAATGCTATATAACGCGAGGGGGTTCATATGCGCGAAAAGTGGTCATCCAGATCAGCTTTTATTTTGGCAGCCATAGGGTCTGCCGTAGGTTTGGGAAACGCCTGGAGATTTCCGGGACTTGCCGCTAAATACGGCGGAGGTGCTTTCCTTTTCGTTTATCTCATTGCAATGCTCGTTATCGGCATCCCGCTCCTCATGATGGAGATCTCGGTTGCCAGATACACTAGACAGGGTGCGCCCGGTTCAATGCGCGCTCTTAATAAGAAGGCCGAGAGTATCGGCTGGATCGCGGTGTCCAACGGTATCGGCATCTCGATCTACTATGCTGCGGTTTTCGGATGGGTAATCCTGATGTTCGTAATGAGCTATAAGTTCATGAACTTGACAGGCAACACGGAAGCAGCAAGCAATCTCTGGGCTGAGACGATCAAGACCACGGGAACCACATCAGGTTTCACAACGATCTCATGGCCTGTATTGGGCTGCCTCATCGCAGCATGGGTCCTCTGCTATGTCTGCATCAGAAACGGCACGACAACGGTAGGCAAGGTCGTTAAGTTCACCGTATCACTCCCTGTAATCTGCCTCCTCATTATGGCAGTCAGAGGCATAATGATGCCCGGCGCAATGGCAGGAATGGCAAAACTCTTCATCCCTGACTGGTCTGCTCTTTCCGACTCCAATCTCTGGGTAGACGCCGTAGGCCAGGTATTCTATTCACTCTCAACATCCATGGCGATCATGTTCGCTTACGGATCATTCCTTGATAAGAAATCCAACATCGTCGTTGATACGATCATCATTGCTTTCTCCGACATGTTCATCAGTATCCTTGCAGGAATTGTTATGTTCACGACGATGGCAGGCGTTGGAATGCTCGACAATATGTCAGCATCCGGTATTGCTACGGCATTCATCATCTATCCTCAGGCAATCGTAAAGATCTCCAACAGCGGCGTGTTCAACATGATCTTCGCGTTCATCTTCTACTTCTGCCTGATCACTCTCGCGATCGACTCCTTGTTCTCGATCATCGAAGGTATCTCAACAGCCGTATCCGACAAGTTCAAGCTCAACAAGAAAACTACTACTCTCACGATCTGCATCATCGAAGGCATCATCAGCCTTATCTACGTAACAGGTGCAGGTCTTGCGGTTCTTGATATCGTTGACTACTTCATCAACAGCTACACGCTTATCATCACCGGTGTCCTTGAGATGGTCGCTGCAGGTTGGCTCTTTAAGACAACCAAGATCCTTGAAGAACTCAACCGCAACACGGGCAAGTTCAAGATGCCCGCATGGTGGTTCCTGCCGTCCATCAAGTTTATTTCGCCCATCGTTCTCATGGGACTTTTCGCGTGGAACCTCTATAACCTCATCAAAGGCGGCGGTATCTACGGTGCTGCTGACGGATATTCAATGACCGCCAATATCATCTTCGGCTGGTGCATTTCTTTGCTTATACTCATATCCGGCCTGATCATCAGGATCATCGTCAAGGTTAAGTCCAAGAAGGGTTATAAGGAAGACGACAGAACCTGGGAAGATTTTAAGGAAACCTGAACATCACGAAAATACTAATCAAACCAAAGGATGTCTCAATGAGGCATCCTTTTTTATTCAGATAGCGACATAACCTCTGGTAAAGCGTTTTTGGGATTTTGTAGTATAATCACTTCGATATGCAAAGTATCAAGGGTGTTTTAGATTAATGAATGTGACGATAATCTGCGACGTTCTTGGTGTACCTAATAACGGAACATCCGTCGCTGCTTACAATCTGATAAATCATCTGAAAATGCAGGGGCATAATGTCACTGTCGTTTGCTGTGATGCCGACAAAAAAGGTGAGAGCGGTTATAAGATCGTGCCCACCATGAATCTCGGCCCTATCGTCAATGCTGCGTTTGCCAGAAATGAAGTCGTACCTGCAAAAGCCGATTCCACCATTCTGGAAGATGCGATAAAGGGTGCTGACGTTGTTCATCTCCTTATGCCGTTCCCGCTTTCCTGGAAGGCAGTCAAGATATGCGAGAAATACGGTATTCCAATGACATCGAGCTTCCATGTCCAGGCCGAGAATTTCACATGCCATATCGGCATGATGAAGTCAGCTTTTGCCACCAAGGAAGTCTACAAATACTTCTACAGGAAGGTATACAGCCACTGCACATATACGCACTACCCCACTGAATTCATCAAGCAGGATTTTGAGAGCAACATCAAAAAGCACGTACCTTCAAAAGTAATATCCAACGGTGTTTCCGAGTTTTTCTTTGAACCTGCTCCGGCCGAAGCCGTCGAGAGACAGAGGGCAAAAAACAAGGATAAGTTCACCATCGTTGTAGTCGGAAGATACTCCTCCGAGAAGGCTCAGCAGGTGCTCATCAAGGCAGTAGCCAAATCAAAATACAAGGATAAGATCCACTTAATTCTTGCGGGCGAAGGTCCGAAAAGAAGACATTATAAGAAGCTCGTAAAGAAAAATGGCATTGACTGCGAGATGAGATTTTTCGACCACGACGAGCTCAAGGAAGTGCTCAACGCTGCAGATCTTTATGTTCATACGGCTTATGTCGAGCTCGAGTCGATAGCATGTCTTGAAGCGATAGTTACAGGCCTCGTGCCCATCATCTGCAACTCCAAAAGAAGCGCTGCAAGATTCTTTGCCCGTGACGACAGATGCCTTTACCAGAAGTGGAATTCAGAAGACCTCAAGAATAAGATCGAATACTTCATGGAGAACCCCAAAGAACTTGAAGCCTGCAGAAAAAAATATAAGACCCAGGCAAACGTATCAAGACTTGGCGAGTGCATGAACAAGATGGAGCAGATGCTGGAAGAAGCGGCAGAGACCCGTCAAAAAGAGGCCTGACGCCATGAAAGAGCGTACCATTTACTATTCGGACCTGTTAAATGACGATTTTGCAGGCACGAACATCAATACAAAGGAACTCCCTGCTGATTATCAGTATTTTTCGAAGAATCCGGTAAGGCGCGGCTTTGCGTGTGCCTTTTACCATGCGGCAGGCCCTCTCGTATGGCTTTTGCAGAAGATCGTTTACGGCGAGAAAGTCATTGGAAGAGAAAAACTCAAGCCCTACCGCAAGGAAGGATTCTTCCTTTACGGCAACCACACCAGGGCGATGGGCGACGCATACTGTCCGGGTCTTCTTGCCTGGCCAAAAAAAGCTTACATAGTTGCCAGCATGGACTGCTTTTCGATAACCGGAACGAGGAGGATAGTCGAAGATCTGGGCGGAATCCCGCTCCCGGGAAGCGCAAAGGGCTTCAAGAACTTTTCGCAGGCGATGCGCCGTCATTCAGAGCTTTGTCACATTGTTACACTGTATCCTGAGGCCCATATCTGGCTCCATTACACGGGTATCCGCCCGTTTAAGTCGCCGGCCTTCCATTACCCTGCTGAGACGGGCAAGCCTGTCTTCACTTTCACGACAACATGGCATAAAAGAAAGTTCCTGCCGGGCTCAAGGACCATCGTTTACGTGGACGGCCCCTTCATACCCGACATGGATCTTCCGATGGACAAGCGCAAGGAGGCTTTGCGCAATCAGGCATTGGCCGCCATGGAAAACAGCGCAAAGAACTCAAGTTATGAGAAAATACATTACGTATACAGACCGAAGGAAGAAAACGCTTCATAAGACCCCCTAAAAGGAGCCCTGTTTGAATAAAGGATCTTTCAAAAAACTCATATTCAAGCTGATGCTGATATATGTCATTGCAGGCATAATCGGCTTTATTTACGAGACGGTCTGCGTCTATATCAACGACGGCGAATTTTATAAGCGCGGCACGACGTTCGGTCCGTGGATCCCGATCTACGGCTTCGGCTGCCTTCTGATCTATTTCCTGACGGTCAGATTCCGCAAAAAACCATGGCTTGTATTCCTGATAAGCGCCCTCTCCTGTGGCATATTGGAACTCGCCACGGGATTCGTACTCGACAAATTTTTCCACACAAGACTTTGGGATTATTCACTTGTCATCTTAAACTGGGGCAACCTGAACGGCTACATCTGCGTAAGATCCGTCATAACCTGGGGATTATTCGCGCTGATCCTTATCTATGCGATACTGCCGCCCGTCGAAAAGTTCCAGGATAAGCACCCCAAGGCATTTAAGATCGTCTCAACATCGCTGTTCTCGCTATTTGTACTCGACATAATACTCGGTCTTAGTCTAAAATAATGCCCACTTACTAAAACGACGGAGACCTTCGGATGGACATAGCTTATCTTAAGAAAAGATTCCCGCTTCTCATGCTGATATTCGCATTCGGCGGCATCTTCGGCTTCATATACGAAGAGATCTTCTATCGCTTCGACCTGGGTGAATGGGTAAAGCGCGGCACCACATTCGGTCCGTGGATCCCGATCTACGGCTTCGGAGCGCTGATCATATTGGGTCTCACCTTCAAATTCCGTAAAAAACCTCTTGTCGTATTCCTTTTTGCCACCATCGCATCCGGCATTCTTGAGCTGGTTACTGGCTGGGTCGTACTGACCGTCTGGGGCATAAGGCTCTGGGACTATAACGAAGAGATCTTAAACTTCGGCAACATCGGCGGTTTTGTATGCGTCAGATCAGTGCTTTTCTTCGGTATTTCCGGCGTTTTCCTTCAGTTTGTGGTAGTGCCTCTTTTCGAGAAGTTAGAGCAGAAAATGCCTAGAAAACCGTGGCTTGCACTCTGTTTTATACCTGCAGGCCTCTTTGTTCTGGACATCATCGCAAGTCTTATCTGCAGGGCTGCCGGCATCACAGCGTAAAATATTTCTGATTTTCAAGGCTACCTATAAATAAATTTTTACATTATGATAATAGAAGTTAACAATTCTGTTTGTTAGCATATATCTAACTTTTCGACCACCATGCAAGCTCGACGTCTGACGCCTTAGACACAAGGAGCACTTATGAATAACATCACTAAAAAACATGAAGACCTCAAGTCATTCGGGCTTGTAGTGTTCGGAATTGTGCTCAACCTTGTTTGCGGCAAGATCGTCGGCCTGCTGAATCTCCCCTTCTATTTTGACTGCATAGGCACCATTGCGGCTGCGATCACGGGCGGATTCATGCCCGGCGTACTGGTCGGCTTCTTCACCAATATCCTGAGCGGCATTACGGATTACACGAATCTCTATTACGGGGTTCTTAATGTCCTCATAGCGCTCGTTACGGCATTTTTCTCACAGAAACAGTATTTCAAGAAGATCACCTGGAAGATCATCATTCCCATCATCGCATTCGTATTGATAGGCGGCGGTATCGGTTCCGTCATCACATGGGGACTTTACGGTAACACCATGGGTGATGAACTTGCTTCATCACTTGCCGGCAAGATCTACACAAACGTCGTACAGGATGCATTCTGGGCGCAGATGTATGCCGGACTCATCATGGACCTTCCGGACAAGATCATCAGTACATTCCTCGCTGTTATCATCTACAAGGTATATCCGAAGAAACTCAAGCCTCAGAGAGATACTTTCCATCTCGATTCGCTTTCCAAGAGAGGAATCTCATTAAGCGGAAAGATCATAATCTGCGTAACCATGATCTTCGGTATTGCAGCAGCAGTTGTAACTTACGTTAGTTTCAGACAGTTCAGGGATACGCTCGTTAATTCCGAAGCAGAGTATGCTACGGATACGGCGAAGTTTGCAGCTTCAATGCTCGACGGCGACAAGGTAGATGAATACCTGGAACGCAAAGACAGCGCAGAAGGTTATTTCCGTATCAAGAGATACTACGGCCTGATCCTGAACAGTTCTGACAGGATCCAGTATCTCTATGTTTATCAGATACAGGAAGACGGCTGCCACGTGGTCTTCGACATCGACACTCCAGATACTCCCGCATCGGAGACAGGTGAGATAATCCCGTTTGATGAGAGCTTTGCTCCTTACGTCGACGACCTTCTCGCAGGACGCGAGATTGACCCCATCATCACGGACGACACTTACGGATGGCTCCTCTCTTCTTATGTTCCGGTATACGACAGCAATAACAGATGCAAGTGCTACGTTTGCGTCGACGTTGCAATGCCGAACATCACCGAAGTCGAGAGAACATTTACTTTCAGGATCACGACGCTCCTCCTGGGATTCTTCATCACGATCCTCACTTTGAGCGTATATCTTGCAAAGCGTTTCATCGTTACTCCGGTCAACAGCCTTGCCAAGCTTGCAGGCGACTTCGCCTACACCGACGACGAGGCGCGCAAGGAAACCCTGGACAGCATAAAGGAACTTGAGATCAAGACAGGCGATGAGATCGAACATCTCTATAACGCGATGGCGAAAACCACGCGTGATACGGTCGATTACATCAACCAGTCGCAGCGTAAGAATGAAGCAATCTCCACATTCCAGTCCGGCATGATCAACGTCATGGCAGACCTCGTTGAGAGCCGTGACCAGTCAACAGGCGAACACATCAAGAATACATCCTCCTATGTCGAGATAATCTGCGACGAACTCATCAAAGAAGGAAAGTTCTCTGACATCCTCGACGAGGATTTTAAGAATAATATCGTCTCATCTGCTCCTATGCACGACATCGGTAAGATAAAGGTATCCGACACGATCTTAAACAAGCCCGGCAAGTTTGAGCCTTGGGAATATGAGATCATGAAGACGCATGCCGAAGAAGGCGCAAAGATCATCCATACCGTTAAGAAGACGGTCGAGAACGAAGAACTCAAAGAGAACTATCTCGGCGAAGCAGAGAACATGGCCCACTACCATCACGAGAAGTGGAACGGCCAGGGCTATCCCAGCGGTCTTAAGGGCGAGGAGATCCCGCTCTCTGCAAGGATCATGGCTGTAGCAGATGTTTTCGATGCCCTGGTTGCAGTACGTGTTTATAAGCCGGCAATGCCGTTTGAGAAAGCCGTATCCATCATCAAGGAAGGTTCAGGCGAGCACTTCGATCCTGATGTTGTTGAAGCATTCATAAATGCAGAAGAAAAGATCCGCGCAGTCACGGATAAACTCCACTAATAAATATTCAGGAATTGATCAGTCCTTTTTGTTCAGCTCTTCGATAAGGTCGAACTGTGCGCTTATGAGCGTCCTGAGATCTTTTTGTGAAGCGGTGTTTATGTCACCCTCACTTAAAGTCTCGCTGCTGTTTGCAACAGCTTCATAAAACTCATTCGTGGCATCCTCGCCGTAATTCTTTACGAAGAGTTTCTCGAGCTGTCTTGCGCTTATTACCTCATCAAGATAACGTCTGGTGATCGTGATGAAAACGTTGTACAGTTCTTCTTTGCTGTACTCATTATTCTTATCAACGAAATACTCTATGGCATTACGGAATTCCTTTGAATTAACATAATGCAAATCTTCATAACTCATATCCTAACCCCCTGAATAACATCTTGCCCTGATGATAATAAAATGGAATTAAAGTGTCAAAGCGGACAGGCACGATATGGGGTAAAATATCGATATTATTTCGAAAAGAGGACGCAAAATGAAACGGATAGACATTTGGAATGAGGGTGAATATAACTATCCCCTTGCTTTTGATTTCAGACCTAACCTGAGAGCATATCTTATAGATGACGGTAAGACACGTCCCTGCATGATCATCCTCCCGGGCGGCGGTTATGCCATAGTCGTACCTCCCGAAGGAGAACTCGTTGCCAAGAGATTTAACGAGCTTGGTTACAACTGCTTTGTAATGACATACACGACCAACCAGACGATGAGAGTGCCCGTCATGGAACAGGCGATGAGAGATCTCGCAAGAGCTATCCGCTTCTTAAGAAAGAACGCAGATGAATACAGGATCGATAAAAACAAACTCTGTATCTGCGGCTTCTCTGCAGCAGGTCACGTGTGCGCAAGCATTTGCGACTACTGGGAAGAAATAGAAGATGCAAATCCCGATTATAAGGACATCTCCTGCAGACCAGATGCGGCAATCCTCTCCTACCCTGTCATCACTTCAGGTGAGTATGCACACAAGGATTCATTCCGCTTCCTTTTGGGCGCCGACATCTACGACAGAACAGATGATGAAGCAAAAGCCCTTCTCAACAGATATTCACTCGAGAAGAACGTTAAGGAAAACAATCCTCCCTGCTTCATCTGGCAGACTGAGACCGATGATCTCGTTCCGGTACAGAACAGTTATCTCTACGCTGAAGCTTTGAAAGAAAAGGGCGTAAAGTACGTACACAAAACTTTCCCGAGAGGCTTCCACGGCCTGTCCATCCCAAATGACGACTGGGCAACAGGCAACCACGGAGAGCCCTACACTGCAGAGCAGAGCTTTGCACTCGTAAAAGCGATCAAAGAAGGAAAGCTCGAAGATCCGGACAACATCTGCGATACGCTTCTGGATTTCCTTACGCCGCCCCCGGCAGGCCCGGAACGCCCGGATTATCCCGAAGTTCTGGTATGGCCTGAGATGGCAGATAATTTCTTAAAATCATTATAAGGATTAAAAGATATGATCGAATACAAAATTGCAACAAAAGATGATATTGAATTGCTTATGAGCAGCCGTCTGGAGATGCTCCGCGTTGTAAACGACCTGTCCGACGATTACGTTTATTCGGATGAGATAGTGCGCGAGAGCCGTGAATATTTTCTTCACGGTGACCAGCTGACCGTACTTGCACTGGACAGTGGCAAAGTTATCGGCTGTGCTTCTATGAGCTTCATGTGGATAATGCCAACGTTTTCGCACCCTACAGGCAGACGCGCGCACCTCATGAACGTTTACACCAGAAACGAATACCGCCGTCAGGGCATCGCACGCAAGATGGTCGAGATGCTTATCGATGCAACATGGGCAAAAGGTGCGACCGAGATCAGCCTTGATGCGACTGTCATGGGCAGACCTCTTTACGAGAGCCTCGGCTTTAAGAATTCTACCGAGTGCATGGTGCTTGCAAAATAAGTTTTCGGGATGCGTTATCAACGGTTGAAGAATGCGTTGATAACGTCGTAATCCATACACTCCGTGATGACTAAGAAACGGTTTGACGGATCGACATATACATAATGTGTCTCTCCATATGTCATGCCCTCACAGCCTGCATCCCGCATATAGACAATATCGATCGTATCGTCGTTGAAGTTAACTTCCGTACCGTCAACATTTGTATCTTTTTTCCAGGTTTCGAAACTGTCGAATCTGACGATCTCATATACGACTCCGTTATAAGATCCTGTGATGCAGATATCATCTTCTGAATCGATGCTGTCCAGGTTCTCTTCTGCATATGCTTTAAGAGAATCCTTATCTGATGCAGAAGGCGTAATGTCTTCAGTGATCCTGCGTGATGTCAGATCGTAGTAGTCGTAAGTGTAATTACGCACGGCATAATCAGAATTGAATTTACCAAATCCAAAAACATTGAAATATCTTAGTCCCGTATCCTCCAGAAATTTTTCGACGGTTACGCCTTCGGGAAGCATCTCATCTGTCATGCCGCATTCGCTTCTTAACATATCGGCATTGAGTATATCTATTTCAGTACTGTCTGTAAGAGCAGTCTCACCGTCTGCAACGTCATTGGTATAAGAAATAATCTTACTCCAGTTAACAGGGAAACTTCCGTAACCATACTTCATTACTGCTTTTTCAAAACCTGTCTCATCGAAGTAATCCAGTCTTATCATGTATGCATCAGGATCGTTCGCGTCTCCGAAAACATCAGGGAGAGAATTGATCTCGTCTACAAGCTTCATCGCAGTCTCACCCTTGAATCTGGTGTAATCGATCTTAGGATTCTGGGTTCTTCCCCAATCATTCTTGATCGAGGCATAATTGACATTCTCCACATGTCCGGTCGCTGTAATGATCGACAGAGAATTGATGGCATCTTTCTTAACCAGATCCTGATCCGCGCAGCCTGCAAAACTAAAGATCATTGCTGCAAAAAGCAATATTGCCAATACTGTGGAAAACGTTCTCTTCATCTTCTGTTTCCCCTCTGACCTGAAGGTCTGTTTGTGGTCTTGATACCATAAAAACAGATATATAAAGAGAATTGTTGCAGTCTCGGATTAATGCACTATGATCGTAACATCGTAATAACCGGTTATGCCTGTCGGCAGTGTGTGTTTATGCGGTTCATCGTTTTTTAGAGCATCGTCAATCATATGATCAATATCGATATTGGAATCACTTGTATACGAAGTCAACGTGTGCCTTCCGAGATAATAAGATCCTTTTTCTTCATCGGGGATATAATAATGGATCTCCACATCGGCCTTCATTCCGCTTGGATATGCATTATCCTTGTTTGCCTGTTTGAAGATATCCCTGAGTTCTTTCAGATATTCTTCTATTTCTTCGATCTCTTCATCAGTAGCTTCACTTGAAATATAAATATCGATTCTGTAATAGTATACTTGCTGGTTTTTTGTTGTGATCTGTGTATAGACCTCATCGAAATCATGACTTTCAAGACTTTCCATCATATCTTCGTAATAAGGACTCTCATCGCTGTTGATCTCGACTTTGGCTAAGGAATGATCTTCGACAGGAACAGGATTGTTTATCAGATATGCAGCAGATATTATCGGGAAGACAATGACCGCACAGTCAACAATAATGTTTACCAGTGCCCAAACACTTCTGTGATTTATTATCTTTGCAACGATCGACAAAGCAAGGCTGACAAATACACCTAATGTAAGTGCAATGCAGACACCGATGACCTGAAATACCGCCGGTGCCATCGCGCCGAATCCGACCAGGAGTATCATAAAGAACAGGAACGGAGCCGTAATAACACTGAGAATGGTCAGGATCGTCGATATGATGTTCAGAGCTTTAACTGATCTCGGCTTCTTTTCTGCAGTATTGATCACCTGAACATTCTGATAGACAGGATAATTCGGATCGTACTGATAGTACGGATTGTTGGGATCGTAATTATAGTTTGCATAATACGGATTGCCCTGATAATTCTGATTGTTCTGAAAGTTGTTGTAGTCCTGCTGCATTTATTCGTCCTCTTATTCCGTAAGGGCCATTATATTTTATTATACCAACTATTACGGGCGGTGATAAATTGCATGTTTCAGCGTTATAATCTGTCGTATGAGTATCGAATTAAGACAGGCCAAAAGAGATGATATGCAGACGATCTGGCAGATGCAGGTCGAAGCATTTAAGGGCCTTTTGGAAACCTATCAGGATTACGACTTAAGCCCTGCTGCAGAGGGCCTCGAAAAAGTCATGGCCAGATTCGAGCAGCCGTGGACTAAATACTTCTTCATCACAGCAGACAGCGTTGATGTCGGAGCAGTCCGTGTTATCGACAAGAAAGACGGCTCAAGAAAACGTATCTCACCCATTTTCATAATGCCTGAATACAGGAGCCGGGGTTATGCACAGAAAGCCATGCTCGCAATAGAGGAAATGTATGGCTCCGATAACTGGTGCCTCGACACGATACTTCAGGAGAAAGGCAATCTGCATTTATACGAGAAGATGGGTTATCACCAGACCGGCCGTATCGAACACATAAACGAACGTATGGATATCGTATTCTACGAGAAGGACTAAGAAATGAACTACAAGATAATCGATAGGGAAACTTATTACCGCAAGGGTGTATACCGCCACTTCACCGAAGACTGCAAGTGCTCAACTTCCATGACCGCACGCATAGACGTGACAGAACTCGTGAAGTATTCAAAGACAAAAGGCACCAAGTTTTACATCAACTTTTTATACCTGCTCACCAAGGTCATAAATTCCAGGGACGACTATAGGATGCAGTATCTCTGGCAGACGGATGAGCTGATCTGCTACGACGTCGTAAATCCTATCCAGTATGTTTTCCACGAGGATACCGAGACATGCACGCCGGTGTATACGACTTATTGCGAGAACTACGAAGAGTTTTATAAGAACGCATTAAGCGATGTTGAGAACGCAAAGAAAACACGCGAATATATGCTCGATTCCGCTAACCACCCTAACTGGTTTGACGCTTCCTACATATCGTGGCTTTCTTATGATTCAATGAACGTCGAACTTCCTGACGGATACATCTACCTGCTGCCTATTATCAACTGGGGCAGATACAGAGAAGAAAACGGACGTCTCATGATGCCGCTCACAGTACGTATGAACCATGCGGTTGCAGACGGTTATCTCGTAGCAAACGTATACCGCCTTTTGGAAAAAGAGATCGCTTCTTTTATTGCTTAATCAAGAAGTTTCTTGATTATCGCTTCCCAGTCACGGTAAGACTGTCCGCCGATGACCACGTTGTCGCCTCCGGGAATGTCGAGCACGTGTCCCTTGCTGTCAACGAATATCGTTGTGGGAACGTATCCTGTCTGAAACTGGTCAAACTCTGAAGTGTATAAAAGAATCGGGTAAGTCGTATGGCATTCCTTGAGGATCTCATCGACGTTGTATTCCATGGTGGTATCAGAATAAACACCGATTATCTGGAAACCCTGGTCCTTATAGTTCTCGTAAAGCTTTTCGAGGTCGGGCATTTCGCCTACGCACGGACTGCACCACGGCTCCCAGAAATTGATCATGGTGATTTCCGCATTCGCAAAAACGCTCTCGTTCCATTCGAAGCCGATTCTGTCAGTAGTACTGAAAGTAAAGTCAGGGTCAAAATCGGCGCCTGTCTCAAAAGTGGTATTCGGAGCAGATGCCTGCGGGAACGTCTCTGTCTCCGTAGTCTCTGTTTCCGTAGTTTCAGTCTCGACAACGGCTTCGCCGTCTTCCCTCTTGGTTTCTTCGACAGTCTCGCGTTCGTCATCCCTGTGCTTGCCGGATGAACTGTCAGACTTGCTGCATGAAGCGATGCCGAATAACATCGATGCACACAAAACTGTTGCTAATATCTTTTTAAAACCTTTCATGATTATTCTCCAATCCTAAAATCCTTGCGTCGGATTATACACTGAACGTGTTTTGATTTTCAGGCATAACTGTGTCATCCCTTTTCAGCTGAGCAGTGCTCTTTGCAGATTATAATCCCTGTTGCGGTTTTTTATGCGGTATTCCTTAGGCGTCATGCCGCAGTCTTTCTTCAGGACGTTTGTAAAGTAGCTCTGGCTCGGAAACGCGAGCGATGCCGATATCTCCGCGATCGAATAATCTGATGAAGCAAGCATCGACTTTGCCGTCTCAAGTTTTTTATTGAGTATGTATTCGCTCACAGCATATCCTGTTTCCTTCTTAAATAATCTCGAAAAGTACGGTGCCGAGAGATTCGTTTCCGTCGCGAGAGTCTCAAGCGTAATTCGTGTGTGAAGATGCTCGTAGATGTAATTGATCGCAGCAGTGACTGCTTTGGAAGTTATGGCACTTCTTTGCAGTGCGAGCATCTGCTTTGCATAGTGAAGACACATCTCATTATGTATCTCTGATATCTCTTCAGGCGTTGAAGCTTCATCTGCAAGACGGATGTAGTAGTCGCTAAGTGAATAGGCCTCCGACTGCGACAGACCGCCTGAGATGCAAAACCTCGCGACCAACGCTGTCGTTATCGTCATGTGATATTTGAGATTCTGAAGAGGATTATCTGATAACACGCCGAGACCGGTCTTCTTGTGAAACGGTTCGGATAAAAGCGCCCTTACCTTACGAAGATTTCCGGAACGGATCGTCCCATAGAAATCCATCTCCGGTGCAAGAGGCGCGTGGAAGAATTCGTATTCTCTGTGCAGGAACTCCTGGTAGGAAATCTTTTTGCGCGGCGCGGGCATTTTCGAAAGCCTCCGTAACTGATAAATCAAATATGCGTGATAAACAAGGTCTTCACGAATTATTATAGCAAGAAAAAGCAAATATCAGTTAACAAAAAGCAATAATGCCGCAAGGTGAATTTGTTATTTTGAGGTCAGTTCAAGGACATACAGAACAAGGAGGCAGTTATGAAGAGCAAAAAGATCATCAGTTCTATCCTGACACTCGCGATGATTCTTCCCATGGCAGCTTGCACCCCGCCAAAGCCGACTGAGACAGAGACTGAACCGACAACGGTGCCTGCAACAGAAACACCGCAGCTCGAAGGATACGATCTTCTCTGGAGCGATGAGTTCGACGGCCAGACGATGGATGAGACAAAGTGGAATTACGAGCCGCATGAACCCGGCTGGACAAACAACGAGTTACAGGAATACACGACTTCCACTGACAATGTTTTCGTAAGAGACGGCAAGCTTGTCTTAAAGGCTCTCAAGACCACAAAAGACGGTCAGGATTACTACACTTCCGGCAAGGTCACAGGTCAGAACAAGACAGACTTCATGTACGGCAAAGTAGTTGTCTCCGCAAAGGTTCCTGAGGGACAGGGTCTGTGGCCCGCCATCTGGATGATGCCCCAGGATGAGTCCTACTACGGCCAGTGGCCGAAGTGCGGCGAGATCGACATCATGGAGTCTCTCGGTAAAGACACTACTATTTCTTATTCTACGATTCACTACGGCGAACCCCACGCCGAGCAGCAGGGCACCGTCACCATGACTGGCGCTGACAGTTTCTCTGCAAGATTCCACGAATATTCCGTTGAGTGGGAACCCGGCGAGATGCGCTTCTATACTGACGACGTTCTCGTGCTCACCGTAAACGACTGGTTCACAGCTGAAGAGGGTCAGGACGACAAGCCTTATCCGGCACCTTTCAACCAGCCTTTCTTCGTTCAGATGAACCTCGCTGTCGGCGGTGACTGGCCCGGCAATCCTGATGCGACAACCGATTTCGACAACGCAGAATTCGAGATCGATTACGTCCGCGTTTACCAGAAGCCGGAATACGACACCAATGTACAGAAGCCTGAGAAGGTTTTCCGCGAAGCTCTCCCTGACGGCAACTTCATCCGCAACGGAGACTTCTCTGTCGCAGAAGACCTCACAGACGATACTGACTGGAAGTTCCTCCTTTTCTATGAGGGAGAAGGCCAGGCAGAGATCAAAGACGGTGAGATGATCATCACGTCGACCAACTGCGGTACGGAAGAATATTCCGTCCAGCTTGTCCACCCTGATCTGCCGATGCGAAAAGGCCATACCTACAGGATAACCTTCGACATAAGAGCTGATGAGGCCAGAAAGTGTATCGTGTGCGTATCGGCACCGAATGCCGGATGGATACGTTATTTCCCTGACACCTCGATCGACCTGACGGAAGAATGGCAGACATTCGAATTCACTTTCGACATGACCGAGAAGGACGATAACAACGGACGACTCGAGTTCAACATGGGCAAGCACGGCGACACCGCCACGATTCATATCACCAACGTAAGAGTTGAAGAAGTATAAGTGCTTCACTTCTTCATATAACAACGGAGGATGTCTCAGATGAGGCATCCTCTTTTGTTGCTGTTTTTTTTCGAGCAAATATATCAGACCGGCGCGGCCTCGAAACGAGCATGTGCAATTGTTCACGTTTTTTTACGGCAACAATTGCATAAAACAGCAGATTTGTGCAATTGTCGGGCTATTTTTGATCAAACAATTGCATAACGGCTATAGAGAATTTCACATCGACAACTGCCGCTTTTTCAATTTATTACTTATTAGTTAAATTTTCGGTGATTTTCAGTTAAAACCAACACATTTACCAAATAAGAAGATAGAATAAAAAAGGTGATTAAGTTTAACTCAAGATCGTGTAGTTTTTAGGGTTGTATAAAGTGACTGGTTCTAAGGTTAAGGATCACATCTCCAAATCCAAGATCACGCGCGGAAAAAGATATATCCGCGTGCTGATTATTTTTATCGTGCTTGCCTTGATCTCGGTCGCCGCAGGTCTTTATACAAGCATCACGATGTTCACCAGGTATGCAAAATCTTATAGAGAAGACACGCTCAAAAAAGCTGCCGTACTCGCCGCTTCCGTAGTCAATCCATACAAGATGGACGAATGGATCGAGAATGGTCCTGATGAGGAGTTCGAGGCGACTAAGGAAGATCTCCAGCATATCCTCGACAACACACCGTTCCTTCAGAATATCTATCTGGTCAGGGTCGATAGAGAGGGCTTCCATACTTTATGTGTGCTTACTACTAATGACCAGGAAGTTCGTAACCAAGCAAGAGTGCATCCTTCAGATGTCGAATTCGGCCAAGTATTTCCGTTTGATCCGTCTTTGGGAAAGACCAATTCAGCATTACTGGTGGGCGGAGACGTAGATGTCGTTGAGATCAAAAACGACGATGGCTGGACCCTGATCGCTTACGAGCCAATTTACACGCATCTCAATGAATGTAAAGGATATGTAGGCGTCGATATTTCACTCAACGGTATCAACGGTTACATTAATACATTCTCTGTCTGGGTATTGATTATCAGCATCATCTTCCTTTGCCTTATAGGACTTGTCGGTATAATCATTACTTCATATGCACGACGTGCCGACGATCTCGATGTTATCGCAGAGCAAAAAGAAAGAGAGCAAAAGCTCCTTCAGGAACTCATCGAATCTTACGCTCAGGTGGTCGACGCCAAAGACCCTTATACGAACGGTCACTCATCGCGAGTTGCCGAGTATGCCGTTAAGATCGCAGAGCTCGTAGGCAAGAATGACGAAGAATGCCAGCAGATCTACTTTACTGCCCTTCTCCACGACGTAGGAAAGGTCGGCATCCCTGATGCCATTATCAACAAGCCAGGCAAGCTCACCGAAGAAGAATTCAACATCATCAAGCAGCACCCCGAAAAGGGTAACCGCATCCTCTCCCAGATCGACGAGTTCTCATACCTCAGCGTAGGCGCTCATTTTCATCACGAACGTTATGACGGTAAGGGCTATCCTAACGGACTCAAGGGCGATGAGATCCCTGAGATCGCCAGGATCATCGCATGCGCTGATGCATATGATGCCATGACTTCCAGAAGAAGTTACCGTGATCCGATCCCGCAGCACATCGTAAGAGAGGAATTCGTTAAGGGTATCGGCACACAGTTCGACCCTGAATTTGCAAGGACCATGCTCCACCTCATCGATCTTGATGCCGAATATGCCATGAAGGACCGCGGTGAGAACAAAGAGCTCCGTGACAACAACCAGCTTCTCCTGACCTATCACAGAAGCGCAATAACTCCGGGTATCCTCTTAGGCAACAGCCTGACGACAGTCAAGGTTACGGTAAATCCCGACAGTCCCACTTCAAGAAACAATCCGAAGCCTTCCATCGTTTTGTTTGACTCTTTGGACGGACACCTCCATGAGCTCGAAAAAGACAAGAAGGAAATGCTCGATTTCGAATACGGCGAGATCTGGTTTGGCGGCAGACATTCCGTCGCAGGCGCACGCAAGATGGAATCAACAACCGAGGAAGGCTACAACGCTTCCAAGGGCAAATACACCATCGAAGCAGCCAGGATCAAGGACCATGCTATCGTAAGGATCAAGGGCAGCAACGGCAAGGAATTCGAGACCATCGTGGCTCTCCCCGACAGTTCAAGATTCGTATACCTGGGTCTCACAGGCGAGCACTGTCTCATCACTGATATTGATATCACAAAGTCAAAAGACGAATTGCCTGAGAGCTACATTCCAAGGATCGCTGAAAAGATCAGCTACATCGACGGACCCGAAGGTGATCTTCCGAACGTTGAGATGGACGGCTACAGGACTGATTCGACAAAGGGAATCCTTCTTAAGGACAGCCTCACGATTTCTTTCCATACGATGAGCCTTCCTACTGCAAGACTCGTATGGCACTGCCCTTTCATAAGCATATTCTCATCAGGTGACGGCACAATAGGCGGCAAAGACTTCCGCGAGCTCACTCTTATGAGACTCGATGGTGAATGCTGGGAAGGTGATCCCGTATGCTCGATGGAACTCAAAGTGACAAAGACATCTGATTTCGAAGACTGGACTACATGGAAAGAATATAACCACACCGGTTACGACGTCACGGTCAACATCGTAAGAGAAGGCAACAAGATCCACACCACCACGACAAACGGCGGTATCTCGGTCCATGCCACAACGGTTATGTCAGCCGAGATCGATCCCATCTACGTTGCACTCACAGGCGATCAGTGCGCAATCACTAACATCAAGATCAGAAACTCATAAATCACGTAATTAACCTATCCGGACCCGCTGCAACAGACAGCGGGTTTTATTTGTATACAATAAAAAACTCTCACGGCGAGGGGATATGCCGTGAGAGAATATGGGGATGTATGAAGCAGTAATACTGCGTTGTTGGTGTTATTGGATTCCGCAGATGCGGGTGATCTTGAGCTGGGGATGCTTTGCAGAACCTACGTTGATATCCACGATCCAGATGTCATCTTCACCGAGATTTAAGCACTGCTTGGATGTATTGATATCGTGACAGGACTCGCTTTCCATATCTCTCCTGCCTTCTTTGCTCAATGTCTTTCCGTTCATGTATTCTGCAAACTCATCTGCGTCACAGATCTCAGTGTCGTTGATCCTGATCGGATACATTATCAGATTCTTGATCGAATCCCAGTCTTCATTAAGGTATGCCTTGCGGACGTTATATGCGAACTCTTCCACATCAGGCTTTTCCATTGTGGTAATAGTTCTGTAGATACCCATGTTTCCCGTGCCGAGTTCATCAGGAAGTTTTTCCTCTTCTTCGATCTCAGAAGAACGGGTGAGCCTGAATACCATGCCTCTTGCGATCTCATCGTTATACTCGTCCCATTTCATTCCTTCTTTTGTGAATGTCATTTTGCCTCTGCCGCTTGTATATATCTCGATGTCAGATATTTCCATGCCGTGCCTGTCATATGTAATTACTCTCTTTACGGCGTTCTCATAATCGATGCTCATGGTCTCTTCATTGAGTCTGCCGCTCATGTACCAGATAGCTTTTGAATTATCATTTCCGGGCCATTCAACCGTCACTGACGTGCTCTTAAGTCCTATCGGGTCTACCTTGATCTTTACCTTGTCTTTGCAATATATTCCCATAACGTTCATTGACGGATTCTGTCCTTCGTGCTCTTCTTCTGAATCATCTATAAAAGTATTTGTCTCAGTTGTATATGCAGCTGTCTGGACTGTAGGTAACGTCACATTGGTCAGTTCTGAAGGATTTTTGGATGCATAAACTACGGTAATAGCGGACAATACACCAATGACCGCACCGCCTGTTAATACCAGTGCTACAAATGTTCCGTTGTTCATTTCATTGCCCTCTCTTTCCCAAGTTTTAAGTATTTGTTTGATGTCTTCATTAAAACATCCGGCAATACCGCTAACAATAAACAATGCAACGGCCATTTGTTGATTAAGCAACACATGACCTTTTCTTTGTTGACAAACTCGAGAAAAGTCCGTCTGCGCAAACCGGCGAAAATACATTTTCGGTGATGTTATAATCAGAACATTAAAGTCTTGCCGGAGGTTCCTCATGATTTTACTTATCAATGCATGTGTAAGAAGCAATTCCAGGACCAGGAAACTCGCTGATGCCCTTCTGTCGAAGCTGGACGGCGATGTTGTTGAAGTTGATCTCGGCAGGATAAATTTCCCGGTGGTCGATGAAGCATTCCTTGCAAAAAGGGATGAGCTTGAAGAAAAATGCTGCTGGGATGATCCCATGTTTGATCTTGCAAGACAGTTTGCTTCAGCAGACCAGGTCGTTGTTGCAGCACCTTACTACGATCTCTCCTTCCCTGCTTCCTTAAAGCAGTATTTCGAGCAGATAAACGTGCTCGGAATAACATTTGAATACAGCCCCCAGGGCATGCCAATCACGATGTGCAAGGCAACGCGTCTTTACTATGTCACGACAGCCGGCGGTGCATTCGTCCCTGAAGAATTCGGCTTCGGTTACGTCAAAGCACTGGCACAGGGTTTTTACGGAATCGAAGACGTCCGTCAGATCCGTGCGGTAGGTCTTGATATCGAAGGCGCCGATGTTGATGCAATAATTTGTGAAGCGATGAAATCCTGTGATACAATAGCAAAGTAAAATATTTTTTAGGAAAAAGGGGTATTTTCTATGCGCAAAGGACCGTATTTCGTAATACAGGCTGTATTGTCTTTATTCATCACTACCATGATCTGGTATATGTCCATTAATTTTCTGGACGTTGCAGTCAACACCGAAGAGCTCTCCGGTACATTGCTTTCTCCGTTTATTGTGCTCTTAATCGGTGGAGTATTTTATCTGGCACTGACAATCGTCTATATCATTATCGGAGCCAAAAGACTGGATGACTGGCGTCCCTGGGTCATCGCGGTAAATATCGTGATCCACATTGTAATGTTCGGCTTAGGTTTCCTGACCTCAACATTATTCGCAGCCTTTTCCATAGCATATTTCGGCGGACCGCAGCTCCTACAGTAATGCTTGATAAAAAATCCTCCCGCTTGTAAAATCTATCCCTGATGGGATCGATTACAATGGAATAAGGCATTTTGAAAATGGAAAACACTAAAGATATTAAAGACGTTAAAGAAAATAAGAAAAAAGAGAAGAAAGTCAGCTATAAAAAACTGCATAAGTACGACCATATAGACAACAACTATCTGACCGTCGACAAAAACGCTGAACTCGCCATGGCATTGTGCGGCATCTCTACCGGTATCTCATGCCTCTTCTTCGGAGTGCTTCCGTATGGTGTTATTCTCTACATGATCTCGATACTCGAAAAGACCACCAAATACATCGGACAGTCCACATTCATTCTTATTGTATGCGGTGTGGCTGTCATAGGAAGCCTTGCAGCATCGATCTTTGCAAAGGTAAAGTGCCGCAAGAGCAGATGGGCCGTAACGAATATCGTTTATATCAGCATCAATCTCGTGATATCAGCTCTTAACTCCTGGTTCTTCATCTGGTTTATAAACACATACGGCGGTTAAGATCAGCCGAACAATCCCTTTTTGCGTCTGTAGAACGGCTCGCCTTCTGTCGAAGTCTCTGCAAGTCTGTCTGTTGAAGGGATCATGTCCAGATACATTCCACGTGGAAGATGAGGAAGCGCGCTGTCTGCGATACCCTGGAAATAAGATCTTGCATCGCCTTCTGCTTCAACTGTAAGAAGGAAACTCTGCTCGCCTTCCTTGACCATGAGCTTAAGCCAGATGGCCTTTATGCCCTTTATCTTTTTAGCATATGCAGAGATGGCATCCGTCATCTGATTCGGATAGTCCTTGGGATCGCCTATAGTAACTTTTGTATCTTTCTTTATTACCTGCTGCTGGACCTTGCCGAGCCTTGCATCCTTAACATGCTTTATCTGGTCGATCATATCAAACGGCATCATGAACGCATCGCCAAACGGATTTATTATGACCGTTCCGTTATCGTTGCTGACCATGCCGTGAATATCGTCAAACGTCATTACGAGAGTATTTACGTTGCCGTCCTTGAAAGGCTCCCACTTGCGGAGCTCATCCCAATCCGTAAAGAAAGGCAGGCATGAACTTCCGTCCTTAAGGCTTAAGCCCGGAAAAGACATCGTAGCGCCCTCAGGGAACAGCGCAGTACCATCAGAGTTATTCTGCACAGGAGAACCTCCGAAGTTTACTACGGCCAGAAAATGGGCATTCATCGCAATCTCTTCGGCTATCTCATTTACTACATCGAGCTGTGCTTCCTGCGGCGCTGTAGCCCTCTTATTCAAAAGTGCTTTAAGCTTCGGATTTTCGACGGGCTGGTTAAGGTCAGGTATCATGAGGACATCTCCTTATATTTGCTTGTTATATTATAACTTTGGAACTTGCAAACTTATAAGGTAAAATGAGGCATCAGAAAGTAAACTTAAGAGGAATTCATATGGGGTATATTTTCGACATCAGGAAAAAGCTCGGGCACGATCCCATCATCCTTACGGGTGCGGGCGTAGTCCTTGTAAACGATAAGAAAGAGATCCTTCTGGGAAGACGCGCCGACAACGGCTACTGGGCATATCCGGCCGGATCGATGGAACTCGCAGAGAGTTTTGAAGAGTGCGCCAGAAGAGAGACTGAGGAAGAGACCGGCCTTTTGTGCGGCGACTTGGAGCTCCTCATGATCAGGTCCGGCAAGGACACTTACTACGAATATCCCAATCAGGATAAAGTCTATTTTGCAGGCATCATATACATCTGCTTCGACTTTAAGGGCGAGATGAAGGTGCAGGAAGAAGAGGTCATCGAACAGGCCTTCTTCCCCATCGATGCACTTCCCGACAACCTGTCACCCGGTACGATCGAAGTCGTTGAAAAGGCCAGGGAATATCTGGCAAAGGAAAACACCTGAATGAAAAGATCAAAGGCAATATCAGCAATCGCAGCAGTTCTCGCAGCAGGTATTCTTCTCGCATCTTGCACACCTTTCCAAAGTGCCAAACAAAAGAAATGGGTGGACGAGATGGAAGATGCATTCCCGGAAGATACTTTCGAATACGTCGGACATCCATCTTCATCTATAGTTATCGTCGATTACGACCGCATACAGGTACATTCGAAAAAATATAAGACCGATGGCATAATCGTCGGCGAACGCGACGGCAAGCTCGTCAGCAATTATCTCGCTTTTAAATATAATGATGAATTGCGCGAAGAATGGGAACGCATATTCTACGGACGTTTCCCCTGTTCAGATTATGAAGTCTCCGCATTTTCCCAGATGAACAGAAAAGAACTGCTCTATCCCGTAAAAGATATCAGTGCCGAGAAATTCATCGACAAATACATGGAATACGACTGCTTCCTGATCCTGTACTACGACAATGAATCGCAGATCCCTTCCGAGAATGAGATGAAGGAATACATCCTTGATTTTGTAGAAGATGAACCTCATCCTTATTCGATCAGCATTTTTTACTGCGATTCAAAATACGACAGAGACGAAGTCATAAGCAACTATAATGTCGAGTACAGCCTTTACATGACTGATGACGATACCATCAAGTCACTAAACGTCAGTTACAAAGGTGACACTTCGAAAAATCATAGCCTGATCTGATCTTCTGCACTTTGAAGGTATTATCCTCATAATTTGTCCTCTGTCTCATCGAAATGAAGCGTGCTAACCTATTCTTACAGGTAAGTAACAGGTCGTTCCGGTTGATTGTTTTCTGCATATAAAAGGGGATAAATTATGTTCAGAAAGATCACTTCCTTACTGCTCGTTTTAAGTATTAGTTTTTCGCTCGCATCGTGCGCGGCACCGTCAGGTTTTAAACAGATGATTCCTGAACTAGTTAAGATGGAAGGGTATCTGGAGAAAGAACGATTTGATGTAAGTCTGTTTGTCCAGGAAGAAGATATACTGACACGCTACGACGAATGGGTTGCAAGCAGAGAAGCGTACGAAGAACTGCAGAATATCATGCGGAAAGTGCTCTCCGGCAAAGGAACAAAAGTTAAAGATTTCAATAGGGATAAGATAACTTATCCCATAATCGGTATGGTCGTAAGTCCCGAAGAATTCAATGTGATAAACGAACCCGGCGAGTCGATCGTATGGACAAACGGATATCTGATCACCGACAGCGGAGGTGTCTATAAATGCGACCTGGATTTTGATCTGATAACGGAAAATGACGAACTTTTCAAAAGCCGTGAATACGAGTTCGAGTTCACGTATGCATCAGGTGTTTTCCGCAACCTTGCCATGGCATATGACAAATGGGACGAGAGCCTTATGCGGACCGTGCAGCCCGAGATGATGAAGGCCCCTGACAACGTAAAAGCTAAAGTCGTAAGAGAATACGAAAATGAAAAAGGCAAAAGCGTAACGGTCGAATTCGATAACTACAGTGACAAAGACTGGAAGTTTTCGAGCAGCGGTTATCTGGCTATAGAAATCAATGATGCATATTATTCGATACCGAACGATCCGTGCTTTGACGGCTATACCATAGGCACGCTTTCTTACAATTGCTCAGTAATAAGACACGAGATAACAAGTGAAGACTACTTTCTCGTACCATATGGCGATCTTCCGCCGGCAGACTACATACTGCTAATTCCCGCCCAGGCCGGCAGCGATACGTGTTTCGTGCAGGTGAAGTATAAGGTAAAGTGATTTTTCCCCCCCAACGAAAGTAAGCAAATCGGCTAAGGAGATGATTCAGTAACTGTTTATCTTTTTTTCGGCAACAATTACAGAAAAATGCGGATTTCTGTAATTGTTGGGCATTTTTTCGGGGCAACAGTTACAGAACCCCGCGCATGCCCCAAATATAAAGGCGCCTCAGCCGAGCCAAGACGCCTTTGCGGAATCATTAATTCAATTATCAATCCAGATCATAATCATCGAGTGAGAACCAGAGGCTGTTGTAATTTGGCGTGTAGTAACCTCCGACGGAGACTACGATATTTGGATCAAGATCGTGATCGTAAAACTCGATGGTCGAGTTATCGTCTGTGAGAGGATAATCCATTGTGGGGTCTCCGAAGATCGAATTGACCTCTTCTGTCATGGCAAGAACATACTCGTGAATCGCGTCTCCGGATTCAATGTTATTGATAAAACTAATGTGATATACGGCGCCCCATGAATTTGTACTGATCTCAATCACATTGAAGTCTATGCCGCAGATGGTTACATTGGCATTGTATGAGTAGGTCTTCTGTCCGTCATATTCACCGTCGCGAACGTCTGGAGTGCCAAGATTAATACCGAAGTAACCCTGGATAACACCTTGAGCCATACCTTTGTCGAGACCCATCGTTCCGTCCATCATGTCATAAACCTGGGAGATCTCGCTATCATAATCGCCGCCTCTTGTTGCAGTCGGCACTGTGCCCTGAGTCGAAGGACCGGGATCTGTAACTGCATAGTTGTAAGGGTCGTCGCAGTCAAAGCCGATAACGAGCTGGTCGTTACCTTTTACGCCCTGGCAGCTTACGCCCCAGAAGATTGAGATCCAGCAATCATCGCCATATCTCCAGCCATTCATTCCGCTCTCATCGAAGTCTACCCAGCTAGCAGAATAATCGTCAGAAGGATCACCAAATGCCTTCACGAATTCGGGATAAAGAGTATCGTAAGCGCCCTTGCTGTCGAAAGCTTCGTTGGTATCGAAAATAGCTGTCTTACGCATCGTGTAATCGACGCTTCCGACATATCCGTCAGTCGTGCTGTGAATTCCGATGCTCTTGAAGGTAACGCCTTCAACGACGAGATCAACATCGAGATTTCTTAAGAAACGCTCCATGGGATCGCCGTAATCACCGATGTTTGAATCACTGGCCAAGTAGTCTGTGATTCCGTAGACGGTAATAAGGAACTCGGTTGCCGCATCAACAGGCATGCCGATACAGAGTTCAGAAATGAGCATTATATCGTTAACCGTCATCTCATATACGCCGCCGTTATTAACGGTCGGAGTAGTCGCCGTCGTTGTCGGTGCCGGATCAGTCTCTGTAGGATCGGTGGGTTCTGTCTCTGTCGGAACCGGAATAACGGTCTCACCGTACGGCCTCTCAGGCTTGGAAGGAAGGTCGGTCTCAAGCACGCCAGGTCCCTTGGGTTTCCTGGAGCATGAGCAGAACGAAATGAGTATTGCGCCGGCAAGCAGCACAGACAAAAACTTAATGCGCTTTCCCATGATAAATCCCCCTGAATTAGTGTGATATATTTAGCATAACAGATAAAAACACCAATATCCAACAACACAGGCGTATACGTTATAATGTCGGTGTTCGAAAAAAATCTGCGGGGTAATGGAAATGGCAGTAATAAGTTTCAAGACATTAAACAACAACGTTCAGGATGCGATCTCAACCGGAAAATTCCCTGAGAAGAATCTGAGGGAACTAAGCGCCAATCTCAAGGCATCACAGAAGAAGGAATTTAAGTTCATGATAATCTTTGTAGCTATAATGGCTGTTTTCATAGGCGGTCTTTTCGGCTATATACTATACAGCAACCCGTTGGAAGTGCAGGAACATTTATTAGGCTGGATCTTAGGATACCTCGGAATCGTCGCAATTATCTTCTTAGGCATCTATCTCACCCAGATCGGCATCATCAGAGGTCAGTTCAACATTGCCTTAAGAGAAGGCTATCCGGAACTTTATAAAGAACTCAAGCTCTGAGAAAAAACTTCGGATACTCTTTCGGAAAACCGCATCAATTATATTAAGAAATACAGGCAATATCGTGGCAGTAAGCCGCGTTACAGTTAACTATTCAGCAAAATAATATATTATGTGGTCGGGATAATTCTAGAAAGGATAGATAGGAATCATGAAAAGAACAGGCATTATATTAAAGGGCATTGCCGTTGCACTCGTTTTCGTAGCTTCGGCATCAATGCTTTCTTCATGCACACGCTCAAGAGATTCACGTGACCGCACAGGACGTGACACAACAGACCGTGACACTGCAGACCGCGGCCAGAGAGAGGCCAAGATAGTCATTAACCCCGTTAAAACCGACAAAGTTATCGAACGCTATTTCCCTGATATCAAAGAGTACGACGATTTCGACATTGAGGAAGTGTACGCTGACTGGGGCGGTTTTTCCATCGGACCTACAGAGTATGAATACAGAGGCATCATCTATTTAACTGACGACGAAGCAGAAAGACTGATGGCAGCTTATGAGTGGGAAGAAACTGATGCGCCCGAATTCGAATTCGGCGAAGTCGATGATTCATCACTCGGTGAAGGACCCTGGTATTCATGCAAACAGTTTGAAAAAGATTACATAAAGATGGTCAACGTTTACTACGCCGTATTTGATGGCGAAAAATTGGTATTTGATATTCACCAGACATAATAGCGCCACATTACGGGCCGCCGTTTACCAAATCCGTCTATAAGTTTTTATTTTGTTTACAGCATAAAAATCTAATTTAAACTTGAATAGATATAATCTAAATAAGAACTCAGGGGCAAGATCTTTAAGGTGATAACAGATTATGGAAACTGCAATAAACATGCAATCCGTTTATGTTACCGATCTGGTCGGCATAGCGATCCTCGTCATCATTATGGTAACGAGAGGTTGGAGTCTGCCGGGCCGTAAACTTGAGAGCCGCCTCATGATGGCTCTCCTTGCCGTCTCCATGTTCAACTGCGTTGCAGACATCTACGTCTTCCAGTGCGACGGCATGCCCGGCCCCGGCTACCGCGCCATCCTCATGGTCGGCGATACATATCTTTATCTGTATAACCTGATCGTCGGCATCGGAATCATCTACCTGATACTGCTCCATATCGACCGCAAGACCAAAGGACTTCACATGATCCTCTTCTGGGTCTTGAGCGTCGTCGAGATGGTACTTCTCATCGTCAATCTGTTTGAGCCTATCGTTTTCGAGATTGACGAAAACAACGTATACCACAGAGGCGATTACTACATCCTGTTCGTAGTACTGGGATTCGTGCTGGTCTTCTACGGCTACACTTACTACATGATCGCAAAACTGAGGAACCCTTCACTCCGTTACTTCCCTGTTATGGAGTTCCTTGCACCTGTCATCGTCGGTAACATCGTCCAAATGAAGATATACGGCATCTCACTTTTGCCGATCAGCTTTGCAGTCGCGTTTGCCGCCATCACTATCGCTCTTCAGAACGAATGCATCTACATCGACAAACTCACCGGCGTTTATAACCGTTACGAGCTCGACAAGATCTTAAAACGCCGTCATTACAGGCGCAACGAAAAGCTCATCGCCATGATGCTCGACTTAAACGATTTCAAATCCATCAACGATACATACTCACACGAAGAAGGTGACCAGGCCCTCATCACTTTTGCGAAAGCCCTCATGGAAGCCATCGGTTCCGAAGGCCTCGTCATCAGATTTGCAGGCGACGAATACATCATCCTGATCCCTGTATTCAAACCCGTCACGATTGACGATTACAAAGACCGCATCCATCGAAAACTCGACGAATATAACGAGTCATCCGGAAAGCCCTATAAACTCTCTGCTGCTATCGGCGGAAGGATCTTTGATCCGCACACCGAAAAAACATCAGGAATCGTAAACGAGATTGACTCCATGATGTACAAGGACAAGAGCGATTACTACAGAGAGCACGACAGACGCGGCAGAAGATAATTGCTACCGGGCGCATGACAAATGCTGCAAAAGATAATTGCTACCGGGAGCATGACAAACGCGATAATAAATACCCTATAAGTAAAACTCTGTTATACTCTTGTGTGGAATAACACAAGGGGGATATTTTATATGGTTTCACAACAATCTGTTATGCTGGTCGGAATTATCGGCGGAGCCGTCGGACTTCTTCTTTTCGCGGGCGGCGTTTTGCTTCTCGTTTTATCCATTATCAGTACCGTCAAAGGTAAAAGAAGGATCGGCGGAATCGTAGGCGGAGGAATTATGCTCATCGGCGGCATATCAGTCGGCTTCACATTCGGAATGTTTGCGGTCACGGCAGGCCTCATCAGCAGCTCATCAGCTGATACTGCCCAGATTGCAGCCATGACTTCACACATACAGTCCGCATTGAATGACAACGATGCTGATGCACTTTACGAATTGTTTTCTAAAGAAAGCTACTCGGGAGAACCGCTCGAATATGAAGACGCAGAAGAGATCTGCGACTACATCAAAGGTGATGTAAAGGACGTCACGTTCGAACCTATGAGTATTTCTGTTGAAAACGGAACGCATGCTACAGAATACAAGTACACGATAGTAACTGAAGATGGTGATAAGTACACACTTTACATCCATGTCATCGAAGTATCCGACACCGAAGAATACGTCGGCATCCAGCACATCAAGATGTACAAAGGCATGAACGTGCTGTGCAATGTCGGCACCGCTCCGGTTTTTGATTAAATCTTTGAAAGGTTGTCTCGAATGAGGCAACCTTTTTACTTACTAAAAATGAGTTTTTGAATTCTGGTAAGTAAAATATTCTCTCAAGAGTGAATTTCAGTTGGAATTTTACTTACCAAAATCAAGTTTTTCGATTCTAGTAAGTAAAATGCGCGCTTTTATGACGTTGCTTCTCGGAATTTTACTTACCAAAATCATGTTTTTCGATTCTAGTAAGTAAAACACGCGCTTTCATGGCGTTACTTCTCAGGATTTTACTTACCAAAATCAAGTTTTTCGATTCTAGTAAGTAAAACACACGCTTTCATGACGTTACTTCTCAGGATTTTACTTACCAAAATTGAGTTTTTCGATTTTAGTAAGTAAATTGACCTCGAGCGCGATGCGATTACGTACCTAAACGCAGTTTTCTTCAAATAGGTACGTAAAGATACGCTCTTCAGCGGTAAGGTTTTCGAGATTTTACGTACCCAAAAA
>CADAIP010000023.1 GCA_902787975.1 Oscillospiraceae bacterium
TCCTTATACTGGTTAAAGATTATCTTTCTCCTGTATTTCGGCGTGAACACTATGTGATATTTACACATCCATTTTGTGTGAGCTAAACTGTTATTGGCGCTTGCCATTTCGTCACCTTTCCTTTCTATAATCTCGGCTTGAACACCTCGATTATAGGGAAAGGTGACTTCTTTGTATAACTTCTGTCGCGCACCCGCATAGCGGGTGGTTTATTGTCTCGCACGCTTCGTTCCTCGCGTACTCGACGGAGTCACGTCTCCAAGAAAAATGAGAAAGGATGCCTTGCGACATCCTTCCCATAAAGTATTTAACCCAATTAAGTATTTAAGATCCCTAAGATGAACACGACGTCCAGAATACCGCAGATTATGAGGATCAGGGCGCATATTATGTAGGTTCTTGCGCGCTTTTTCTCGATATCGCGCTCTGTCGTACCGTAGCTTTCTCTTCTGGCCGGTTTACGGACACGTCCCAACGACATTTGCTCTCCCCCCTCACAAATTTTTCCCTCGCGGTGTCTAGATTATAGACGCATATAAAATTACATACCTTGCAGATCTGTTACATTCGATTTACATATTTCGAAAAACGCTTTACTCAAAATGAGATTAGCGGTATAGGGCAGCCCTATATTCTTGGGCATATTGCAAAACAAAGCAGTAAAAAGTCCTTCAAAAATACCCACTTTTTCACTTAGGATGGCCAAAAACATATGTATGATATAATAATCTTGTATTTATGCGCTCAGATAGAACGCAATAAACATAAGGAGAACTAAGGTTTTTGAAGCTTGTTGGAGTAAAAGAGTTTTATAACATCACACGCGCCAAGATCATCTCGGCGGTGAACTGCGGAGTAGTCATTACGGCTTGCTCCATTGCCATGTTCTCCGTTGATACGGCACTTAATTCCACTTCCGCCCAGGCCCAGCCTTCAGAGACGACGGAAACGACAGTTCTTTACCCCGGCGAGACAGATATAGTAGAGACTACCACCATAGCAGTCACCGAGCCTTCAGGTTCTTCCGCACCGGCAGAAACAAATCCTTCTGCTGTGGTTACGGTTCCTTCAGGCACTGCAAATTCAGCAGAAACATCTGAAACAGCCGAGACGTCAGAAGAACCTGACACAACAGAAGAGACAACTGAAGCAACTGCTGCAGAGACCACAAAGAATTATACTGAAAGCGAACTTTATATTACCGTATATGCAACTACCGCAATCAACGTAAGATCGGGCCCCGGTACCGATTACGATGTAGTAAAGGGTCTCAACGCAGGCGATCAGATCGACGTTATCGCCGAGACTTCAAACGGCTGGTACAAGACATATAACGGCAACTATGTAAGCAAGGAATATGTATCAGAGAAGAAACCCTCTGCTACAACGACTACAACATCCAAGCCAACTACAAAACAGACTGAGGAAGAGACTACGGAAGAAGAGGTAGAAGTCACAACAACTACCGAAGAAGTACATGACACACCTTCCGGCAACGGAAACTCATGCACGATCACATTCTACGGTCCCCAGTCCAACGGAGACGGCACATACAACTCAAGCACAGCAACAGGAACAACATGTACCGAAGGCCGCACATGCGCAGCTGACTGGTCCATCTATCCTGCAGGTACGGTAATCTACATTGAGAACGATCCTTTGGGCGGAGACGGATATTACACCGTTGAAGACAGGGGCCCCGGTGTTAAGGGTTACCACATCGACATCTACGCAGACGACGGCGAGACAGGCTCACACCACACCTGCACACGCACAGTCTACGCCCAGTAAGAAACAGTAAAAACTACGCACGGATGCTTCTCTCAAAAAGAGAAGTATTTGCGCTTTTATAGAAGGAACAATTATGAGCAGTAATTCAAAAAGACACAGCTTTAAAGACCCCAAGTATAAGATTACCAATCCGGTAAAGATCATTCCGCTGGGCGGTATCGGAGAGATCGGCAAGAACATGACCGCCTTCGAATACAATAACGACATCATCATCGTAGACTGCGGCATGAGCTTCCCTGAAGAGAACATGCCCGGCGTTGACTGCGTCATCCCGGATTTCACTTATATCAGACGCAACAAGGAAAAGCTCAGAGGCATCCTTATCACACACGGACATGAGGATCACATCGGCTCTCTCCCCTATTTCTTAAGAGAGTTCAAGTGCCCTGTTTTCGGCGGCACGATGGCAATAGAACTCATCAAGCTCAAGCTTCAGGATAAGAACGTGCCTTTCGAAGGCATCAAGCTCTCAACCTGCAAGAACGGCGACATCATCCGCCTCGGCAACTCATTCTCTGCTGAATTCATCAGAGTTAACCACTCCATCGCGGATTCATATGCGCTCTGCATCAACACTCCCGTAGGACGCATCGTCCACTCCGGCGACTTCAAGATCGACTACACTCCGATCAACGGCAAGACCATCAATCTCCAGCGCCTGGGCGAGCTCGGAAAAGAAGGCGTCCTGATGTTCATGTGCGAGAGCACGAACGTTGAGATCGAAGGTTTTTCGCCCTCCGAAAAGCACGTCGGCGAGGCATTCTCCCACTACTTCAGAAAAGCGGAAGGCCGCATCATCGTAGCCACATTCTCATCGCACGTTCACCGCATGCAGCAGATCATCACGGCAGCTGAAAAATACGGCCGCCACGTCTGCCTTTCAGGACGTTCGATGGTCCAGGTATTCAATATCGCAAACACTTTGGGATATATCGACATCAAGCCCGACACGCTTATCGACATCGATGCGATCGACAACTATCCCGACAACCAGATCGTCGTTCTCACGACCGGTTCACAGGCTGAGCCGATGAGCGCCCTCACACGTATGGCTTACTCATCACACCGTTCGGTAGATATCACCAAGGGCGATACGGTAATCATCTCCGCTGACCCGATCCCGGGCAACGAGAAGCCTATCTACAGAGTCATCAACGAGCTCTACAAGAAAGGCGCTCACGTTATCTACCAGTCCCTTGCAGACGTTCATGTATCAGGCCATGCTTACAGGGATGAGCTAATGATGCTCCATACCCTCATCAAGCCCAAGTTCTTCATTCCGGTTCACGGTGAATACCGCATGCTCTGCCTCCACAAAGAGATGGCAGAAGGACTCGGCATGAATGAAGGCAATATCTCGATCCTCGAAAACGGTGCCGTACTCGAGCTTACCGAAGACGAAGCAAAGATCACGGATCACGTTCCTGCAGCACCCGTACTCATTGACGGTACAGGCACTGTAGATGCAGATGACAGAGTGCTTACGGACAGAATCCACTTAAGTGAAGACGGATGCCTTGCGATCGCCATTACGGTCAACGAAGATACGGGTGATCTCGCATGCTCCCCTGCGATCAACTCGATCGGCTGCTTTGATGACGAGGAAAACATCGACGTGCTTTATGAACTTATCTCCGATAAGGTTGACGATCTCTTAAAGCAGGCAAGCAACAAGGCAGGCAGTATCGAAGCCTTCCTTCAGAAGCGCAACTTCAGAGAACAGATAAAGAGCTTTGTAAATTCAAAATCCGGAAAGAGACCGATGATCATCTTCAACATCAGCTATGTCGGCGGTTTTGACGATGACACGTACTACGGAGACAGGTAAAAACTTACCCTTTACGCCAATAGCTTTAAAAGTTCTTCAGGCGAAATGGCTCTGATCTCAGCCTTCTCATAATCTTTTATGTTGCGTGTGACTATATAGTCCGCCCCAACTGTTTCAGCACAGGCATATTGAAGTGCATCTTCGTAATCGGAGATTGCAGTATTGTTTATTGCTGTGTCTACAACATCATTACCCACTTCTGCCACTTTTAAAATCTCATTGTACCGCTTCAAAATAGTACGTCTTTCAGCATCTGAATACTGCTTTCGCAGAATGTAATACATATTGCTAATAGAGTGAAGCGCAACATATCCGTCAATAACTTGTTTTGCGCAAAGGTCGATAACCGTAGCTGAAAAGCCTGATCTGCCATCCCTGTTAGTGAGAGCATCTATCATTATGTTTGTATCAATCAGTACCTTCATACTTGCGATCAATGCCTCCATGCTTGCGGATTAACTCCTCTTCAAGAATTGCCTTGTAGTCATCCCCGATATCAATCGGTCTGCAAAGTTTCATTAATTCATCAAATGCTTCCTTCTTCCGCCTCAGTTCTTCCTCGCGTAATCCTTCAGCATAGACCTTTACCCTCTCCCGGTTCTCCATCTTAAGCGTTTCCAAAACTTCGCTTATCTCAAGATTTACCGCATATTCAGGCTTAAAATACTCAGGAACTATCGCAAGCGTCAAGCCCATTGTATTAAGCATCTTAAGAAGAGTCTCAATCCTGGGCTCAGTACTCTTATTCTCTATCCTTCCGATTGCAGCCTGATGAAGGCCTGATTTCCTTGCAATCTCAGTCTGCGACAGGTGTCTGGACTTTCTGATCTTGATGAAATCATCGATTATCTCGTTTCCTGTCCTTGCATTATGTCTATTCTCGTTAGCTACCATATCCAAAACCTCCTTATTCGTTATATTTATATCGTATTCGTTATAATTATAACGCGAAAAATAGGTCATTGCAACACAATGACCTACCTGACAGCCTATTAAAGCCTTAGTTCCTTATGACATCAACAACATCTTTTACGCGCAGAATCCTCTCGCATGTACGGTCAAGCTGCTCTCTGCCTGATATGTTAATGGTTACGAAAATCCTTGCCTCAGGGCCGTCTACGACCGTATTGAGCTTGACGATGTTGATCTTCTCTTCACTGATCTTATCGAGAACGTCAATAAGCAGGCCGTTTCTGTCCATGGCAACGACAACAAGCTGAACGTCGTAGCTTGAATACTTCGCCTTTGAAAGCCACGTTACTTCGACAAGACGCTGATATCTCTGCTCATCCCTGTCGGAATTACCGCGGTTCTTGATTATGTTCTGGATGTTCTTGCAGGATACCTTGTGGATGCCTACGCCCTTCTCCTGTGTGACATAACCTATGATCTCGTCACCGAATACAGGGTGGCAGCACTTAGAGATATGCGTAACAAGAGAATCAAGTCCGTTGACTACAACTGCATCGTTGCTCTGCGCACGTCTTGCCGAATCAGTTTTGGCGCCCCTTGAAGGCTTTGCAGCAGCCGCAGCAGCAATCGCTTCGTTGCCCTTCGGCGTGCCGGGAGCGGCCGTCTGATGAGGATCGACATTAAGAGCGTTGATCTTGGAGACATCGTAATCGAGAACCTGCTTGGAGGTCTCAGCCGGCTTGCTTTTCGCGCCTTTGACATTACGTGTCTGGTCAGCCTTGCCAAGTTCTATAGGGAGCTCATTCGGGCTGTATGCGACGTTACCGTCCGCAGTAACGCGGTAGCCTAAAGCACGGCGCTCTTCTTCCGGAATATTCCTGATATAGTCGTCACGGAGACGTGAGAATACTTTGCTTACGCTGATAGATCCGTATCCCAGAGCAGCGAACATGTCATCTAAAGACTGGAAGTTATTTCTCTTCAGAATGATCTCAATGGATTTGTGCATCAGGAGCTTTGCGGGATCGAAGCCGTTACGCGTGATCTCGTTTGTAAGGAGTTCACGGCCTGTTGCGATATTGTCTGCACGCGCTTCACGCTTGAACCAGGAATTGATCTTGGATTTAGCGTTAGCCGTACGTGCGATCGATACCCAGTCACGTGAAGGGCCCTTAACGAGCTTGGATGAAGACTGTATCTCAACTATGTCGCTGTTCTTAAGTTCATAGGACAAAGGAACGATACGTCCGTTGACCTTGGCACCGTGCATGTGGTTGCCGATACCTGAGTGGATCGCATATGCGAAGTCGATCGGGCATGAACCCTTCGGCAGCTTGATTACTTCGTGCTTCGGTGTGTATACGAAGATCTCGTCCGGCGCGATGTTCATCTTGAACGCTTCCATGAACTCGCCGGAGTCGGTGAGCTCGTTCTGCGAATCGATGATCTGTCTCATCTCGTTGATCTTCGTATCGTATCTGTCAGCCTTGAATTCCTGGGAATTACCGGTCTCTTTGTAGTGCCAGTGGGCAGCGATACCGAACTCTGCGATCTGGTGCATCGCAAATGTCCTGATCTGCACTTCGAAAGGCGTGCCCGTGTGGCTTACTACAGTCGTGTGGATGGACTGGTATTTGTTCTCCTTCGGCATCGCGATATAGTCCTTGAAGCGGCCCGGAACGTGCTGGTACATCTCGTGGATGATACCAAGTACCTGATAGCATTCAATGACTTCGTCTACGATTATCCTGCACGCGAAAAGGTCATAGATCTCGTCGATCGTCTTACCCTTCTCGTGCATCTTCTTATAGATGCTGTAGAAATGCTTCGGACGGCCTTCAATGTCGTAATGGACAATGCCGTTCTCCTCAAGCTTTGCACGGATCTCGGAGACAACGTCTTCCATGAAATCTTCTCTCTGCGCGCGGTTGCCGTTAACGAGCTTTACGAGCTCATAGTAATCGTCCGGATGCAGATAACGAAGACACAGGTCCTCTAGCTCCCACTTGATCTTATAAATACCGAATCTGCCTGCGAAAGGAACATAGATATCAAGCGTTTCCTGGGCCTTTTCGATCTGCTTTTCAGGACTCATGGACTTCAAAGTCCTCATGTTGTGCAGACGGTCTGCGAGCTTGATGAATATGACTCTGATATCGTCCGTAAGCGCGATGAACATCTTGCGCACGTTGGATGCCTGGATGTCCTGCTTGGAGTTATAGACAACGTTATCGAGGCTTAAGTTGAGCTTTGTAACGCCGTCAACGAGGCTGCATACGACAGGACCGAACTTCTCGGTGACCATCGCATCGTCAACTATGGTATCTTCGATCGTATCGTGAAGGAGCGCTGCCTGGATCGTAGCTGAGTCTACCTTAAGATCAGCAAGAATGAGGGCAACTGAAACAGGGTGAATGATGTAAGGCTCGCCCGTCTTACGTCTCTGGTTGCGGTGTGCCTTATAAGCAAAGATGAAGGCCTTCTCCATCTTCTCGTTGTCCTCTTCGATATCTTTCTCTTCGAGTTTTGCGGCACGCGCGTAATCGTCGTATATGGAGATTATCTTATTGAATCTTTCCTGAAGATCCTGGGGAATATCGGGCTTCTGGCTGTCGTCCTCAAGATAGGCGCGCTCGGCCTCAGCCTGCACCTCTTCTTCAGTAACGGGATTAAATGCCTTGTCATTCTTACCCTTATTCACCTTGTATTCTCCTATAGACCTCAGATTCACTGAGTTTTACTTTATTGCCCGTTGCCAGGATGTTGAAGCATACCCTCGTGGGTGTGATCGTTCTGAGCCTTATCAGATTGCAGTCAGCGAAAACCTCAAGGCATCTTTTTACCTGGAACGGAGTTACCGATACATCATAATTGTTAGACACTAATCTTGCAAGAAGTCTGATATCTGCCGTGGACATCGCCGTACCGCCGAAGCGTTCGATCGCCTTGTAGCAGACACCATACTGCTCGGCAGTAGGTCTCATGGAGCTCTCAATATTCTCGCCCGGAGCCATCTTAACGATCTGGTCCATTGCAAGTCCGCTCGTATAAAGCTTTTCAGCGATCTCAGCCTTCTGCCACATGAATCCGCTACCGTATTCAGGTCTTATGTCCTCAAGGTGGAGGCTCAAAGAAGTCTCACCCCTGTAGCAATACTCATTAAGCGTATAAGCGATGTCGATCTTATCGCCTGCTCTTAAGATATTGAAGTAATCGCCCATTCCGAATCCTACGGCAGAGACGGATGCCTTTCCAGACGGATCAGTCAGATCGAGCCTGATGTGGGCGCCGCCGCTCATCTGGGCGATGTTCGTGATTATAAGTCCGTTTGTAATGAATATCGGCTTAGGGTTACCGATACCGAACGGACGGAGTTTGCAAACTTCACGGTAGGCCTCAAATGTAAGTCCGCAGGGCGCGATCTCGCACTCGGCGTTGATCAGGTCTTCTTCCGATTCTTCGCCTGACTGGCCCTTCTCTTCATAGATCTTTGCGGCCTCAGTTTCCAAAGCCTCCATGAAGGTGCCCATCTCGTTCTTTCTTACGAGAAGACCTGCAGCCTTCTTATGCCCTCCGAAATTAACGAGCTTATCAGATATTCTCTCAAGGCATTCATAAAGGTCGAAGTCGCCGAATGCGCGTCCCGAACCCTTTGCGCATCCCGGTTCTGTAGCATCGTCAGTAAATACGAGAGCAGATCTTCCGTAGAACTGTGAGAGCTTGCCTGCAACGATCCCGAGCACGCCCTGGTGCCAGTCCTTGCCGTATACGACAATGGGGCCGCATGTATTTGTCAGTGACCATCTGTCAGGTCTTGCGGGGTTCTCAAGCTGTGCTCTTGCCTCATCGAAAACCTTTGCTTCGATCTCCTTACGCTCATCGTTCTGGCGTGTAAGGTCCTGTGCCGCAAGCTTTGCCTCCGTAGGATTATTCTCGAGGAAGAGCTTTAAAGCATCTGCCGAATCGTATAGTCTTCCTGCAGCATTGATGCGCGGCACGAAGTTAAAGGATATGAATGTCTCGTCCAAAGTCTTGCCGGGAGCCAAAAGCATGTCGTTCATGACGCCCACGCCGACATTTGAAGGCTTCTGCATGCTCTTAAATGCACGCTTTATGATCGTTCTGTTCTCGTTTGTAACGGATACCAGGTCAGCGATCGTGGCAAGTCCTGCAAGCTCTACAGCCTGGCGCCAGATGTTGCCTGTGACCTTATGCCTGCCGTCTTTGCCCAGCGCCTCAACGAGCTTTAAGGCAACGCCCGCACCGCACAGGTCAATGAAAGGGTATGTGTTGTCAGGCCTCTTGGCGCAGATAACGCAGTCTGCCGGCGGCAATTCGTCCTTTACATTGTGGTGGTCGGTTACGATAACCTGTATTCCGCGGCTTTTGAGTTCCTGCACCGTATCGATATTGGTAACGCCGCAGTCAACGGTAATGACCAGGTCAGGCTTCTTCTCAATGACCTTGTCCATTATCTTCTCGGTAAGTCCGTAGCCGTGTTCACTCCTGTGCGGCACTATGTACTGCACATTTACCTGATGGCTTCTGAAATACCTGACGAGGATCGATGTGGCTGTAACGCCGTCACAGTCGTAATCGCCGTAAACGAGGACCTTGCCGTGCCTGTCGATCGTATCATTAATGATGTCGACAGCCTTATGCATGTCATTATAAAGAAACGGATCATGCCAGATACCGTCATCTTCAGACAAAAACTGTTCTACTGATTGGCCTTCGGTTATACCGCGATTCTTAAGCAAAACATTAAGGAGCGTATCAGCATCCTCTACTTTTTGGGATGCCGATAAGCGCCAGTTCTTACCGGTCAATAACATATAACTAATCTCAACTTTATCTTTATTGGCTTTATTATAGCCGAATAAAGCGAAGTTTACAAAGATTGCCCCCATATTATGAGGACAATCTTTGCGGGTTTATGGGAGCAATATAAGATATGGTTCAGGGTTTGGTGATGACTTCTCCTCCCCACTCAGATACGACAAGGCCATGCCTCTCGTTCAAAGAAGGATTAAGTCCGTTAAGCTCCTGAGGCTCAATATCGACAAATTCATCTGAAGCATACCAGAGCATATTTACACGGATCTCGACGTCAGGCTCCTTATCAAGGACAAGCTCTGCCGCATCCATATAAGCAGTGGTCTGGAAAGTAATTACGTTGTAAGGATTGTTCTCCATCAAAGGCAGCCAGAACCCCATAAAATCAGAAGCTTCAGTCTCATTAAGACCTAATGTGGCCAGAGCATCTTCAAGGAACGCTTCGGTGTCGCTGCCCTTCACGCAGTATCCGTATCTGAGATCGTAATCCATGTCGAGATCCGCCTCCCAGAAAAGGAAGCGGTAAGTATCTCCGTTCAAGTCAGTCATAGTGCCGTCCGGAGAAGCATTAACAGTCCATCCTTCTTCCGGATCATATTCAGGATACGTGCATGTAAGCTCGCCGTTAAGCTCAAGCTGCAGATTAATGTATTCGTCACTTTCGTCGTAAATATATATGACAGGTGCGTGCGCCCTTATGGTCGACCTGGTAGCCCTTGCTCGCTTCAAATACGAATAAAAACCGGCAACGAACAGAACAGACAACACGATCATCACGACAGAGAGCGCGATCACGCCGCCTCCACGTGTTTTTTCGTCAGTCTTTCTTTTAACAACAGCATTCATCAAAAGAATTGTAAATACAAAGATAATGATACTTGGTACAAGGAAGCAGACTATATATCCGGACATAACCGTGCCGGCATTGCCTTTTACAGCTAAAGCTCTTGTGTATTGATCTGTGTCAGCATTATCGTAAACGATATTAATGTGCTGTCCTTTGGATATAGTAATACCGCCGCATCCGTCCGCTGCATCGCCGTAAACATAGGTGCCGTAACCTGCATTAAACCATTTGGAACCGGATAAGCCTGAAACCTTTATGTGAGCAGCACCGATCTCATCAGGGCCTATCGCAACTGAATCTGTCTTCTTGTAATTCGGGTCATCCGGCTGCCATCCCGCTTCCTGAGCGGCTACGATCTCACCCATCACATCGCAACTTTCGATTTCGGTAACAGTTCCGCTGAATACCGGATATCTGTCAAATTCACGTTCCCTTTGAGCAAACAGATCGTAAGGATCAGTCTTGGCAGGAGCCTTAAGAGCAAAATAGCCGAACACGTTAAATAATATCAATGCGAAAAGCTCAATGCCTGCAATCAGTATACGGCCTATAGGAAAAGATCTTCTGCTCATACTCCGCCTCCCTGCTTTTTATACTTTCTATACAGATGAGATCCGGAAACTGTTGCAAAAAAAGACCGCCCCGAAAGGCGGCCTTGTCAAGTCTTATTAATGCTTTCTCTTGCGAGCTGCTTCAGACTTCTTCTTTCTCTTTACAGAAGGCTTCTCGTAATGTTCTCTCTTACGAACTTCTGCAAGTACGCCTGACTTTGCGCAAGAACGCTTAAATCTGCGAAGTGCACTGTCAAGGGACTCGCCTTCCTTAACTTTAATCTCAGACATCTTTATCCCCCCTCTCTTCGCGTGGATTTCAAACTCGGTATGCGGATAAGTCAAACCCCTTGAAATTAGGCAGATCTGTTACCTGCAAGTTCTCTCACCTTATCAACCGGAACTCTCTTTAGATTTCAATAAACCGGCATTACATTACAAAGCTTAATGCATCCTTTAAAAGCATTGCTACTACAACACTTATCGAGATAGCCGGCGCCAAAGCGATCTTTCTCTTCTTTGACTTGCAGACAAGCGCGAAAACGATTCCAAGAACAACGCCGATACCTACAGCAATGCAGGCACCCTTAATGTGCAGGAAAAGCATCAGGCACATGGCAAGCTTGACAGGACCGTAATTCATCTTGGTCTTCTTAATCTTGCCGATAACAGCCGTAACCAGCACCATGACAAGACCCACGCATGCAGAAGCAATAAGACCTTCTATAGCATATTCTCTTATGTCCGGCATGAATCCTACAGTCATGATCCATACGACCAGGATAGCGGCAAGGAATCCGTTCGGGATAACACCCGAATCCCAGTCTGCCAACGAAAGTCCCAGCAGAAGCACTTCAAGAACCAAAGTGGCAATTACAATTGCATCGATCGCACCGTGAAGTGCCAGTGTCCCAGCGAAAAGAAGTCCCAATATTATCTCGAAAATAAGATCTCTCGGCGGTACCTTAGATCCGCAGTATCTGCACTTACCCTTCAAAGCAATATATGAAATGACCGGGAAAAGATCTGCAGTTGAAAGCTCATGCCCGCAAGTATCGCAGTGGCTGTGACCCAGCATCCAGTCCTCACCGCGAACAACACGCCATGCCGTACAAGTAATGAAACTTGCAAAAATCGCGCCAAACACAAAAGACAAAACAATGAAATAAATGCCTATCACGGGCATATCGAATAAAGGGTACGAAAGAATCAAGGGCAGGATCTCCTTAAAGGTTATTTCTGATTTTGATTATACACTGTGATACCAGTTGCAAAAAGACAAAAAAAGAAAACCGGGCTCTTTCGAACCCGGTCTTGATGAAAACTATTTAGTATTAACTAAGTTTTAATTAGCCACCTGTAGTTGTTGTTGTCTTTTCAGGCATCTGTGCGATTGTACCAGAAACTCCATCAGGCAAAGCAGGTGTTTTTATTGTTGACCATTCACCACCAGCTACATACTGATAATAATCTTCATTAGCATTAAACTGAATAGCAATATAGTTAATTGTATATTCATCAATTTTTGTTGAACTGCCCTTAACACTATACTGAACGTCATTTACAGTTACACCAGTAAGCTCTTTTACCTGTTCACGAGTGAATGTGCTCTTTGCATCTGCTACAGTTAATTTTCCGTCCTTACCGTATGTCTCTGTAGCGAGTGCCTGAACTGCTGCATAAACTGTGGAAGCTGCCTGATATTCCTTTTCCTTCTTAGCTCTGTCGATGTATCCAACGAGTGCAGGAACGAGCATAGCTGCGAGTACTGCGAGGATGACGAGAACTACGATGAGCTCAACTAATGTGAAACCCTTCTTTGATGACTTACCAACTTTTTTCATTTTGTGACCTCCTTCGTCTTTTCACCCTTAAGTGAGTTTGTTTGTAATTTGTCAAATGTGTTTGACTTGCTTGATGGTCTTACTATAAACCATTCAAAATCAGACTTCAACACATTTGCGCCACAATTCACTGGTGGGTAACAATTTGTTTAACGGAATCAAAAAAAGACGTGTTTTGCAAACGACATGTTAACGGAAGGGTCTTTTACGAACGAATTGTAAATAGGAGGCAATTTACACTAAAAAAATGCCGTTTATGATAAATGCAAAGCTATTGTACGGCTGTATGCTACGCCATTATCAGAGTTGACAGTGATAAGACAATTAACATATGCAGGTGCACCTGTAACAACATCATATGTAAGGTCTGAAAAGTTCAGATCTATAGTGTATATATCATAAGCCGTATTAGTTAACGGATCTGTAAAATCATAATAAGCATTAGGAAAAACAAAACTATTCACGTTCGTGCCGGAAGCAAAATAACCGTAATGCACACGACCTACGCCAGAAGCGACAGTTTCTGCAGCAGGATCATCGCCAGGAAACATTCTGTAGATTGCACGTGAATATAGTCCGCCTGCTCCTGTTTCAATAGAATATGTTGCATCATCCGACGTATCATTTGCCTTAACTAAGCCATACAAAGTACCATTAATCTCGTAATTTGAAGCAATTGAAATGCAGTATTCAGGAGATTTCCTTATAATAAGCACTTTACCGCTAGGCAATGAAGAAATCGAATCACTTTCTTCGATCAATTCATAGCCGCTTGATGCAATCCAAACATCACCAGCACTCTCAACATCATTCCCTGTACATGCAGCTCTGAGCGAAGCCGCAACATTATCTGCCACCAGCTGAGCCTTTGCCAAATCATTATTATGTGTATAGATTACGGAGATAGGAAGGATCAGCGAAACACAAGCAACGGCAAATATTGCTATCAATGCCATTGCCACTACAAGCTCAATAAGTGTTATAGCTTTTTTTGTCTTGTATATTCTTCTACGCATAATACACCTGGCTTTTATCCGAATTCATAAACAACATAATCGGTTTCATCATCGATCGTATATATATATCTTTTTATCGGCAAGACTTTGCCTGGCTCATCAGGTTTTTGAGGATCTTTAGGACTGATAATAGGTGCGCCACCCTCAGGCTTTGTCGTAGCAAGTTTTTCCTGTAAAGCATTCATAGATTCATCAGCTTTTTTTCTGTTTTCAGAAGCATACATTTCAGTTCTTGTTGCAGAAGCCAGGCCCTGAGAAAAAATTAAAAGCATAATTGCAAGCAATGCAAAAGCAACTACTACCTCGACAATAGTTTCTCCCTTTTTATTATTCAAAACGTGGGTAATTCTGCTGACAAACTTTTTCATTTTAATACTGCCTCACATAAACAGAACCGGACTGAATATAAGTAAGTTTGTACTCGTATTCAGCATCAGCAACACGTGAACTTACAGTTATTACAGTGTACACATCCATTCCGGATGGATGATCTTCAACTCTAACCTTCACTTCGGAATCAGGAATCGCATTACTGAGGTTTGCTGAATCATCAAATCCGTTGAGGATATGAGGATCAGATATCTTATCGTTCTTGATTGCTTTGTCAATTGAATCACCCAAACTCACTGCAATCATATATGCCCTATCCTGATTCATCTGCTTATCAGCAGAAGCAAGAAGAGCACTTGTTGAAATACGCAAAACCACAACACCGGCAACGATAATTACTGCAATTATCGCTACAAGAACAAGGCTGGCGCCGTTATTCTTCTGCAAAACGGAAATCAATCTTTTATTCAGTTTTGTTTTTCGTTTCAGCTTCATATCCAGCAATCTCCAAATAACACTTAATCTTGTGTGGCCGCTCAGTTATTATTCCTCTTCCCACTTTGCATAAATCTTATAATCCCTATAAATATCAATTGTGGACATATCGATAGGAACACTTAACTGATCATCCTCATACCACCCCTGGAACGAATACCCTTCTCTTTCCGGTGTGTATTCCAATCTCTTTCCTTCAGCAACAGCTATAATTTCCTCTTCATCTTCGCTTATTACCACAGTAACATTCCATGCTTTGTCCCATTTAGCAAAGATCGTATAGTCATCATCGATAATAATACTATAAATATCTATAGGGTTCTTATGAGCCTCATCGGTAAACCAGCCGGCTAAAACATAGCCATCTTTTGTCGGCTTGTAGTCAAATCTTTCGCCTTGATCAACCGTTATTTCTTTGTTCTCTCCATCACCCAGATGTACAGTAATGGTATACGTTTTAATCCATTTAGCATAAATATGTACGTCCTCTGTTACCTTCTTATCAAAATCGAAATTCACAGTACATTCTTCATTAGCGAACCAACCAACAAATCTGTATCCGCCCGCTTTGTCAGGTTCATCCAGATTCATATCATTCAAATCATATTCGTAAGCGACTTCTTGCTCATTGATATTATCAGTATCAAGGTGAATGTAAACGATAGGATTTGCTATCCACTTGGCAAAGATCTCAACATCCTCTGTGACAGGCACAGAGAAATCAAACTCATTCTCAAAACCGGCTTCCTGATACCAGCCCGCAAATGTAAAGTGCTCCTTCGTGGGATTCTCTGGTTTTGTGACACAAGAATTGTATTCTATCCTTTCGGAAGGAATATCACTGCCTGTATATGTTACAAGCGGCTTATCCTTCCACAAAGCATAGAGAGTCATCGCACCGGTAATAGGTGTATTAAGATCAAATTCCTTCGTACATTCCTCGTCAGAATACCAACCGACAAATGTGCAATCAGTCTTCTCCTGTTCGTTAATCTTTGAAGTGTCCAAACAATCATTGTACTCAACTGTCTGAGCATCAACAGGAATACCACCATTGACTACAAAGGTTACTTCATATTTTTCTTTTGTCCATTTAGCATAGATAGTAGTATCACATAAAACAGGGTCAGCAAAATTATACTTTTCTGTTAATCCTTCATCCTTATACCAATCTATGAAAATGTGTCCCGTCAAAGTAGGATCAGCAGGACGTTCAACCACACCGTTCTTAACAATCCTTTGAGGAACATATACGGTTTCTCCGCCGGCTTCAAAGTTAACGGTATACAAAGGTAGAATGGTAAATTCTTTTTCCACCTCGCCGACATAGTTTCCTATACCTGTAATCTTTACTGTTGCCTGTCCGGGCTCTGTATTATTCTCGAATGCAAGTGTATAGTCCTTACCCTCAACAAGCGTAGTAACTATGCCTTTATGTTTATAAGTGATTGTTATATCAGGTTTGATTTCTTCATTGTTGTTATATGGCAGATCAGTAGCAACATCGATTGTAAACTCAGAAGAATTAATATCTGCCGACGTAATATCAAAGTCCTTGGTTACAGTGCCGTAATACGGATCTGTTCCTACTATAATAACCGTAGCCTTACCAATCTTATTGTTTCTCCAATAAACAACGCTGTAGTTTGTTCCCTGTTCAAGCTCTACGCCACCCTTGGTAACCACTACTTCAGGCTCTACCAAGGAACCACTGAACACAGTTGCGGCACCATCAGCGAAATCAACATCAGCTTGTGTGAGAATATACTCCGGCTGCTCCTTAGGAATAATAGGCCAGTCTCCGTAGTGGATACCTTCCCATTTACCATTTACCTGAACAGAGACGAAAGTTCTGAGCGGGAATTTGACATCTTCACTCTGCAAAACAGAGTCAAAGGCAGTTTTATGGTAAATAGAAGAAGCATTGATTCTAATATAATTATTTCCTGAACCATTCCATTTAGCCAACATCAGTTTTCCTGATCCGATCGTTGTTTCAATATTACCAACTATTCTTTTGTCTTTATTGATCGCCTCAACAACCTTCGAATTGTTGAAAGGAGCATCACTGGCATCGATAACATATCCGGCAAAGGAACCATAGTAACGGACTTCAGTGTCATCATCACTAGTGACAGCAAAAACATAACCGGTGCAATAAACCTGATCGATCAGTTTTGATTTTTTACCGTTAATGTATCCTGCAAATCCACCGACATAATTCTCTCCTCTTACGGAAGCAGTTGAATAGCATTGATAAATAGTCGTAACATCCGCACCGATATAACCTACAAAGCCACCTACATAATTCTTTCCGACAATATTCTCATAAAGTGGAATGTACTGTCCGCCTACAGTATGTCCACCACAGAAAGAGTTACCTATGTATCCTTTATCCATTCTGCCAACAAACCCACCGGCACAAGCGTTCTGTCCTTCAGCCTTTACAACAGCTGTTGAAAAACAGCCTTTTATTGTTCCGTTAGGTAAGTATCCAACGAAACCGCCAGCATTAGATGCATAAGCAAATACTGCAACATTCCGTGATGAGCTGATCAAATATGCGTAAGCTTCCAACTCCTTAGTAGCAGAATCATAAGTACAATTTCCATCACCTATTGTGTTGCCGCTATTGTTTCCATAGGCTTTGACTCTTCCGAAGACACCACCTACACCGGCTGTCTCAGCCTTCATAGGATTATCAGCATAATCTTTAATGCCGGTATAATCATCGCTTCCAGCAAAGATCATGCTTAACTCTTCATCGTCACTGATAGTAAGACTTATCTTTCCGTTCGTTTTCTGACCGCTCATAATTGAATATCTTCCGGCAATACCACCAGCTTCAACACAATAACAACCTTCAACGTCAATTTCTTCATCAGTACCGTCTCCGAGATCTCCTCTGAAATCTCCGATCCTGGTTCCGTTTTCCAGAGTCATATCAATTCTGCCATTCAACTGAACACCGCTGAGTTCTCCGAAAGCACCTCCGACAGCTGCGCGACCGGAAATAATAGCTTCAGAAAAACCTATTGTCATTTTCATATATGTATTCGTGTATGTAGATGCGCGATTATAAGTACCGAAAACGCCGCCAATAAACTCGGCTTTACTGAAAACGACTTTAACTGTATTTACATCATAAGATATCTTGTTATTGGTATCTGCACCACCGATAGTTGAATAGCAGCCACCGATCCAGCCACCAATATACCTGGAGTTATCAGACGAGACTACGCAAATTGCAGGACCTGTAGCAGAAATATTTACCAACTTGGAATTAGTCTGCGGATCTCCGGTATCATTGCTGCCTCCAGCTTTACCAATGATACCGCCTAAATACTCACCCTTACCTGTAATCAACAATCCATTATCATAAGATCTGTAAGGAGCACTGCTGTTTTTACTGTCGGTCATAGTATTAATCCAGCCGCCAGTACCACTCAAGGTAATATTATTAACAGTACCCTTGTTGTGAAGACCTATAACACCGCCGATACAAGCATCAGAATATGGGCTATCACCTTGCTTAATAGGATATCCGGCATTCATTTCAACAGAAACATTATCTATTGTGATTTGCTTTGTACCCGAAACACGTCCTATAGCACCACCAAGCTTACTATAACCACTTATAGCATTATCGTTCTCGATAGTAACAGAAACAGAACCAACACTAACATCAAAGCTCGAGTTAGATGACAAGTGTCCAATTGCTCCACCGATATTAACACCACCATCAACAATAGAATCGCCAGAGATTACTACAGTCACAGAAGACAATTCGCTCTCGCTGTAGCCCAGAGCCCCTCCGATGCATTCACCATTTTGCAAAGTGTCATTGTCATCAAAATAGCCTCCGGAAATTACTGAACCGCCATACAATTCTACGGATACTTCACCGACTCTTCTCAGGTTTTTGCCTACTGCTCCTCCTACATAATTTCCTGTACCGTAAATTACAGCACCATCATTATTACCAAAGGTAGCATCTACTGATGTTACTCTGAACTCATTGAATCCAATGCCACCTGCAACACAGTCATTTCCCGTAATAGTTCCACTAGAAGATACCGTAATACAGCCATTATTCATTTTATTATGTCCAATGGCTCCTCCTACATATGATCCCTTAGTCGATATAAAAGAACTTCCAAGTTCTGCATCTATAACGTATTCACAGTTCTCATTTCCATAACCATCATTATCAAAGAATCCTACAGCACCACCTAGATTTGCAGCATCGCTTGCGGATTCCACAACAGCTTCAATAGTTATAGCAGAATCAGTAAAATCAACACTGATCTTTGAATTATCGTCAACCTTATCAGGAATTATGCTTCCAAAATGGCCTATTGCTCCGCCAACATTATATGTGCCACGAATGTAAGCACTGTCATCAGATGATCCTGATTCAGTTCTTACACTAACATAACCGCCAAATCTAACGAGATTATTCTTATCGTTATTTGTATGCACAAAACCTATTGCGCCACCGACATTAGGACCACGAGCTACAATTCTGGAAGGATGTGGAAGAACAACGTCAACACTAACCATGATATCCCTGGCAGTCTTATTGCTCGTCCCGGCAACAAGATCCTCGGTTTTGGCATTAGCATCAGCACCACCTGACCAAGAAGTCGTTCTGAGTCTTCCTATGGCACCGCCGACAGATTCACTACCGCTTACGTCTAAAACAACATCTACAGCTTTCACCGTTGCGTAATTAACTATATCATTTGCTCTCAAAACACCTGCTACACCACCAACGCCTTTTCCGCCTGCAGCAACTGTAAGTTTTGATTTGTTACCATTCAACTCTAAATGGCCTCTGCCATCTCCCTGCATGCTTACATCACCGCATACACCACCAACAACAGAACCTGTTCCTCTGACAGTCGATGCACCATAAACCTTGGTTGTAATGTTTCCACCCTGTAAATTCGGGTTTCGGCCTATCGCACCACCAATAAATTCAGCACCACTTACTGTAGCACCAGATAATATTGACTGAATACTTCCGTCAGTTTTAGCCTTACTCCATCCGACTGCACCACCGACACAATAATTTCCTTTGATCGTAGCGCCGTTATTGTAAGCATATAAACCGCCATGGTTAATACCCATTACACCAACAACACCACCAACATTATAGTTGGCATAGATATAACCATTATTCTCAACAAATACATGAGAATCATTTACCAAATAACTCTGATCGTTATTCTGTACAGCTCCAATTGCACCACCGGCGCCATTATTCTTGCTCGAATAATTATCACTATAGTAAACAATCTTTGTATCTTCGTTGTTTACAACATTAGCAATCAGACTTACATTGCCATTCTTCAGCACTCCGATAGCGCCACCTGAACCCTGATCGGTTCCGTTACTATTACTGATGGCTGAGATTTGAGTGCCATTATTAGTAACATCCAAATAAATAGTACGTCCAGAAACATTCTCTAAAAGACCATATGCACCACCACAGTATTCAATATTATTCTGAGGCTGAGGCTTTTCAACATTATCATCAAGGAATGAACCAACTGCTCCGTCACCATTGATAACTGTCAAGAAAGACTTTGCAACAATACTGCCGTTATCATAACCAATAGCGCCGCCTACTTCATTTAAATTCGAATTCTTATTCCTTATGAGAATATTGCCTGAATTCTCGACATAAACACTCATATACTCGCCACCGCACTGGTACATATAACCAATTGCGCCGCCTACATCAACACCACTTGTTCCTTCGTCCATTTCAAGGATCAAAGAATTATCAGGGAGATTGACATATATCTGATATGCATTACTACCATGATCAGAATATTCCACTCTGCCAGTAGTAGGATCATAAGATAAAACAGAAACCTCAGACACGTCGCGAGTCAAACTGCATGATTCCATAAAACCAATGGCACCACCAACATGATTTGTACCAGCGATAACACAAGAAAGGGGTTTATCTGATTCGGTGGTTAATTCAACCGGCAAAGTAAACTGACTGCTGCCATTCGGTTTGCCATCAACGACTATCCTTGCGCCGATATCAGAATTGGAATAAGCAATAGCGCCACCTACGCTGCCGTTACCTACGACAACGAATTTACCGCTGATTTCTAAGATTCCGTTGATATCTTTAGCATTCTTTCCGATAATTCCGCCCACACCAGGGTAAGTGCTCGACAGCCAGTAATTGTTTTTCTTAGGGCTAGCCATAATGATAGGATTGCTCATCATAATGACATTCTCATTATCATCAGCATCAGCATCACTATTGCCAATGTTTCCTTCGTTAAGACCAACGAGGCCACCAATATAATAAGAATTATTAAGACAACTAGTTGACTCTGTGGCTATGGTGACCTCAGTTGCGGAAATCAAGTCATAATCACTTGGTTCCATATCCGAAACAGGAGAAAGCACCATATTAAAGTTATTAGTATAAATATTAAAAATCGTTCCACTGTTCTTACAGATCATTCCGTAACCTTCATCGGTATCATTAACGAACGAAGCAGTTCTCATCTGAAGATTGTTAATAGAGAATTTCTTTCCGTCAGCTTTAGACATAGATGTTAACGTCTGTCCTGCTCTTAATTCGTGTATTGCAGGGAAAGAAACAATTTTTAATGTTGAAGAATCATCGTTGTTAGCATTGGTAATTGAAGCAGGCGTTCCAAATTCACCGCTAGAACACTTGAACACTTTGACGTCGCTAACGGTTAACAGTTCGTTTTTCTGGGTATACCAGTCCAAATCGCGAACGATTCTGTAATTAACAGTTCCGCTTTGAATCCAGCGAATATTATATAGGTGTCTGAATGAAGTAATGACTGCATCTCCGCCTTGTGAAGTCCAACTTGTTCCGCCAACACTGTCATCATATTTCAGGTCACCGAAAGCAGTATTTACTACACACTTACCGGTAGTGCCTGCTTCTGAATTATCAGCCTCATCATATCTAGCCTCACCGCCTTTTACAACATAGCAATAGGTAGTGCTGCCATTTACTCTTGACACACCTGTAAAGTACACAGGATCATCAATTGCTCTGGCTGCTTTCATATCAGAAACATTTTTTTGTTGTGGTGTTTTATCCTTTTCAATATAACGATTGAATGTACAAGAAAAAGTTGCACTGATATTGCGAGGTGTAGTACCAAACAATCTTTCACCATTGAAGCGTGAATTAGCTATTTTTCCTTCATCGGAACGAATAACCATGCAGTCCAATGATAATCTGTATTCGTAATATCCAACCTTACGATCAGGACAACCGACACGATCATCACCAAGCACTTTGGAGATCGTCAACGGGAACTGTAAGGTTCTTCCATCACCAGTTTTAACATCTATGAGAGCAGTTCTCTCATATCGTGTGATATTCGTTTTATTGTTTACACACTCATGAACAATCGTCGGCTCCAAATTTTTAACTTTATAGTTTATAAAATTCTCTAGAGTATCGTGATCAATACTGAGCACAATATTGCTATAAGTTTCTGCATTCCCGGAATTGGTACCTTCTGATATCAGAGTAAATTTCAGATTCTTCTCTTCATGAAATTCACGTATCTCACCATCAGTATCGAAAATTGCCCAGGATACATCTAAAGTTTCTCCATTACGGAGATTAACCAGATAACCTTCATCTGTAGAATCAGCCAGAATATGGCCATCAAGATCATTGATGAGGGTCGGCGGAATCTTAACAGGACAAACACCATCAGGACCGGTTACGGAATCAGCTGTACCGTCAAACCAACCGACAAGGCTCGTATCACGTCTGTAAGAATAAGGTTCTCTCTGTGGAAGCCCATCCTGAGCATCACCAATACAATCAGAACTCCAACCCGTTTCACTGTCATTCTGCTTGCAATAGAAAGCAGATGATACCCCGGCTGTATAATAGATATATCCTTTTGAGTAAGTTGCTACTACATCAAGTTCAACAGCCAAAGTACCATTAAAAATAGTCTTATCATAAAACTGGCTGCTTAAAAGATTATAGAGATATGCATCTTCTGATTCAGTAGGAGAATTAGGATTAAAAGTAAGCGATAACTTCATTGTGTTTGATTCGTTGTCTTTATCAAGATCTTTCTCGAAAGCAGCCATCTGATCCGAGGAGCACTTCATTTCTACAAGCTTACGTGTCCAGGAATCCTGCGTACCGTTAGCAGTTTTAAGTGAAAGAGCGTTTTGAGTAGCCTGATACACTGAAACAGCATTTTGACAATTCTGCTCAAAATTAGATTTTTTGATGTAACTAAAAATAGAAACAACACCAACAGCCGAAACGATTGCTATTATTGCAAGAACTACGATAAGTTCAACCAAAGTAAAGCCGTGGTGTCTCTTGCCACTTCTTACTAGATTAATCCTTCTTGTAGTATTCACCCTTGCCATCCTTACTCCTTATCTTGTGAACGAAGACAGTTATAGCAAATAATTTTTATTAAATTATAGGATTTGGAGTGCCAATATTCAAATAATGTTATGTTAATGTTTTGTTTCAGGTATATGGTGCTTTTGTAAAAAACGCAAACAAAATGATCAACTGCGTCAGTGTAACAATGTTACACTATTCACGTTTTCGAACAGTTGGTTCCTAGAACGCACAACAATGCCTAAAAACGTCGATCTTCCTTTGTTCACAAAGGAAGATTTTGTAATTTTTCGTATGTTCGGAAACGCCTGAATTCATTATTGGTTAAGAAACTATTACTATGCTGTAACAATTTATTATATTAACTGTCTTTAATATTTTTCTCGTGATAAAATTATTTTAACTTATCAGGAGGGTGCCCCAAGTGTCGGACAGCAATTCCAACCCGGTACAAGTTGAAGGCACGCAGTTTTACAGGCGCGGAACCTTCAGAGATGTCTTTAGGATCAGTGTGATTACATTGGTCATTTTTATTCTGTTAGCTTTTCTTACCTTGTGGTTTGCTATCGATTCCGGAGCCAGACAGGCTTATAAAGAGGCCCGCGATGTCCGTAAAGCACTGCGTGCAGTCGGCACAGAATACTATGGTGATATGTCCTCTATCTATGATCCTAACAGCAGCACGGGACTTGCCAAGGGAGCTGCTGAGAAGATAGCCAGCATCTCACAACGTGATGGAACTGTTACTCTCTATGAGTGGGATGACAAGGGAAACGGACCGATAAGTTTTGAATACCGCACCGGACTTTACCGTGTAGTTTATACAGATACAGGACTTGCTGAAGGCATGCAGTCAGGTATCGAAGGAGACTTTAAGGTGTATTACTCTTTCGAGCTGATTAAATATGAGGCTCAATAATAATAAGACTTAAGGAAAGGACGCCAGATTATGCCGGAATACAGATATCAGGCACAGGATAGTAAAGGCAAGATCGTTAAGGGAAAGGCTGATGCCTTTGACGAGACAGATCTGCAGAAGCGTTTCCATGAGTCGGGACTTCTTCTTTTGGAGGCTAAACCCATCCAGAAGCAGATGTCATTGAAACCGCTCAAGAAGACGAAGCTGGCTGATTTCTGCCGCCAGCTCGGTACTCTTATCAAGTCAGGTGTAATTCTCGTTAAAGCTATCGAGATCATCGCAAATGACGAATCTATCTCTGATTATGAGAGACAGTTATACTTAAGACTCCGTGACCGTATCGTTCAGGGTGTCGCCCTTTCGTATGTTATGGAAGAACTGGAACCGGCATTCCCGCCTCTTCTCATTTTCATGATCAGGGCTGCTGAAACTTCAGGTACTCTTGATACAACATGCCTTCGTCTTGCAGAGCAATACACAAGCGAAGCACAGCTTGAACAGACAGCAAAGAATTCACTTACATATCCTAAGATCCTTGGTGTTTTGATTGTTCTCGTCGTAGCCATCCTTTTCGGCTATGTACTTCCCCAGTTCGATGAGATTTTCGCGACATTACCCAAACTTCCTCTTCCTACAAGAATACTTATGGCTATATCGGATTTTGTTGCCAATAAGTGGTACATAATTCTTATAGTAGTGGTTTTAGCAATTATCTTTGGAAAGATGATCGTAAAGATCCCTGCTATCAGACTTACGATCGACCACATTAAGGTAATGGGCAAGTGGGGCAAACTTACTAAGGTCATTTATTCCGCAAGATTCGCACGAACAATGAGTTCCCTCTACTCTTCAGGTATTCCGATCCACAGCTGTATCGAGATTGCCAAGAGTACGATCGGTAACAAATATATCGAAGATCAGTTTGTAGAAGTAGAAAGAAAAGTATCCGGCGGTATGCCTTTATCGGCTGCACTTATGGACGTCAACGGATTCGTTTCTAAGCTCTCTGCTACTATCAAGGTCGGTGAAGAGACAGGTATGCTCGGCAACATGCTCGAATCCGTAGCAGATGATCTCGACTTCTATTCAAAGCAGGCGCTGCTTAAACTGACGTCATACATTGAACCGGTAATGATCGTTGTCATGGCTGTAGCTGTAGGCTTCATCATGATCTCAATCATTCAGCCGATATACCAGTCTTATCAGACGATCGGTGCCGGATCTTAAATACGGTAAGTTAACGAAAGGAAATAAAGCACATGTCTGAAGTAGTATTTCTGTCGAATACCAACATCCAGATCGCATCAGGTTCTGCTGCCGGTGATGGTGTCAGAGTATCAAAGCTGATATCTTCTCCACTCCCGGAAGGCGCCGTACTTAACGGTGTCGTCATGGACCAGGACAGATTGATCGAGGCCCTTAAACTCGCTTGGCAGGCGAACAAGCTTCCCTCCAAATCAGAGGTTACTCTCATCATCAACAGCCCTCAGCTAAGAGCTAACAGAGTTGATGCACCTCTTATTGCTGACAAGAAGACTTCTGAATTCATCGAGCGTGAGACACACGATTCTGAATACGGCAGATTCCAGAATCCCGTCACAGGCTGGTATGTAGTCGGAAAAGATGCAAAATCAAAAACACAGCGTGTTGTTTATGAGACAGCAGAAATTGATTTCGTTAATAAGTATGTTGATATCTTTAATAAAGCAGGACTTAAGATAAATGGAATCCATAACGGCGTTCAGCTTGCTACCGAGTATTTCACCAAACAGGCTACAGGCAAGACTATCCTTTACATGATCCTTGACGGTAAGTCACTTGTTACCATCTTCTTCGCAGAAGGTAAATACTACTACGATTCAACTTCACGTGTATTCGGTCAGCCCGGAACACCTGAGTTTGCACGAGAGATCTATGCATCGATCTCATCCATCAGACAGTTTATTTCAGCACAGCACCTTACAGAAACAGTAAAGGATATTCTTTTCTCAGGTCTTACCTTCTCACAGGTAAATCAGCTTGCAAATGATATCCTCAACATCGACAGTACTGCTGATATCTCTATGGCACAGCCGCCTCAGGGAACATCTCTTAATGCCAATGACCAGGCCCAGTTCCCCTTCTTTGTATACCCGATCGCAGGTCTCAGAAGGATTGATGAGAGACTTCCGATACTTAAGAACACCAAAGAAGCAAGCAAGAAAAAGAAAGAGCAGGGCTTTATGTCAAAGCTCATCGTTCCTTTCATCTTAATTCTGGTTGCTGTTTTGATCGCATATGGTGTGTGCTATGCACTCAAGTTCAAAAAGGAATCGGAGCTCAAGGATATTGAGAGTTATATCAATAATCAAAGCACCAAAGAGCGGATTGCAGAATACGATGCGATGTACGATAACATGGCAGAGATGGGCGAGATTCAGGGAGGCGCTGACCTTCTCCGTAAGGATCTGGACTCCTACCCTATTCCCGATTCTTCAATCAACAACAGAATCCTGGAAGCGTCCAAGAAGCACGATGTATCCGTTGAGTTTAACTCATACAGTGCATCTACAGGCGTTTTCAGCATCACCGCTTCTTCTCCTGAAGTTGAAGACATCAATATGTTCATAGCAGATCTTATGTCCATGGATATTTTCGAGAACGTTGATTATACAGGTTACGCGTTAAATTCTGATGAAACACGTTGGCAGATCAACGTTGTGTGTACTCTTGCAGGCAATGAACCTGCTGAAGAGGAGGTGAACTGATATGGCATTACAGACCAATCTCAACAATAAAGATAAGAAAACAATTGCTATCGTTCTTTTCGCTGCATTGATATTTGCAATCGCATGGTTCCTTATCAGGCCTACGGTTACATCAATGATGAATACCAACGAGAAGATCGAAGCGGCTGAGCTCACACAGGAAGAGTATAGAAACAAGCTCATATATCTCACAAGCGCGGAAGAACTCTATGGAAAAGCAGTTGATGACCTGAATGAATCCACTAAAGATTACTATGAGATCATGGACAGTTCAGAGATTGACCGTATGGTTACTTCATACGTTTTGCAGTCAGGCCTTTTTGCTGAAAGCCTCAGCATCAGCATGCCTGATGAAGCTGTAGAAGAAAAACCTTATCTTTATTCCACTATTGCTGAAGAAAATGATTCCTCTACTGTTTCTTCTACTGCGGGTGCAGATACTCTTTTAACTACTTATGACAACGCAAGAAGAAATGCTTCTTCCACGAAATCATCCGGTGTTCAGTGTGTCGGTATCTCACTCACAATAACAGGATCAAAGTCTGCATGCCAGGCATTGATCGATGACCTCTGTACAAAGCCCGCAGTACGTATCACAAGTTTTGAATGGGATAAGGTTGATCCGGTTGAACAGGTCGATCCCGTAACCGGCAATGTAAAACTCGTAGATTCCGGAAAAGTAAGACTTCGTATCGATGTCAATCTTTATATGGCGGATGTCGCCGATTATGAGTCAGCTGTAACAGATGCAGTTGCCGGAGTGGAGGAATAATTTATGGCAGATAATTCCAAGATTCGTATAGGCGATCTTCTGGTCCAGAACGGATATATCACCGAAGATCAGTTGAAAGAAGCCTTAGGTATTCAGAAACAGTCTGAAGGCAAGAGAATCGGCCAGGTTCTCATTGAGATGGGCTATGTTACCGAAGAGCAGATGCTCTCCGCACTTGCCAACAGACTTGATATGCAGCTTATCGATCTTAACTCTTATACGATAGATCCTGAAGTAGTTAAGCTCGTTCCGAAACAGATGGCCGAGCAGTATGTAATGCTCCCAATAGGTCAGGAAAACGGTGAGATCATTCTGGCCGTTAACGACCCTCTTAACCTCTATGCCATTGAGGATATCAGACAGACGGTCGGTTTGCCCGTAAGAACTGTTATCGCTCAGGAGCATGTTCTCAAGAATGCGATCGACTATCAGTATGCCGGCATCAAGGCACAGATGGCTGCCGAGAATGCTAATGCCAATACTGCAGGCATGAACATCGACGAGCTCGTCATCGACACCAGCGCAGGTGCTGACGATGCTCCTATCATCAATCTCGTTAACTCCCTTCTCGACAAGGCTTTCCAGGATAACGCTTCCGATATCCACATCGAACCTTTCGAGACAAACGTAGTCGTAAGAATGCGTATCGACGGTACTCTCATCGACTATATCCAGCTGCAGAAAAACGTTCAGGATTCACTCGTTGCAAGAATCAAGATCATGGGCGAGATGGATATCGCTGAGCGCCGTATCCCTCAGGACGGTCACTTCCGTGTAAGAATCCAGGGACAGATCATCAACGTCCGTGTTAACGTTATCCCTACAGTATTTGGCGAGAAGGTCGTTATGAGACTTATCGTTTCTGCTGTCCACATCGATAACAACACAACATTCGGTATGGACCAAGACTCTTACAACAAGTTCGTTAACATGCTCATGTCCCCTAACGGCCTCATCTACATCACAGGTCCTACGGGTTCAGGTAAGTCCACAACGCTTTACATGGCTCTTGAGTCATTATCTCAGAAGCCTATCAATATCAGTACCATCGAAGACCCTGTCGAGAAGAACCTGCCCAGGCTTAACCAGGTACAGGTCCACCCTACTGCAGGTCTTACATTCGAAGTCGGTCTCCGTGCCCTCATGCGTCAGGACCCTGACGTAATCATGGTCGGTGAGACGCGTGATGCCGAGACAGCTTCCATCTCGATCAGAGCGGCTGTTACCGGTCACTTGGTATTGTCCACACTGCACACCAACGATGCAGCTTCAACTATCGTAAGACTCGTCGATATCGGTGCAGAGCCTTACATGCTCTCATCCGCACTGGTCGGCGTTGTAGCACAGAGACTTATGCGTAAAGTCTGCCCTTACTGCTCAAGGATCGAGCCTCTTACAGAAAGACAGATCGAGTTCGTAGGTCACGATATTCCGAATGCCAGAAGGGCTGTAGGATGCGGTCAGTGCCACGGTTCAGGTTATCTCGGACGTACTGCCATCCACGAAGTTCTCGTTGTCGACAAGCATATGAGAAAGCTCATTACAGCAGGTGCCGAAGCTGAAGAAATGAAACAGTATGCCATCGAGCACCAGAACATGCAGACCCTGAAGAAAGCTGCTATTTCTCTTGTTGAAAGAGGCATCACGACTATGGAAGAGCTTGAGCGTATCGCCTACTATGACGACTGATACGCCAAAGGCTTCACCGAAACTGATAAAAGATCTAAAGAGCATTCCGTCGCTAATGTTTTATATATTTGCGGCGGTTGCTGTTTTTGCGGGCCTTTTTGTGGTCGGTTTAAATCCATATGGTATTTTTGCCACCCTGTTTCTCCTGCTCCTTACAGGATGCGCAGTAGCAGACATTAATGCGGGTATCGTTCCTGATCTTCTTGTAATTCTCATAGCCGTTCTGGCCGTAGTGAAATTCTTTGTGACGGAACCTTTCTCAATTAATACAGCCGTTCCTTATCTGATCGGAGCCGTATGTGTATCAGTTCCGATGCTCGTACTGGCGTTGATAATCAAAGGCGCATTCGGCGGCGGTGACATCAAGCTTATGGCTGCTGCAGGTCTTTACCTTGGCTGGAAATACACTGTGGCAGGCGTTGCCGTAGGTCTTTTTGCAGCCGGACTTTACGGAATATATCTTCTCATCCGCAAGAAAGCAGGTCCCAAATCAAAGCTCAAACTCGCGCCTTTCCTTGCATACGGACTTGCTGCGGCTACACTTTTCGGAGATCTGATAGTAAGGCTGATATTTGGATGGAATTGATCCTGTCCCATTAATCAAATTGACACCATATATGACACCACTTATAATTCAGTTATAGGAGGTGTTTATGTCGAAATGGTTAAAGAGATAATAGAAAGTGAGAATGAAAATGAAGACAAAGAAAAAGACAATTGAATACTATATGTCTCTTCCTTATAAGATGGAGATAATTCCTGATGTTGAAGAGGGCGGCTATACAGCATGGTTTCCCGATCTTCCCGGATGTATTACCTGTGGAAACAGAATTGTGGATGTAGTCGCTAATGCTCAGGATGCAAAAAAGACGTGGCTGATGGCAGCACTCGAAGATGGAATCGAGATCGTAGAACCTTCTGAAGAAGCTCCACTTGAAGAATACTCAGGACAGTTTAAGTTAAGAATGCCTAAGAGCTTGCATAAATCTCTTGCCATCAATGCCAAAAGAGAAGGTATAAGCATGAATCAATACTGCAATTATCTTCTGACCATGAATGATGCTGTTCATTCTTCACGCAAAGATAAAAACAAGGCTGTGTAACATTGTTACACAGCCTTCAAATCCATTGTTTATAAGGTTTTTATCAGATTGAGAAATTGTAAGCTTTCTTGCCCGTAAGTTTCTCCGTGAGCTCATCAGGCTGGCCGAATCCGACATAGAAATTGATCTTTCCTTCTGCAGGAATTCTTTCGCCGGCATCATTTACTACCGTAAATCTGCTTGCAGGAATCTTAATCTCAACTGAACCGGTCTCACCTGCTCCAAGAGTAATTCTTGCAAATCCGGCAAGTCTTGTATTCTTGACTTCATTAATGTCATCAGCCTTCATGTAGACCTGAACGACTTCGGATGAAGTGATATCGCCTGTGTTTTTGACGTCTGCCTTGATGGTAAGGCCGTTGTTCTTCGGATCATCGCCAGACTTATCAACTGCCGTGATATCCATCTTGCCGTATGTGAGGCCGTAGCCGAACGGATAGAGAGGCTCTGTCTCAAGATAACGGTATGTTCTGCCCTTCATTGAGTAATCCTCAAAGTCAGGAAGATCGTTTGTATCCTTATAGAATGTGACCGGAAGCTTGCCGGAAGGATTTACCTTGCCGAAGAGGATGTCACCGATGGACTGGCCGCCCCTTGCACCCGGATACCATGCCTGGAGAATTGCAGAAGCCTTGTCATTAAGTACACTGAGATCCATTGCAGATCCAGCCATGACTACTGTAATGAACGGCTTGCCTGATGCGATAACAGTGTCGATGAGTTTGCGCTGTGTCTTAGGGAAAAGAAGATCCGGCTTATCGCCTGACTTGTACTGGTTGCCCTGGTCGCCTTCCTCGCCTTCGAGATTCTCGTTAAGACCGATAACAAGAACGACGAGATCTGCTCTGCTCATTATGGCCTTTGCCTCTGCGATCCTGTGATATTCGCGTGAGAGGAAATCCGGCTTAGGGATGCTTAAGTCACAACCTTCGGTATAGAGGATCCTGGTATCGTCTCCTGCGGCGTTCCTGATGCCCTCTAAGGCCGTTATGTACTCGGATGATGTTCCGTAGTAGTTGCCGATGAGGCACGCTCTGGAATCAGCGTTAGGGCCGATTACGGCGATTACCTTATTCTTGTTCTTGTCGATAGGAAGGATTCCGTCGTTCTTGAGGAGAACGATGCTCTCGTCTGATGCTCTCTTGGCAACTGCGAGATTCTCCTTTGTCTCAACATCAAGATAGTTGAGTCCGTCATATTCTGTCTTATCGAACATGCCAAGAATGTATCTTGTGGTAAAGAGTCTTACTGCAGCTGTTCTGATCTCTTCTTCTGTTACGAGACCCTGCTTGTAAGCGCTCATGAGATGTATATATGTGCATCCGCAGTTGAGATCGCATCCCTTCTTAAGCGCGAGAGCAGCGCTCTCTTCGATTGTCTTTGTTACCTTGTGATGCTCGTGGAAGTCACGGATGGCCCAGCAGTCTGAAACGATGTGGCCTTTGAAGCCCCACTTGTCACGGATGATGTCCTTGAGGTAGGAGTGGCCGCAGCAGGGCTCGCCGTTTGTTCTGTTGTAAGCACCCATTACGGATTCGACCTTTGCATCCTTTACGCATGCTTCGAATGCAGGCAGATAAGTCTCGTTTAAGTCTTTATCATTACATGTGGCGTTGAACTGATGTCTTACAGCTTCAGGACCTGAATGAACTACGAAGTGCTTTGCACATGCGGCAGTCTTCATGTATTCGCCGTCACCCTGAAGTCCCTCGATGAAAGGAACAGCAAGATCGGAAATGAGGACAGGATCCTCACCGTATGTTTCCTGGCCTCTGCCCCACCTGGGATCTCTGAAAAGGTTTACGTTAGGTGACCAGAATGTAAGTCCCTTATAGATATCACGGTCGTTCTGGGCCATGTATTCGTTATATTTTGCTCTTCCTTCGTTGCCGCAGACTTCGCCTACTTCACCAAGGAGTTCAGTATCGAATGTGGCACCGAGTCCGATAGCCTGAGGAAAGCTCGTAGCCGTGCCGGCTCTTGCTACACCATGCAGTGTCTCGTTCCACCAGTTGTATTCGGGAATGCCCAGTCTTTCGATCGCAGGAGAATCGTATCTCAATTGCGAAGCGGCCTCTTCAACTGTCATCTTAGCGACTAATTCTTCGGCTCTTTTAACGGCTTGTTCTCTGTTCATAAGCAGTTTTCTCCTGTCGAAAATATTTAATTACGTTTATTATAAATGATTCATCAGCAAATCTTGTCGTGGATTTGGCTTTTATTTTACAGATTTTGCTATTTCTTCTTGAAAATGGTATTCCGAGCATTTAGAATTGTAGCATTGACCTTTAAGAATGGGGATTATTAATGCAGTTTAACGATAATTCAGTACCGGGCAAGTATCAGCAGCCTATCGGAAGTTTTGCAGGCAGAATCGTCAGCAACGATGTTGAGGAAGTTGATTTTATTCCCGGTTCCAACATGCGTATTTGGTACAACAACCGCTCTGAGGACTACCCTGTCCACAGACACAGTTGTCTTGAGATTACCATCCCTATTGAGAAGTCTTATACTTACATTTTCGATGACAGAACGATAATCCTTAAGGAGAAAGAGATCCTCTTTGTGCCTCCGGACATGCTGCATAAGATTGCCGGTACAAAGTCAGGCATCAGATTTATCTATCTTTTCAACGTTGATTTCCTCAAGGGTTTCTTCGATTACAGTGAGTTCCAGAAGCTCATAAAAGAGCCTCTTCTCATTACACCGGATACACATCCGGATATATACAGTCTTATTTTCGAGAAGTTCATGGAAATTAACGATCTGTACTTCTTCTACTCTACTACGGTAAAAGAGATCTCGATATTCGGAAAGCTCATGGACGTATTCGGAATGCTCATGAAGAAGGATTATTCCGATAGCCTTGCAGTCATTCAGAACGACAAGCAGCGTGAGGTCTACATCAAGTTCAAGACACTCGCTGAATGGCTCGCCATGCACAGTTCCGAAAACATCTCGATGGATGAAGCTGCTACACACGTAGGCTATTCCAAGTTCCATTTCGCACGTCTCTTTAAAGAGTATACCGGAATGACATTCAACGATTATCAGACTACATTAAAGCTTAAAGAAGTCGAGAGACAGCTTGCTGATACCGATCTTCAGATCAGCGATATCGCAATGTCCTGCGGCTTCAACAATCTGACTTCACTCAGCCGTTGCTTTAAAAAGCAGTACGGATGCTCCCCTTCCCAATTCAGGAACAGGATCAGGAGATCCAAGAAAAGATCATTATCCTAATCAATAACTAACAATAATACCGGTCATTTAAGGCCGGTATTTTTTTGCATAAAAAAGCTGCGTCTTTGAGGAGGCAAATGATCAAAGACGCAGCGTATTGTTTTGTAAATTGTCTCAGCTAAAAGCTGAATTCCGTAATACGGAAGGTATAAGCCTTATGACTTGACACCGCCCAATGCAACACCCTCAACGATGTATCTGGAGAGGAATGCATATACGACGATAAGAGGAAGTACTGTAATGAAGAGACCTACATAAACAGCACCGAACTCAGTTCTGTAACTGTCGTTTGTAAGCAAGGATACCATTACAGGGAGTGTTCTCTTTTCCTTATCTGTCAACAGGATCAAAGGCATGAAGAGGTTGTTCCAGCTACCTACGTAAGCAAAGATCGCCTGTGTAGCGATAGCCGGTTTCATGAGAGGAACAACAATCTGGTTAAAGATTCTGAATTCTCCCGCACCGTCAATTCTTGCAGACTGAACGATTTCCATTGAAAGCGACGCCTGTAAGTACTGTCGCATGAAGAATACCGTCATAGGAGCTGCGATTGAAGGGATAATAAGGATAGAGAGCTTATTAACCATACCGAGCTTATAAACCATCTGATAGAAACCGATTGTGGTAACTGTACCAGGAATCATCATGATTGCCATGATCATACCGTTGAATGCATCTCTGAACTTCCACTCATATGCTGAAATAGCATAAGCAGTAAGTGAAGAGAAGTAAACGTTAAGTATTGTTGAACATGTAGCTACGATGAAGGAATTCATGAAACCTACAGCAGGCTTAAATTCCTTACTCATGATGAATGTCCAGTTCTTCTTGAAGTTTCCGAAAGGATCAGCTGACCAGAATGTAAGTGCACTCTGCTGAACCTCGTCAGAACTCTTAAAACAATTCGCAAGCATCATTAAGAAAGGGAAAAGAGTCATGATTGAGAAAAAGATGGCGACGATGTAGATAACTACTTTAAGCCAAGTATCATTTTTCTTAATGGAAGATGTTCTTATAGCATTATCACTCATATCTTCTCACCTCATAAACCTTTCCTTGCAGCTCTAAGCTCTTGCTTTCTAAGCTTCTTGATCTTAGCTTCATCCTTATCTCTGAGGATGTAGAAGAGGATAGAAGACAGAATTACAATGATGATGAACAAGATAACGCTTGCTGCTGCTGCTCTATTGTATAAATAACTACCTGAGAATGCCTGGTTACGAATATACATATTCGTTGTAAGACCGGCATTGTTTGCATTTGTACCAATGTACAACTGCGGAATATCGAACATGTTGAGACCACCGATGAGTGACGTTACGAGAACGAACAACATGATCTGACGGATACAAGGGATCGTGACTAAGAAGAAAGTCTGAACTCTGTTAGCACCGTCGATCTCGGCAGCTTCGAATACCTCAGGACTGATACCGATAACACCTGCAATGAGGTTAACCATCGTGTGACCGTACCACTGATAGAACTGTACGAAAGCGATAATGAACTTTACAGGCCACTCGTTAGCATTGAAGTTATATGCTTTTCTCTCAACGCCAAAGAGCTTGGATACACCGATAAGGATATCGTTTGCAGGTCCCTTCGGATAACCGAACATAACGTTGAACAAGATAGCGAGCGTAGCTGCTGTGATGATGTTCGGCATGTAGAACAAGATCTTGAAAAGTCCCTGTCCCTTGACCTTTGATCTTCTGTCGGTGAACCACGCTGTAAACAAAAGCGCGAAACCAATCTGAGGAATAAAGTTTAAGATCCAGATGGTCCAAGTATTCTTGAATGCCTTCTGGAAAGTACCGGATGTCAAAACATCCTTAAAGTTAGCGAACAAATTCTTTCCTACTGTAGGAAGGAAATGCCAATCCGTGTTACCTGCACCCTTCAAATCAGTGAAACCGATTACAAAGGTGTAGAGAACCGGATAAAGTGTGAATACGCAAAAAGTAAGAATGAACGGAATCGAAAAGATGTAACCGTATTTTGCGTAGTTGACCAGTTTTTTGTTTCTCATTAAAAATCAGCCTCCTCTTGTTTTAAAAAGCGGCAGGGTAAATACCGATCTACCCTGCCGCCCACAGCATTTAAATATTAGATGCTATTAGAAAGAGAGGTTATCTGCAACATTCGTCTTGAATGTCTCGATAGCAGCGTCTCTGTCGAGGTTGCCTTCAGCATACTGGTTAGCAGCATCAGTGAAGTATGTGTTGATTGTAGCATCATACTGAGTCATACCCTTACCAGAAGCGTTAGCGTTACCAGCGATGAATGTAGGGAAGATGTTCTGACCACCGCAGAATGCGAGTGTTCCGTCAGACTTACCCATAACTACTGCAGAAGCAACTGTATCCTTAGCGCCGTTACCCATAAGGTCGTTAGCCCAGAGATACTGGAGACCTGTCTCAGAAGTATCAAGAGTTACCCACTCAATGATCTCAGCAACTGCTTCAGCGTGAGCTGTGCCGTCTCTACCCATGAGCCATGTGCCGCCCCAGAAGAAGCCAACCGGAGGTGTGCAGACTCTCCAGTCACCGTATGTGCCTTCGCCTTCAGCCTTCTGGCCGTCTCTTACCATAACGTAGTTGATAAGCCAAGCAGGTCCGAAGAAGCAGAATACGCCTCTGTCACCGATACCCATCATGTCGTTGTACCAAGCTGTATCCCAACCAGGTGCATCGTTAGAAAGATCCTCGTCCTTGAGCTTCTTAGCGATGTCAAGGAAAGCCTCTCTCTCAGGAGCGATTGTGAGCTCGCCGTCAACGATCCAAGGCTGACCTGCGTTCTTGCAGACATTCCACATATCGCCAGAACCAGAAACTACTGAATAGCCCTTTTCCTTGAGCTGTGCAGCTGCTTCCCAGAACTTGTCCCAGTTGCCTGTACCAGCACCAACTACTGCCTCAACGTCAGCAGGCTCAGCAGAACCGAAAACTTCTTCAGCGATAGAAGCTCTGTAGATCATAGCACCACCAGTAGCCTGATAGCCGAGAGCTACAACTTCACCATCACGAGAACCGATGTCTACTGTGTACTGAGCGATCTGAGCGTCAGAAATCTTCTTATCAACATCGATACCGAGTGACTTGTAAGTAGCAGCGAATCTGGACATATCGCCCTGTGTGTACTTGAGGATGTAATCAGCCTCAGCGCAATAGAGATCAGGAGCGGAATCACCACCAGCTACGAGAGCAGCGTCAACTGCAGGCTGATAGTTCTCTGCACCATTGATGTATGTGCACTTAACTGTGTACTTTGTACCGAACTCAGGGTTAACGTTAGCAACATAGTAGTTAACCATGCCGATAACCTCATTTGTGAATGTCCACAAATTGATAACCTCGGGACCTGTACCGATTGTTGTCTCCTCGCCTACTGTTTCAGCTGCAGACTCAGAAGTCTCAACATCCTCAGATGTTGCTGCTGTCTCACTGCCTGAACCTTCTGTGCTAACCGGAGCATCTGTAGGTGTTGTTGTACAACCAGCTGCAATTGCTGCAACCATTGCTACGGAAAGAGCACTGGCAATAACCTTTTTCATAAAGTTTCCTCCTTAATGATTTTGTTCGGGGCCTCTCGGCCCTTCTACAGTGTACATATTAGCCATAAACACAATTTCTTTCTCCACATTTCTTGCTACAATTTATCCATAACTATACATTTTTTGCTTTTTTTGAGTATATTGTACAATTTTTGCTTTCGCAGAGGGTAAATTGCATAAATTCTTGACATTTAGTTCGCAGATTCTACAAGCCAATCAGGTATCACTTGTGCAAATCGTTCGCAAACCCGTGTTTTCGAGTGTATCACAGTAGTGCTACTCGCCCAAAGAGTTATGTGATAAGATTGGTACGTTTATTATATATAGGATAAGGGTATTAAATATGGCTTCTTCTTTTTTTGATCCTAAGAGTAAAGGAACCAGGTTCCTGACCACCATATGCAATCTGTTGCTTGTGAATTTCATCTTCATGATAAGTTGTATTCCTGTTTTCACCATAGGAGCAGCCGTCACATCGCTTTACAGGATAACGATTGCCATTCTCGCAGGAGACAATCCGTCAGTAATAAAGGATTACTTCAGATGCTTCAAGGAGAATTTCGGTAAGGCTACCGGTCTTTTATTGCTTTACGTTGCGCTTTCCGCATTCTTCGGCTTCGAGATCTACATGATCCGCACGATGATGGACGCGAACTACCAGTGGATGGTCTTCTTCCCGTTCTTCTTTATAATCGTGATCTTTGCTTCTTCATTCTATGCATTCCCTATACTTGCCTGGTTTGAAGAATCATTTAAGCAGATCATCAAGAACTCTCTGCTCATTGCATTAACGAATCTGCCTGTAACTATAATGTATATAGCAATTTCCGCAGGTCTAGCGTTCCTTATCTACCAGTTCCCCACTATTACTATGAGCCAGATGGTCTTCCTGGGTTTCTCTTTATTTGCTTTATTCTTTTCCGTATTCCTTAAGAGGATCTTCGAAAAGCTTGGCGCCAACATCAGCTTTAAGCAGGAAGATACAGACAAGATGTGATCTTGTATTAAAATTTTAAATAGAAATAATAATGGGGTTGATCATCATTTGATCAGCCCCATATTTTATTAATAATAAATAATAATCTTAAAAGAGATCAGAGCGCAGCCTTGATCTGGTTGTAGATTCCTTCTGCGTCGAGCTGGAACTCCTTCATGAGTGCGCCTGCCGGGCCGCTCTTACCGAATCTGTCATATACACCGATCTTCTTAACCTTAACAGGATAGTTCTCAGACAATACATCGCATACTGCGCTGCCGAGTCCTCCGATTACGGAGTGCTCTTCAACTGTGAATACTCTGTTTGTCTTCTTTGCGAATTCAATAACTGTATCCTTGTCGATAGGCTTGATAGTATGGATATTTACTACTGCTGCATTGATGCCGTCAGCTGCGAGTTTTTCTGCTGCGCCGAGAGCCTCAGCTACGCATACGCCGCAAGCGAAGATTACCATGTCTGTGCCGTCCTTAAGGACAACTGCCTTGCCTACTTCGAACTTGTAGTCAGGGTTATCGTTGATTACCGGTACTGCAGCTCTGCCGAATCTCATGTAGAAAGGTCCCTCTGTCTCAGCAGCTGCGAAAACAGCAGCCTTAGCCTCAACATCATCGGAAGGAACGATAACTGTCATTCCGGGGATTGTTCTCATAAGAGCGATATCCTCGAGGCACTGGTGGGAAGCACCGTCCTCACCTACTGTGATACCTGCGTGTGTAGCACCGATCTTAACGTTGAGGTGGGGATAACCAATTGAGTTTCTGACCTGCTCGAAGTTTCTGCCTGCTGCAAACATAGCGAAAGAAGATACAAACGGGATCTTGCCGCATGTGGAAAGACCCGCTGCGATACCTGTCATGTTTGCCTCTGCGATTCCGCAGTCGATATGACGGTCCGGGAATGCCTTCTTGAATGTGGAAGTCTTTGTTGCGCCTGCGAGATCGGCATCAAGAACGATAACGTTAGGGTTCTTCTGTCCGAGCTCTGCGAGTGCGTTACCATAACTCTCACGTGTAGCGATTTTTACTATATCTCCCATGATCATACCTCTGCTTCCAATTTTGCTAACTGCTCGTCAAGCTCTTTCATAGCCTGCTCATACTCTTCGTCGTTAGGAGCCTTGCCATGCCAGCCTGCCTGGTTTTCCATGTAAGAAACGCCCTTGCCCTTAGTTGTCTTCATGATAATAGCTGTAGGCATTCCCTTGCATTCCTTAGCCTTGGCAAATGCATCTCTGATCTGATCGAAATCGTGACCGTCAATGCAGATTACATTAAAGTTGAATGCTTCGAGCTTCTTGTCGATCGGATAAGGTGAGCAAACGTCATCGATCTTACCGTCGATCTGAAGTCCGTTGTTGTCGATGATAACTGTGAGGTTATCGATCTTCTTAGCGCCTGCAAACATGAATGCTTCCCAGATCTGACCTTCCTGGATCTCACCGTCGCCTGTAAGAGCATAAACTCTGTAGGAATCGCCGTTGAGCTTCGCAGCAAGTGCCATACCTACTGCAGCGGAAACGCCCTGACCCAATGAGCCTGTGCTCATGTCAACGCCGGGAGTCTCTGTCATGCAGGGGTGACCCTGAAGATATGAGCCGAGCTTTCTTAATGTCTTGAGGTCTTCAACAGGGAAGTAACCTCTGTTTGCGAGTGTGGAATAAAGACCCGGAGCTGTGTGTCCCTTGGACAGAACGAATCTGTCTCTATTGGGATCCTTAGGATTCTTGGGGTCGATATTCATCTCTTCAAAATAGAGATAAGTGAACATGTCGGCAGCGGAGAGTGATCCGCCCGGATGACCGGACTTTGCACTGTGAACTGCTTCAACGATTCCCTTACGAACTTTTGTCGCTGTGATTTGAAGTTCTTTGTTGTTCATTTTAGGCTTACCCTTTTTCTATAGATTTTATCTTCATCTTTTACATACGGAAGGGCTTGACCGCCAGATCAAGCCCCGCCATACATATCCAAACTATATCAGTTGAACGGAGAGTTGAAAGGATTCTCCTTCGGATATCTGTCGCCCTCGGGCTTGTTGTAGCCGATGTCGCAAGGGCAGATTCCGAGGTATGTGAAGAGGTTGTAGAGAGCCTTTCCATAGTGACCGAATGCAACTGCACCGTGGTGAGGGAAATTCTTCTCGATAAGGAAGTATCTGTAGAATCTGCCCATCTCCTTGATAGCGAATACGCCGGTACCGCCGAAGGACTTAGTAGCAACAGGGAGAACCTCACCCTCTGCAACGTAAGCTCTGATCTGTCCGTCAGATGTAGACTGCAGTCTGTAGAATGTGATGTCGCCGGGAACGATGTCGCCCTCGAGAGTACCGTTTGTAACCTCTACAGGGAGAGCACGAGCCATGATCATCTGATTCTTCATCTCGCAGAAAGCAAGCTTCTTGGAGCATGTGTTACCGCAGTGGAAGCCCATGAATGTATCTGTGAACTTGTAGTCGAACTTGCCCTTGATGGACTCGTC
>CADAIP010000024.1:0-1213 GCA_902787975.1 Oscillospiraceae bacterium
GGCGTCGTCAGCGTTGTCGTACCGATCGATAAGCTCAGCATTATCGTTTCCGTCGCTTTTTCCTATTTCGTATTCAAAGAAAAGTTGAGCAGAAAGGCGTTTGCCGGGTTGATTCTGATCGTTGTCGGCACTTTGGCGATGGCGATCTGGGCATAGGAAACAAATAACGGCAAATTCAAGTTGTAGAGATAATGTGTTAGCGCGTTATACCGGAAGTTAATCGGTCTTAGCTAACTGAATAATGAAACCTAAAACGGCGGTTATGAGAGAGATCTTGTAACCGCTGTTTTTGTTAATATGCTTAAGATCACCAATGACGGGCGATAACTGGCACTTGACCAGAGGCTTATGTCAGACCTGTTACCGGATGATCCGAACAGTAAGGCGAGTGTATGTGTTGAAAAAGCCTTCGAGATATGGAAGGATACGACAGAGAAGAAAAGTGTAAGGAAGGAGACCTGTATCAAATACCATCCAAACCGATCATGGACGGAGAGTATCTGAAAGAACACGAACCAGATCATCTACAGGTCTCGGGTTTTCTTCGGATAAGTAGATGATTGCTACATTGTATATTGCTCCCATATATATGTACAGCTTGTATCTTGTTTCAGATGAGGCCGGCATATTTCCGGCGATCGATTCGTGAAATAGGTTCAATTCATTAAGAAGCATCGTTCCATAGCCTGAGTGGTAGAGATTTAGAACATAAGAACGATATTTAATAAAGTATTCAATAACCCTTTTCAGGTGATGCGAGCTATAAACATCTGAAAGGTCATAGTCAGCCGTTTCACGGAAGTCCTCAAGAATATCGCGTACCAGCGTGATAAGTATATCTTCCTTTGAGTTGTAGTTTCTGTAGAAAGAAACTCTTGCCACGCCGGAGTCTCTTATTATTTCTGTAATGGTGATCTCGGAAAGAGGTCTGTTTTCCATCATTTGAAACAGGGAGTCCGTGAGGGCTTTTTTTACACGCAGATTCGCTTCTTTTCTTTTATCCATCTCTTAATTCCATCCCTAAACAATGTGAAACAATATCACGTATTTTGACACATGTTGGTATATTGCAGGCTATCAAACAACATGATACACTTGTTTCATATTATACTTTTTGGTGTTTGGTTTGTCAAATGAACAGAATACGGAAATCGCCTGACTTATAGCGTCGGAGAAAGAGGTACGATAATGGATTCGGATGCACATGTAAAAC
>CADAIP010000024.1:1219-29056 GCA_902787975.1 Oscillospiraceae bacterium
AAACCATTTATAGATAAACTCGCAGGGACAGTTCGATTTATAACCGTTCCACCGGTCATGATCCTGGCTCTTCTTATCATGCTGTATTACTTGAGAAATGATTTATTTGAAGGAAGAACGGATATGATCATTGGCGTTACAGGGCTGGTACTTTTACCGCTAGCAGCATATCCGGTTCACAGATTAATCCCGAAACTACATGAGGCAGGAAGAGAGAAGCAGCGAAAGATTGCCTTCATATTCAGTTTGGCGGGATACGCATTATGCTTTGCCTATGCCTTATTTCGCGGGACGGTCAGTGTGAAGCTGATATACTTTACATATTTCATTACCGTAGTTATCCTCACTGTTTTCAATAAACTGTTGAAGATAAGAGCGAGCGGGCATACGGCCAGTTCCTTATCCCCTTGCTTCTTTGCGTTTTACTTTGGATTCTTTTCTGCTGGAATCGTTTTTGCAATCGTCTTTTGTACGAGCGTGTGGGCATCGCTGTATCTTAAACGTCACAAGGCGGTGGATGTTTCGATGGGAGTGGTGTCTTTTATTATCTCATTTGCAGTGGCACGTTTATGTACGGGATTTCTGATATGAGACTGGAGACAATATGAATGATTATGTATTGACCTGCTGCTCTACGGCAGACCTGTCAAAAGAATACTTTAGTAGCAGGGATATAAAAGTTATATTTTTTCATTTTGAACTTGACGGTAAAGATTATCTCGATGACTGTGGGGAGAGTATCCCTCCGGAAGTATTGTTCGATTCAATGAAAAATGGTGCGGATAAAAAAACATCGCAGGTATCCGTAGGAGAATACATTGAATTTTGGACGGAATTTCTTGATGATGGTAAGGATATTCTGCATATATCTTTTTCGTCAGGGCTTTCGGGAACCTATAATTCTGCCCTCGTTGCAAAGAACTTCCTTTCGGACAAATATCCGGATCGCAAAATACTGGTGGTTGATTCCCTGGGTGCATCCAGCGGCTACGGACTTATAATGGATACTCTTGCGGATATGCGGGATGACGGCAAAGGCATTGATGAATTGCATGATTGGGTAGAGGAAAACAAGTTAAGAATGCATCACTGGTTCTACTCAACTGACCTGTCTTTCTATATCCGGGGCGGAAGGGTTTCCAAAACAGCGGGAGTCTTTGGCCAGCTTCTTTCAATCTGTCCGCTCCTTAATATGGATTACCAGGGCCATCTTATTCCCAGAGAAAAGGTACGCGGAAAAACAAAGGTCATGTTACGTACTCTTGATATGATGGAACAGCATGCAACCGGTGGAAGGTCGTATTCAGGGAAATGCTTTATGTGCCATTCCATGCGTATGGAAGAAGCAACATACTGGATAGCCAAGATCAAGCGTTTATTTAAGAGGGGCGGTTCCAAGAAGGCTGCTTCCTGATCTTTCTTTTGTTTGCATTGAATTAACACCCTTGTTAACAGTTGTATATAGTTGATGCTTATAATGTAACTGTTATAAAATTTCTTTAATCATTTTTATAATTGATTTTGGAGGTGTATTAATGAAAAGATTACCCTTAAGATTAATTGCTGCCGTAGCGATTCTGAGTATGGCTTTCGGAATGACATCCTGCAAGGGTGTTACGGTTGAGACTGATATCAATATCGCTATCCATACAGGCGGAGAGGAAACGGAAACAACTGTGACTGAGGAGACAACCGTGGAAACAACTATCGAAACAGAATCGACTGAGACAACGGAAGCTGTTGAGCCTTCTGAAACTCTTCATGCACAGATCCAGTATGAAGCTCCTTCACCTGACTGGGTAAAGGCTCTGCCTCAGGCTCAGGATGAGAATACAAAGCAGTTATTCGTCGTTGCAGGATTCGGAATGGATAAGACTATAGCAACGATCTCAATGCATGAGCGTGATGCTGACGGCAACTGGATGCAGATCCTTTCAACACCCGGATATGTCGGCAAGAACGGTCTCTGCCTTGATGAGGATCACAAGGAAGGATGCGGCCAGACTCCCGTAGGTGTATATCACTTCAATAAAGCTTTCGGAATCGCACCTGATCCCGGATGCGCAATGCCTTATCTGCAGGTTGATGACGAGATCTATTGGTCAGGAGACATGCGTGACGGCATGCACTACAACGAGATGGTAAACATCAACGATTATCCTGATCTCGATATGGAGAACAGTGAGCACATCATTGATTACGAATACCAGTATCAGTACTGCCTCAACATCAGCTTTAACGAGGACGGCACGGCAGGCAGAGGTTCTGCAATCTTCCTCCATTGCTTTGGCCCCGTTAAGCCTTATACGGGCGGATGCGTTGCAGTACCCGAATACATCATGGTACAGATCATGCAGCGTGTTGATCCCGACTGTGTCGTAGTTATCGATACGGTTGATAATCTGAACGTTACTTTCTAAGAAAAAACTTAAAATTTGCATTTCATGAAGCCTCATTTGCAACAAGTGAGGCTTCTTGTTGTTTGGGCGTTTTTGTTCCGCTACTATGCTCTCAGAGTAAAACGGAAAGGAATGAACACCTGATGTTAAGAAAGATAGTTATTTCAGTATTGGCAATGACTGTGCTCTTCAGGGCACCGGTTGCACCGGACCTTGGAGTTGAGACAAAGGTCTCTGAATTCAGTTCACAGACAGGATGCGAAAACGTAAGCGTTGTTGTCTATGACAACGGTGAATTCTCATATTATGGTGACAGTGAAGGCCTTTATCAGATAGGTTCCATGACCAAGTCTTTTACGGGGCTTGCAGTTCAGAAACTTATCAATGAAGGTACGCTTTCAGGAGAAGATACAGTATCAGAATTAATACCGGGATTTAAAGCTTTTTATGATTCATCAGAAACTGAAATTAAGGTTGAAGATCTGCTTAAGCAGAGAAGCGGATATACAAACAGTGAGACAGACTTCCCGTCAGCAACAGAAGACATGACACTTCAGGAATGGGCGGAAAGCATATCAGGCAAAGAACTTAAATCTATGCCGGGAACGGAGTATTCGTATTCCAATGTTAATTACAATCTTCTAGGGGTGATAATCGAGAATGTTACCGGCATTCCTTACCGTGAATACATGGAAGAAAACATATTGGTTCCATATGGTCTTGATTCCACTTATGCAGGTGTTCCCGGGGATAGTGAGAGAATAGTTGAAGGCTCGCGTCTCGGCTTCAGAAATGTTTTTGAATATAAAGTTTCTGTAAGAGAAGGAAGCATTCCTGCAGGATATTTCTATTCTGATGCGGAGGATATCGGCATCTGGCTTAAGGCATGGATCGAAAATACTGATGCTGATATGGATGCGGTAATCGGAGAACTTAAAAATGAAGGCGATTGCTATGCAGGTTGGGAGAGGTTTGAAGATGACGTTATCGGCCATTCGGGCGGTACTCCTAATTATTCTTCCAGAATGGTATTTTCGAGAAGCATGGGAATCGGTGTATGTGTTCTTACAAATCTTAATGTTGCAGCTACGACTGACAGCCTGTGCAATTCGGTTTTCGCCGAAGTCTCAGGGATGCGTTCTGAAGGTTTGATATGTGATGTTTGGACAGTGTTTGATATTATATTTACATCGGTATCGGTATTAGGTGCACTGGTCCTGGTAGTTGCTTTGTGCATAAAGAAAAAGGGGCTGCTGATCTTTTTAGGATCCTTGTTCCTGATCGCCGAAGTATTGATACTGATACTGTTTCCGCTGATATTCGGAGCCGGAATAAAAGCTATTGCTCTTACATGGGCTCCGTGGAGTTTTCTTGCAGGGATCCTGATCATGGCAGCAGATGTCTTGATCATAGGAATAAAGCTTATAGTGGTAAAGGTAAATGAGGGTAGAGCAAAGACAGGTTAAGGATCAGCCGCTTACGGTCATAGTCGAATATCCCGAGTATGACAAGTCGGTTGATAATCTGATCAACAAGATAAAGAACATGAGCATCAGTTTCACCGGCAAATCTGACGGGAAGACGGTGAGCATTGATATCTCTGATATTTACTACATCGAAAATGTTGAGCGCAAGATATTCCTCTATTCAAAAAAAGACATTTACCGTTATGACGGAAGCATGGCTGATATTGATTCTTCTATATCAGAGACCGATCTCGTCAGGATATCGAGAACATGCTTTATGAACGTGTCACATCTTAAAGAGATCATGCAGATAAAGAACAGTCATTTGGAAGCCGTGCTTGATAACGGTGAGAAACTTATCGTGTCGAGAAAATACCTTAAGGACATCAAGAAGATCTTCAGGAGAAAGCTGTTATGAGAAAGATATTAAGAGATACATGTATCTTCGCAGCGCTGATGATCCTGACTGTCTTTGCATTCTCGATCACTGGAGTAGGACTTACTGAAGAGATCAAGCTTGTTTTCGAGCTCTTCGGACTGGCATTTATCCTGTCTGTCATCAATTACATTTTTGACGAGAAGACTTCCTTCTCCATCATCGTGGGCTATCTGGTCAAATATCTGATAGTGTCCGTTGTAGTTATCGCTTTTGGTTTTATCGCAGGATGGTTCTATCCTTCGAACTTCTGGATGGCATTCATATATGTAGGAGTTATAACCGTCATCGTTTATGCTCTCGACTCGGTTAAGACCGAGAAAGACATTGAAGAGATAAACGAGATGGTAAGACTCAATAAGCATGAGAAGATCGAGTTTATGCCGCTTAAGAAAAGAAAAGGCTGGAAGGTTTTGCTGGTGATCATTATAGCCATGACAGTGCTTAGTTCTTTGCTGATGGCGGCTCATGTTTATCTGGCAGGCAGCAATAATGCTGCTCAGTATTCCGTTTACTGTCTCAACGGTTTTGCAGTATCTTCAGCCGCTGCTGTTTTTCTTCTTGCAGTGCTTGCCGTATATTTCGTGTTTTATTCTTCAAGACGTAGAAAGAACATATGAATTGCCTTAATATTCTTTCTCTTGAGTGCGAAAAGACTGGCGGTGTTTCTTTATAATCAGAACATCGTCAGATCGTAACGGAGGATATGGGATCATGTGTTTGATATGTGACCGCATTGAGATGATAAAGAACGGAACCAATCCGTATTTTGTAAAAGAATTAGAGACCGGATATGTCGTAATCGGTGACAACCAGCATTTCTACGGCTATTCGTTATTTCTTTATAAGAACCACGATTACACAGAACTTTTCCAGCTTGATATGGAAGAGCGCACAAAGTTCCTGCAGGAGATGTCCATTGTTGCAGAGGCAACTTCGAAGGCATTTGCTCCCGAGAAGATGAACTACGAACTTCTCGGCATGGGCGACGCGCACCTTCACTGGCATCTGTATCCCAGACGTAAAGGGGATATCGGCAATTACGGACATAACGGTGTGGGTCCTGTGTGGAGCATGCCGTTTTCTGAGATCTATGCCGATGAGAACCGTCCTTCAAAAGAAGAGCTTGATAAGATGAAGTCAAAATTGCTTACAGAATTGGAACAGTTACTTAACCAATGAGATTCGGGCCATTGATATAATGGGTCCATGGAGGAAGTTTTTATGGAAACAGACTTTAAAAGCAAAGTAACTATGGACCCTTCAGGCTTTGTGCTGCTTGCAGATTATGTCCCTTCGATAGTTCAGGAAATTAGATATTATTCCACTTATAATTTCATCGGCGATAAGATCGACGGATATGAACAGCCATGCGCGATAATTACCAAAGAGGCGGCAAGAGCGCTTAAGACAGTGAGCAACGAGCTTAATGTCCAGGGTTACAGGATGAAAGTGTTTGACTGTTACAGGCCTCAATGTGCCGTAAAGCACTTCGTCATGTGGGGTATAGAAGATAACGACATCCGCATGAAGGAATATTTTTATCCTGATCTCGTAAAGCAGGAACTTTTCTCAAAAGGTTATGTCGCATCCAAGTCTTCGCACAGCAGGGGGAGCACTATAGATCTTACGCTGCTCGACATGAAGACCGGTAAGGAAGTCGACATGGGAAGTCCTTTCGACATGTTCAGCGAGGTGTCACATCCTGATTACAGGGGTATAACCGATGAGCAGTATAACAACAGGATGATCTTAAGGAACTGTATGCTCAGGAATGGTTTTGAACCGATCGACTGCGAGTGGTGGCATTTTACCCTTAAGGATGAGCCATATCCGGATACTTATTTTGAATTTCCGGTATCCGCTGAATACTTATTTAAAGGGAGATAGTTTGTTAATACTTTGTTTTGAAAGTTCAAAAATTATTGTGATATACTGAACCATATAAATAAAATAAGCCTGTGTGCTGAACAAGGAGGTATTCAAATGCTGAATATCAACAAGACGATCACAAACGGTAAAGCTGTTTTCGCATTGGAAGGAAGACTTGATACAAATACTTCCGTAGAGCTTGATGCAGCGCTCAGTCCCGTTCTTGACAACATCAACGAATTGACATTTGACCTTAGTGCTCTTGAGTATATTTCTTCTGCAGGACTTCGTGTTCTCCTTGCAACTCACAAGAGCCTTTCCAAGAAGGGCGGAATGAAGGTTACCAACGTTAATGAGATGATTATGGAAATCTTTGAAGTAACCGGATTCTCAGATATTTTAACTATCGAGTAATATCTTATTTGAGGCCTCGCGGTTATGAGCGTTGATCTTAATTCCAGAAGTTTTAAGATTAGGGCCTGGGTGGGGTCTTTAATTTTCCTGATAGGTTTTGCTTTAGCGATCGGCGGTGCGCTGTTTCTTCATACGGAACAGCTGACGCCGATCTTTATTATGAATGTTGCGATGGATCTGTGTGCAATGATCCTCGGTTACATTCTTTACATCTGTGCTGTACTGGATAAACAGTGGAACGGTGCAAACCTCGATTATTTCCTGATGATGATAGTTACCGTTTTCGTTGGCCTTTATGCTGATGAGATCTGCTGGCTTACGGACGGAAAGCCTGAATTAAGGATATTGTGTATTGCTTCCAATACTGTTTTTTATTGTGTTACTCCGATAGTAGTTTATCTTTTCTGGCGTTATGTCCTTACCTTCCTTAACGTTGAGAAGGATAGGAGCCATAAGTTTGACGTTGCTTTCAGAATCGGCCTTGGCATTTCTATTCTTGTAAGGCTGTTCAACATATTCTTCGGATATCTGTTTACCGTTGATGCAAATGGTGTCTATCACAGGAGTCCGACATTTACGATTGCGTATGTCTATTCTTTTGCAGTAACTGTTCTCACTCTTATTCTCGTTGTTGTTGCGAGAAAAAAATTCAAGCGTTATCAGATTCTTGCTTTGTTCATATATACGCTTGTACCGGTTGGTGTTGGTATCGTATCCATATTCTTTTATGGTATCTCACTGCTTTGTCCGGTCTATATGACAACGCTGCTTTTGATCTACTGCATTCTTAATGTTGTTCAGGGCCAGGAAAAATCCGTAGCGGAGAATGAACTCCACATGGCTGCTGCTATTCAGGAAACCATGCTGCCCAGTACTTTCCCGCCTTATCCCGACAGACATGAATTCGATATCTTTGCTTCGATGTCTCCTGCAAAGGAAGTCGGCGGAGATTTTTACGACTTCTTTTTGATCGATGATGATCATCTTGCACTTGTTATTGCCGACGTATCCGGAAAAGGTGTTCCTGCTGCTCTTTATATGATGGTCAGCAAGGCAATGATAAAGAGCCAGACACTCGTTTTGGGCAAAGAAGGAAGTACGGCCAAGATACTCTGCAACATTAACGATCAGCTCTGCGAGAAAAACACGCTTAACATGTTTGTTACTGTGTGGCTTGGTATCGTAACTATTTCCACAGGCGAGCTTACTTATTCTAATGCAGGTCATGAGTATCCGATATTTAAGAGGGGAGAGGAGCCTTTCTCAGTGCTCAAGGAGAAGCATTCGCCTCCTTTGGGATGCATGGAAGGAATAAAGTACAAGGAATTTAAAACAAAGCTTGATCCCGGTGATATCGTTTTCCTTTACACAGATGGTGTAGCCGAAGCGACGAACCGCAATAATGAACTGTTTGGTCTGGACAGGATGCTCAAATCGCTTAATGATGATTCCCGCGGAGACAGATCTGCAGTTGATATTGATTTTGACATGAAATACAGCGTAGATCTCTTCGTAAATGGAGCACCGCAGTTCGACGATCTTACAATGCTGACGTTTAAGTATTACGGAGGTGAACCGATGAATACAGAGAATTCAACTTATGACGAGCTCACCGTGAAAGCTGATGTAAATAATCTTGATAAAGTTCAGGGCTTTATTGATGAAAGGCTTGAAGCTTCTGAAAGTTCAATGAAGGCCCAAACACAGATCGACGTTGCCGTAGAGGAGATATACGTAAACATCTGTCATTATGCTTATAAAGATAAGGGCGGTGAAGGTGATGCCACTATTAAGATGAAGATAGATGACGGTGTTGCCGAGATCGTTTTTGAAGATACCGGAATCAAGTATGATCCTCTCGAAAACGAGGAGCCCGATATTACTTTGTCTGCAGAGGAAAGAGAGATCGGAGGTCTCGGTATCTTTATTACCAAGAAGACCATGGATGAAGTCCTTTATGAATACAAGGACGGAAAGAATATCCTGACACTGCGGAAAAAGATCTGATTTTCGAGGGGTGCTTATATGACCAGTGTCAAATATAAATACGTAAGGATCCAGGGCAAGGAATTAGCCCGTAATACCATGACAGGAAAAGGTATCTTCAGCATGTGCTGGGACCTCATCAGGAATGACACGATGGATGAGGAAGATGCTTCTCTTTTCCGCGAGATAGATTCCTGGTTTGCAGAAAACCTCCCATGGCCTGAGCCCTGTATGCGTCAGGAACCCGTGATCTGCTGGTTTAAGATGGAGAATACGGAAGAGATGATGAAGATGATCCGTCCTGCTCTATGGCTTCTCGAAAGATATAACCATCCGTACTATCTTGTTTATACGAATACTCCGGGAGAGATTGTTTACGAGGATAAATTCCAGATCTGCACCATAGCAGACGTGCGGATCGATGATGTTCCTCAATCGTGGGCAGAAGAATCCGGTGCGCCGGGGTTGAAAGATAATTAATTTGAGTAGTTGAAAAATGGGTGTCTCAGATTTGAGGCACCCATTTGTTATGTTAATTATTTATTCAGATCAGAAGGACTTGTAGATTGCAATCTCGACATCGGAATTGACAATGTGAACTGTGACGTCATCCGCAAGGTTTGCAACGATCGATTTCTCGAGCTCGTCCTTTGCTGCTTCAACCTGGACCGCTTCTGCCTTTTCGATTGATGCCACATAAGTACTCATTGACCAGGAATAGCTCCCTGCAAATGAACCTGCCTGGCATCCGAGTGACATTAAACCAAGTGCCTGTTCGGTCATTGCTTTTGTCTCGGGATCTTCGGGAAGCGTAACAGTTGAGATCATGTCGCGGATCTTGCCCATAAAACCTTTTGCGGCAGCATTCTTTCCTGAAGTGGATACAGAAAGAAGTTCTTTTCTTGTCTGGAGGTCCATAGGAATCTCTGTCTTCAGGTGAATCTCAACAGTACTGTCTTTTGCTTCAAGCCAGAAATTGCCTTTAAGCTCACCTGTAAAGTTGCGCATTAGTTCAATGAGTTCTTCGGAAAGCAAACGAAGACGGAGAGCTGACTTATGGTCAAGACCACAGAAAGCAGCTGTTTTTTCTGTAAGCTCCAATGCCTTATCCTTACCTGTTCCTGCAGGGGTGATGCTGATGAGTTCTGTCTTCATATGGTTTCCTCCCAAAGAGAACTTATTTCTTATAGAAAAATTATAGCATTATAAATCTGTCAAACCTCGTCAGAAATGTATAAGTATTTTGAATTTCGTATTAACTTTCAGACTGTTTGTGTCATCTTTTTTATGAGGTAATGGTTTTGAAGAGAAGGCATGTTATTATGATTTCATTATGAAAATACTTGTAATCAACAAACTTCTTAAAGAGCACCATAAAGAACAGATATTGAAAAATGCTTCTGAGATCGGCGGCAGTGTTCTTTTCGTTGAATCCGAGGCTGAGATCCCTGATGACTATCAGGACTGTGAGATAATATACGGCTTTGGAATGGGCAATGCCGCCCGCAATAAAAATCTTAAGTGGCTTTCTGTGCCGTCGGCAGGTGTTGATTATCTTATGAAGCCCGGTGTGTTCGCAAATGAGGATTGTCTTATAACCAATTCCACAGGTGCTTACGGCGTGACCATTGCAGAGCATATCATCGCAGTATCTCTTTTGATGATGCGTAAACTGGATTATTCGTATAGTGAATCACTTAAGCACAATTGGAGCAGCCCTAAACCTCAGAGATCACTTAAGGATTCAAGGCTCCTTGTTCTCGGAACCGGAGACATAGGCTGTTGCTTTGCTAGAAGAGCGAAGGCGTTTGAACCTCACAGCATTACGGGTGTATGCAGAAGCGGAATATGTGAGGATAGATCTTTTGACCGTGTGTTTAAGACAGATTCTTTAGATGAGCTTCTTCCTGAAACTGACCTTCTTGTCATGAGCCTGCCGGATACTCCTGAGACTAGGAATATTCTTACGCGTGAGAGAATTGAGCTTCTTCCGAAAGAAGCTTATGTGGTAAATGTAGGCAGGGGATCTGCGATTGATGAAGATGCCTTAGCTGACAGCCTTGATTCCGGAAGACTTGCGGGTGCCGCTTTGGATGTGTTTAAGACAGAACCGCTTCCTGATAACAGCAGACTCTGGAATACAAAGAATCTCATCATTACACCGCATGTGGCAGGCAATCTTACTTTAGAACATACACTTGACGTTAATGTCCGGATGTTCTGTGAGAACCTTCTTAACTACGGAAAGGGTCTTCCGCTTAAGAATCTGATTGATAAAAACAAAGGTTACTAAGCGCCTGTATTTCTTGCCGGTTTTCTTGTCAGTTCGATTACAGAATTTGTCGGTTTTTGTCGGGTTTTGTCGGAAACCGGTTTATAAGTCCCGAATTTTAGCAAATTTCAAATGGCTGAATGCCATGAAAAATAAGGGCTTTTTAAAAGGTGTGTACGATTAATGGGTCTTGTCGGTATTTGTTCTAATTTCGGAGGTTAATTTGGTTGACAAAAGTGTATCATAAACATAGAATTAACTCATAAATGAAGAACAAATGTTCAATACTATTATTCGGAGGACAATATGGCTAAGAGTAAGAATGCCGCTAAGGGTTCAGTTGCCCAGGTTCAGGACAAGGATGAGAGAAGGAAAGCTCTTGACGCCGCTATGGCGCAGATAGAGAAGCAGTTCGGCCAGGGTGCCGTAATGCGTTTAGGTGATAAGTCACAGGTTGAGATCGATACCATTCCCACAGGTGCTCTGACACTTGATATCGCACTTGGTATCGGCGGACTTCCCAGAGGAAGAATCATTGAGATCTATGGACCTGAATCTTCAGGTAAGACTACCGTAGCACTCCACTGCGTTGCAGAAGCTCAGAAGATGGGTGGAACATGCGCTTTCATCGATGCTGAGCATGCTTTAGATCCGGTCTATGCAGGCAATATCGGCGTAGATGTTGATAATCTCCTTTTGTCCCAGCCGGATACAGGTGAGCAGGCCCTCGAGATCTGCGAGACACTTGTCAGAAGCGGATGCATTGATGTAGTAGTTATCGACTCTGTTGCTGCACTCGTTCCGAGGGCAGAGATCGAAGGCGAGATGGGTGATTCCCATGTAGGTCTTCAGGCAAGACTCATGAGCCAGGCTTTAAGAAAGCTTGCTCCTGTTGTTTCAAAGTCAAATACGATCTGTATCTTCATCAACCAGTTGCGTGAGAAAGTCGGAGTTATGTTCGGTAACCCTGAGACTACACCTGGTGGCCGTGCTCTCAAGTTCTATGCTTCAGTAAGACTTGATGTAAGAAAGGTTGAGATTCTCCGTAACGGAACAGACGTAGTCGGAAGCCATACAAGAGTTAAGGTTGTTAAGAATAAGGTTGCTCCGCCGTTCAAGGAAGCTGAATTCGACATTATGTACGGCAAGGGCGTTTCATCCGAAGGCTGCATTATCGATCTCGGTGTTGAGAATAACATCATCGATAAGAGCGGTTCCTGGTTTGCATATAACGGATCAAAGATCGCCCAGGGCAGAGACGCTGCTAAGCAGTTCCTTATCGACCATCCTGATGTTAAGGATGAGATCGAAGAAAAGATCAGAGAGTCTTACATGCCTGCGGAAGATGACGATGCAGACGTTGCAGCAGGCGCTTCAGTTGAAGCACCCGAAGACGACTCTGATGATGACGATATCTTAGGAATCGATGTCTGATAATTCCACGACCAAGGAAGCCGTAACCTGTGCGATCAGGCATATCGGTACCGGTATTTATTCTTCAGGAAAGATAAGAGCCTATCTGATGCAGAAGGGGTATTCCGAAGATGTGTCGATCAGTGCGGTAAAGCATCTGATCGATACCGGTTATATCGATGATATGCGTGCATCGCGCAAGGTTCTTGCGGCACGTTCAGGCAAGAAGCAGGAGAGCAGGCAGTATATCTATAAGCGTCTGCTCGAAGCCGGGATTGATCCTGATTGTGCTGATGGTATTGTTGCAACACTAGGCAGCGACACAGATACTTGTGTCAGTCTGTTCGAAGCAACATACGGTACCGGTTCAGGTGAGGATTACTTGGACAGGGAAGAAGAGCTTCTCAAACTTGCAAAGCTAAGAGGCTATTCACTTGAGGCATCAAGATCTGCATTCCGGTCATTTACTCATGGCTGAATAAATTACTGATCCAGTACTATCCTTGTATTATCCAAATTAGTACTGATAGTGTGATTATAATATTTATTGATGAATGCGGCTGCAGGTTCACCATTCTTATCAGGATATATTGTTACGCTGAATGCAAAGCTTCCGTTTTGTTTAATGTAAAGAATCAGATGATCCGTATCTGAAGGTATATCTATCTGTGAGAAATAATTGCTCCATGCATCGTTGATGATTCCGATAACGATTTCATCGTTCAGTTCTTTTGCTTCATAATCCATTTCGGTAATTCTATATTCAGTCCGGTCATATAATTCTGAAGTATCATCGCCATGCTTATAGTCACCGAAATCTATTGATTCGATTTCTGTTCTGAATCTTGCATTATCAGGAAGATCATATTGGCTGTTGATATAGTCATTGAAGCGATCTGAATAGTCTTCATTTACTTCTAAGAAACAAGGGATAAGCTGATCATAGATATTTATGTCTATATACATATAAAAGTTTGAGCCTTCAGGAAGTACAGGAGTAGTAACCTTATAATTGCCGGATTCACTATCATATAATGCAACAGTTATATTTGACGCCATTTCGTGACCGTATTTTTCCTCAAGATATTCTGTAATTACAGGCAGATCCTCCTTGAACTGCTGTTTCTTTTTCAGTTCTACCGGGATACCTAACAAAAGAATGCCCGCGATAATCCCTGCAACCAAAATAAGAGTAATAATGCTCAGTATTTTGCGTTTTCTAATATATATGAGACCGAATACCATTTGATAGATAAAACACACAGGAACAATCGGAATAACGATAAACCACTGGAGAAGATTAAACATAGCATCGAATCCATAAATATAGTGACCGCCGAATAAGCCGGATTGAACGCCGCCAACGGAGCTCAGGATTATATAGAGATATGGATGATAGGATGCAAAGAAGAAAAGTGTTCCGATTGCGCCAAAGATCTTCTTAGCAATATTCTTCTTTTCCATGGTCAGACTCCTAAACTGATTTGTAGTGAAATGGCCTGTTACCTGAATATTATCAAAATCGCTTTGATTGTCAAAGTAATTTTACGATTGCCTGATATATGCCACATTTTCAAAAACAATATAAGTAGTTATACGATTGGCATGTTATACTCAATCCTATTAAAGAAAAGGCAGAGATCATATGGATATTAAGATTACTCTTCTGGCTCTTGGCTGTTCCAAAAACCTTATCGATTGCGAGAATATGTCCACTGAGCTTAAGAACGCCGGTTACAATGTCATCAACGATGTCCCTGAGTCTGATATCGTTGTAATCAATACATGCGGATTCATAGAATCTGCAAAGAAGGAAGCTATAGATGCTATTCTTGAATGTGCTGACTATAAGGTTCCTAACGGAAATGTAAAGAAGATCGTTGTATCAGGCTGTCTGTCGCAGAGATATCCGGAAGATATCCTGAAGGAAATGCCTGAGGTAGATGCCGTTCTGGGCACAGCCCATTACGGTGATATCGTTGATGTCGTTGCCAAACTCGTATCAGAGATTGGAGAAGAGAATCCGGAGAAGATCAATCTTACATCAGGTGTGGGCGGTTTTTCGCATCTTGTTAAAGACAGGGATGTATCTACTTCCGGTTATGCATGGCTTAAGATAGGTGAAGGCTGCAGACACAGATGCAGTTTCTGTGCGATTCCTCTTATAAGGGGAAGCTTTGTCTCAAGGCCGATGGAAGACATTATCGAGGAAGCAAAGATCATTGCCGGAAAAGGCATTAAAGAGATCGTTCTTGCCGCCCAGGATACGACAAATTATGGCATCGAGCTTTATGGCGAGAGATGCCTTGCCAAGCTTTTAAGAAAACTTTCCGAGATTGAAGGAATCGAACTTATCCGAGTAATGTACGGCTATATGGACGGTATTACGCCTGACCTGATCGAAGAGATGGCTAATAACCCGAAGGTAGCCCACTATCTTGATATCCCGATCCAGCACGGCTCAGATAAGATCCTTAAGGCTATGTACAGAAGGGATAATGCTGAACTTATAACCGAAAGACTTGAGATGATCAGGAAGGCTATGCCTGACTGCATTATAAGAACTACGGTCATGGTCGGATTCCCGGGTGAGACAGAAGAAGACTTCAATATTCTTAAAGATAATCTCCGTAAATGGAAGTTCGACAGACTCGGCTGTTTTATCTTCTCGCCTGAAGAGGGAACACCGGCTTACGACATGCCTGACCAGATCGATGAAGAGATAAAACAGAAGAGATATGACGAGATATATGAACTCCAGAAGGAGATCTCTTCCGAACAGTCTAAAAAGCGTCTCGGTACGGTTACTCGGGTCAATATCTGTTCCGTATCTGATGACGGTATCTTTTATATAGGCAGAAGTTACGGCGAATCTCCTGAGGTCGATCCTGTCATATACATTGCCTCACAGGAAGAAGAGCTGAAGATCGGTGAGTTCTACGATGCCAAGATCGTGGATTGCTCTGATGATTACGATATGACCGCCGTTACGATTTGACGGATAAATAATTTCGTATATTATTAGTGTGTCCTTTGATAAAGGACGATTATTTAGAAAGAAAAAGGTGTATTCATACCATGAATCTTCCTAACAAGCTTTCGATCTTAAGGATCGTACTTGTTCCGGCTACACTCCTCTTCATGCTGCCGGTCAATATTTTCGGATGGCAGCCGGAAGGATGGAACAACTTTATCAATACAAACGGCATGCTCGTTGCTGCGGGAGTTTTCATCCTTGCATCCCTTACGGATGCGGCTGATGGCAAGATCGCCCGTAAATATAATCTTATTACCGATCTTGGAAAATTCCTTGATTCTCTGGCAGATAAGATCCTTGTAATCAGCATTATGCTTGCTTTCATCAGCTTGGACAGGCTTTCTGCCTGGGCAGTTATGGTAATTATCTTAAGAGAGTTTGCAGTTTCCGGTCTTCGCATGATCGCTGCTGCCAAGGGAGAGGTAATTGCCGCCAAGATGATTGGCAAGATAAAGACAGTCACTCAGATGATCGCTTTGATCTATCTTATGTTTGAGCCTTTGCTCATGAAGATATTCGGTCTGGGCTTCGAAGGCTATCCGATAAGGATTTGTCCGGTTACGATAATCGGGGATATACTGTTCGGAATATGTGTTATTATGACAATTGTCTCGGGTGTTGACTATCTTTTAAAGGGGAAACAATATCTTAAGGGGTAAATGTCAAATAACTTTGGCAGTCAAAATAACCTATTGACAAAAACCATAACTTACATTAAAAACAGTTTGTGGATTTATTTAGAATCGTACGGAGGTACTAATTATGACAAATGAAGAACTTTTCAACTCGATTAAGCAGATGATCGTTGATCAGCTCGGCGTAGATGAGGATACAATCACAGAAGATTCCTCTTTCGTTGATGATCTTAACGCTGATTCTCTTGACATGGTTGAGCTCGTTATGGCTATGGAGCAGGAATTCGACATCGAGATCCCTGATGATGTAGCTGAGAAGGTTGTTACCGTCAAGGATGCAGTCGAGTATATTCAGAGCCTTACAGAGGGCTAATATGCCGGAGATTATTAATCTCTGAATTAACTTATGAAGTTTAGACGGCTGGATGCGTGTGATATGCATTCAGCCGTTTCTCGTAAATATGACTATGACAGACTATACAGAATTAGAAAAAGACCTGGGATATACCTTTAAAGACAAGTCGCTCCTTGAGACGGCGTTTACCCACACGACTTATGTTTTCGAGACGGGTAGAGGTCACTGGGAGTCAAACCAGAGGTTGGAGTTCATCGGTGACGCTGTCCTGGATGTCGTTGTAGGTCAGATGCTCTACGAGCTCAAGCCTCAGGCTGACGAAGGATATCTTTCAAAGATGAGAAGTGTCTCTGTCTGCGAAAAGTCTTTTGCTGAAGTAGCAAGAAAGCTCCATCTTGGCGATTATCTGCTTCTTGGCAAGGGTGAGGCGCAGAACGGCGGCAATGACAAGGATTCGACGCTCGCCGACTGTTTTGAGTCGGTTATTGCGGCGGTATATTTTGACGGCGGATTCGAACAGGCTAGAAAATGTATCTTGAAAAATCTTACCGAAACAGTTCAGAAAGCAGTTAACGGCGAGATCTTCCTGGATTACAAGAGCAGACTGCTTGAATTGGCGCAGACCAGAGGTTTCCAGCACACCATCAGATTTGAGGTGACCGGAGAGCGCGGACCTGCCCACATGAAAGAATTCGACGTCAGTGTTTATTCGGATGATGTGCTACTGGCAAGTGCCACTGGCCACAGCAAGAAGGATGCCGAGCAGAAGTGCGCTGAGAAGGGCATAAAGGAGTACATGAGCCTTTATCCTGATAGCGTCTGAACAGATTGTCCTACAAAAAGGGACAGTTTGAGTTTATAATGCTTGGGTGATTTGTTTTAGGATCAATACGGAACTGACTATAGAATGTATCTGAAAAAGCTTGAGCTTCAGGGGTTTAAATCTTTCCCCGATTATACGTGTATCGACTTTGACCGCGGTCTTACGGCCGTGGTTGGTCCTAACGGAAGCGGAAAGTCGAATATCAGTGATGCTGTCCGCTGGGTTTTGGGCGAACAGAGCGTAAAGCAGCTCCGTGGCGGCAAGATGGAAGACGTCATCTTCAACGGTACTACCGCAAGACGTTCCATGAACTATGCCGAAGTATCCATTACTTTCGATAACTCCGACGGATATATCGATTACGATTTCCCTGAGATATGCATTACCAGAAGACTCTACAGGTCCGGTGAGTCAGAATACCAGATCAATAAGGTCAACTGCCGTCTTAAGGACATTACGGTCCTTTTCCTTGATACGGGTCTTGGCCGTGACGGCTATTCACTCGTAGGACAGGGCAGGGTCGATGACATTCTTTCTACTAAATCAGAGGACAGAAGAAGAGTCATTGAGGAAGCTTCAGGTATCGTTAAGTACCGTGTCCGTAAGGATGAGGCCCAGAGAAAACTCAACAGCACAGAGCAGAACCTCGTAAGAATCAATGACATCCTCGGTGAACTCGAAGAGCGCAAGGGACCTCTCGAAGAGCAGGCCGGAAAGGCGCGTAAGTTCAACGAGAATTACGAGGAACTCAAGAAACTTGAGACTTCTTTGCTCGTACATAAGATCACCGAAGCCAATAAAGAGATGGGCGATTCCGCCGGTCTTAAGGAACAGCTCGAGAAAGAGATCCGTGAGCGTGAGGACGAGTTCGAACAGCTCAGAAAGAGCAATAACGAGATCGTTAATAAGAGCGAAGCCTTAGATAACGAGATCGAAGACAGACGACAGGAACTCTCCGAACTTACCGAGATCGAGCACGAGGCCCAGATCGATAAGAAGGTCTCCATCGAAAGACTCAACCAGACAAACCAGAGGATCGAAGAGCTCAAGACCGACATGGAGACGACGGACGAGACCGTCGAAAAGCTCACTGCCGAACTCAATGAGAAGAAGGCAAAGGCTGACAGTCTCCTTAAGGAAGCTGACGAAGCCAAGACATTGAGTGAGAATCTCGACAAAGAACGCCAGGCCAAGTTCGAGGAATACGAGAACAGCCGTAAAGAGGCAGGCAAGGCTGACACAAAGGTCCAGGCAAAAAAAGAAGAACTTTTCGAAACAAGGAAAAAGATTGCAGAGTGCCAGGCCGGCCTTACGGCTCTGGACGAAAAGATAAGGGAGATGCAGGAGGCAAGAGCTGCTTCAGAGAGCGGCAAGGCCGAATTGTCTGCCAAGATCGAAGAAGAAGAGAAGGCATTAAACGAGATCAGGAAGATCAAGGGAGATGTCAGCAACGATATCGATGTCCGCAACAAAAAGCTCGAAGAGTTAAGAAAGCGACAGGAAGAACTTAATCAGTTCTTTGAGGTCAACAACAAGAAGCTTTCTGCCGAAGAGTCAAAGCTCCAGACACTCAAGGACATCGAGAGACGTAAGGAAGGTTACCAGGAATCCGTCAAGCACCTGTTAGATGCCGCAGACAGCGACAGATCAGTAAAGAGCCTCATGGTAGGTGTATTAGGTGACCTCATCAATACGGACAGCAAGTATGAGACGGCGATCGAGACCGCTTTGGGCAACTCACTCAATAACGTGGTTACCAAGAGCGAATCCGATGCTGCCGAACTTATCAATATACTCAAGGAGAGAAGACTCGGAAGAGTTACGTTCCTTCCTATCGAGAACATCAGGGCAAGATACGTCGATGACGACGATCTCCGCAAGGCAAAGAGCGTTAACGGATATATCGGCGTTGCATCTGACCTCGTTAAGAGCAGCCGTGATCTTGAAGACATCGTTGCTAACCTTTTGGGAAGGATAATCGTCGCCCATGATCTGGACAGCGCCAGAATAATTGCTTCCAAAACGGGCCGCGCTTATAAGGTAATGACACTTGAAGGCGATTCCGTTAACCCGGGCGGATCTCTGACCGGTGGTTCGTTGAGAAAGACCGGAGCAGGTACGGGTATCCTCGGAAGAAAAGCCGAGATCGAAGCGCTCACCAAGGCAGTTGCCGAATTAGAGAAGAAGCTTGAAGATTCCGAAGACCAGCGTCAGGAAGTTGATGACGGTATCGGAACAATAAGACGTGAGCTCGCCCAGCTCGGTGAACAGCTCAAGTTCTATCAGCTTGAGGAAGTTAAGGCTGAGGGTGAGTACAACAATACAAAGACAAGACTCGAAGAGACTGTAAAGACACTTACTAACTTCGATGAGAATATGCAGACCGTATCCAAGTCCAAGCTAAGACTTGAAGAGGATATGGAAGAGCTTTCACGTATCGAAGGTGAGATAAACGGCGAACTTACTGATTTCCAGGAAGAGATTGAAGAGCAGCAGAGGCTTTCCGAAGAGCAGGCTGTCAAGCTTGAACAGGTTGTTGCAAAGGTAAGGGAAGCTGCTTCACTTGCAGAGCGCAAGCTTACGGAAAGAAGCGGTATCCTTGATCTCGCAGGTCACATCAAGAGACAGATCGAGGAAGCTAAGCAGGGAAGAGAGAAATTCGATTCCTCCATTAAGGAAGCCAAAGATACGGTCAACAGCATCACTAAGGAGATCAATGACCTTGATGCCAAGATCGATGAGAACGTCAAGCAGCAGAAGGTATTGGAAGAGAAGATCGCTGAACTCTTTGAGAAGAGAAACAGTCTCTCGGAGAATATCAAGTCATTCGGTGACAGGCTTTCTGCCAGCACGAATATCTTAAGCGATCTCCAGTCGAAGCTTAATGCGCATGTATCCAAGTACGACAAGATAATATTCGAGATCGACCAGAACAAGAACAGACTCTGGGAAGATTACGAGACAACATATGACAACATTAAGGATTCTGTTGAGCCTGTCGAGAAGGTAGGCGAGCAGACAAAGAGGATCCAGTCTCTGAAAAATTCCATCAAGGCCCTGGGTCCTGTTAACCTGGGCGCATTGCAGGAGTTCAGCGAACTGTCCGAAAGACTCGAGTTCATGACAAAGCAGAGAGACGATATCGAAGCTGCCAAGAAGGACTTGGAGCAGGTAATCGAAGACCTCCTCAATAAGATGAGATCCGAGTTTACGGCTCATTTCGATACGATCAACAGTAACTTCAGCCAGGTCTTCACGGATCTGTTCGGAGGCGGTACGGCAGAGATCGTTCTTGGCGATGATTCGGAGGATGTCCTCGAGTGCGCCATTGACATCAAGGCTCAGCCCCCGGGAAAGAAACTTCAGAATCTCTCACTCCTGTCAGGTGGTGAGCGCTGCCTTACAGCGATCGGACTTCTTTTCGCAATTCAGGAACTGAAGCCTTCTCCGTTCGTTATTCTCGACGAGGTCGAGGCGGCATTGGACGATGTAAATATCACGAGATTTACGGACTTCGTAAGAAGACATTCCACCAAATCTCAGTTTATCCTTGTTACGCACCGTAAGGGAACCATGGAGGCATGCGACCAGATGTACGGCGTTACCATGGCTGAGCGAGGCGTATCCAAGATATTATCAATGGAGCTTAAATAATGGGATTAGCTGATCTGTTTAAAAGAGGACTCGAAAAGACAAGAAACTTCTTTGCCGGAAGTTTTACAAAGCTTGCCGCTTCAAGCGGACGGTTTGACGAGGATATGCTCGATGAACTGGAAGAACTCCTCATCAGGGCAGACTGCGGCGTACAGGCCAGCGATGACATTATGGACAGGGTCAAGGAGAATATCCGTAAGACCGGTGACGACAGCAAGGAAGCAGTCCTTGCATCCGTAAAGGAGAGAATGCTCGAGATCTTGGGTGAGCCCCAGACTGTTGAGATCGAACCCGGCAAGCTCAACATCATTCTCATGATCGGTGTCAACGGCACAGGTAAGACGACTACTTCAGGCAAGCTTGCCGCAAGATATAAGAAGGAAGGCAAGAAAGTCCTCATGGCAGCATGTGACACATTCCGTGCGGCTGCAGTAGGCCAGCTCAAGACATGGGGCGAGAGAACGGGAACGGCAGTCATTGCCCAGGAGCAGGAGGGAGCAGACCCGGCTTCCGTTGTTTTCGATGCCGTTCATGCGGCACAGGCAAGAGGAACCGACGTCCTTCTTGTAGATACTGCCGGCCGTCTTCACAACAAAAAGAATCTCATGGAAGAGCTCGCAAAGATCAGACGCGTTATCGAGAGAGAAGCGCCTGATGCAGTCATCAAGTCACTCCTCATAATTGATGCCACAACAGGCCAGAATGCCGTCATACAGGCTGAAGGCTTCGGCGAAGTAACAGGTCTTGATTATGTCGGCATAACCAAGCTCGACGGCAGTGCAAAGGGCGGTGTAGCTATTGCGGTTGCATATCAGTCAGGCAAGCCCATTGTTCTTGCAGGATTGGGTGAGAGCGTGGAAGATCTTGCTGATTTCGACCCTGAATTATTTGTTGATTCACTCGTACAAGAATAATCCGTAAAAATCGCCATTTTATACGAAAAATTCGCTATTGTTTTGATTGTCAAAGAAAATATTTATATGTATAATTTTTGAGTTTGCAATGGGGCATTGTTTTTGTCAGGCCCGAAAGCTTCATAAAATCTATATCTAAATTCTTAAGAGAGGGGCCCGGTATATGTCATTATTAACATCTTCCTGGTTAATCGTACTCGGCGTAGTAGTGCTTGCACTTGTCTACGTTGCGTTCAATTACTTCCGTATTAAGAAGATGCCCGAAGGAACAGCTGAAATGATCGAATTGTCAGGTATCATCCGTTCCGGCGCGCAGACATTCCTTAAGACGGAGTTCAAGAGCATCGCCATCGTTGTTGCTGCTGTTGCTGTTATCTTCACACTCTGTGTTGAGAAGACAAGCGGTATCACATTCCTTATTGGTGCCTTGATGAGTTCCATCGTTTGTGTTCTTGGTATGCAGAGCGCAACTTACGCTAACGTTCGTACTTCGAACAAAGCAAGAGAGAGCCTTTCAATCGGTGAGACAGTTAAGGTTGCTCTTTGCGGCGGTTCAATCTCCGGCCTTGCAGTTCAGGGCTTCGGTATGTTGGGCTTCCTCGCAGTTCTTCTTTGCTTCGGCGGCGTAAAGCATGATGCAGAAAGCTCAGGTCTTCTTATTAAGGCTCTTACTTGCAACCCCTACATCATGAGAATTTCAACATATTCTTTGGGATGCTCCATCGTTGCTATGTTCAACCGTGTTGCCGGCGGTAACTACACAAAGGCAGCAGACATTTCTTCAGATATCCTTGGTAAGCTCAGACATGACCTTCCTGAGGATGACTCGAGAATCCCGAATACTATCGCAGACTTCATCGGTGATAACGTAAACGATATCGCCGGTAACTGTTCAGACCTTTTGGAGTCATTCGTTGCTACAATGTCAGCTTCTCTTATGATCTCCGTTACACTCTTCAAGACAGCTCTTGCAGAAGGTGAGACACAGATCACAGATGCTACATTCAACGCTACGATCCTTTTCCCTGTCATCCTCGCTGGCTGCGGCCTTGTAGGATGCCTTATCGGTCTTGGTCTTGCTAACATCAAGAAGATGGGTGACAATCCGTCAAAAGAGCTCGACCTCTCCACATGGATCTCTGCCGGCTGCACAATCGTTTTCGGCGGTGTTGCTTCTTATTTCATCTTCAAGGATGTTCCTCTCTATACTGAATTCAAGCTCGGTTGGGCTTCTCCCTGGGTTTCATCCATCATGGGAATCGTTTCAGGTATTGCTATCGGTATCATCACTGAGTACTACACATCTACAGATCACAAGCCTACACAGAAGATCGCTGAGATGTGCACAGAGGGTGAGGCTTTCGTTGTTACAAAGGGTGACGCTGTCGGTTCAAGATCAGTTCTTCTCCCTGTACTCGTTATCATCATCGCTTTGATCGTTTCCGGTATCATCGGCGGTTCTTACGGTATCGCAATTTCCGCTCTCGGTATGCTCGCATTCGTTGGTGCTACAGTTTCCATCGATGCTTTCGGTCCTATCGCAGATAACGCAGGCGGTCTTGCAGAAGCTTGCCACCTCGCACCTGACGTTCGTAAGATCACAGATAAGCTCGACGCAGTTGGTAACACAACAGCTGCTATCGGTAAGGGCTTCGCTATCGGTTCTGCTGCATTCGCTACAGTATCCCTCATCATGGCATACGTAGGCAGCTATTCCGGTGATGTTGCAGTTCCTGTACTTAACTTCGCTACATTCTTCGTAGTTGCAGGTGGTATCCTCGGTGGTGCTCTTGTTGAATACTTCAGCGCTATCCTTACAGATAACACAATCGACGCAGCTAAGATCATGGCTGATGTCGGCGATAAGCAGATGACACAGGAAGTACTTGACGGTAAGGCTAAGCCTGACTACAACATGATGATCGCTATGGCTGCTAAGGAAGCTATCCGCAGAATGGTAGTTCCTTCAGTTCTCGCTCTCCTCATTCCTGTAATCGGCGGCTTCCTCCTCGGACCTGAGTTCGTAGGCGGTATCCTCGTTGGTGCTACTATCGTTGCTATCCCGAGAGCTATCTTCATGGGTAACTCCGGCGGTGCATTCGATAACGCTAAGAAGTACATTGAGCAGGGCATGCTCAAGGGCCACGCAAAGGGATCTCCTGCACACAAGGCAGCCGTTACCGGTGATACGATCGGTGATACACGTAAGGACGTTGTAGGCGTTGCTCTGGACATCTTCATCAAGCTCATGTCCACAGTTGCAAACACAATTACTCCTATCATCAGCAGATATCACATCTTCAAGTAATAGGCTGATTATTCTTGCATAAAAGACGGCTGTCCTTTGGGGCAGCCGTTTTGATTTGAAAATGAATGATATGAGTTTTCGTCCAAAAACGGTTATTTTTCGCGTTTTGGTGCATAATAATGAGGATTTGTGTACCAAAATCCAAAAAATAAGCCGTTTTGGTACATAATCCGGGTTAAAATCCTTTACAAACAAGGGATCTGATGGTATCATCACCAAGTTGCCTTAATCGCAGTTTTGCGGAAGACTCCGACCCTTACCTTCGATTATGGCGTATTTATTCTAAAGGAGGAAAGATTTATGTCAGCATCTTTCGACAAGCAGGCTATCATCAAGGAATACGCTCTTTCAGAGGGCGACACAGGTTCTCCTGAGGTTCAGGTTGCACTTCTTACTTACAGAATCAATCACCTCACAGAACATCTCAAGACCCACAAGGGTGACCACCACAGCAGAAGAGGTCTTCTCATGATGGTTGGTAAGAGAAGAAATATCCTTGACTATCTTGCAGGCATTGATATCGAGCGTTACAGAACACTTATCGCAAAGCTCGGCATCAGAAAGTAATCTTTCACCAAGGTTATTTCAAAGAAAGCGGTTCCTTCGGGGACCGCTTTTTTGCGTCTAAAGATGCTATAATTAATATTTAGTAAGTTCCGGGAGGTTTTACTATGCTTGACGGTTATATCAGAGTAGCGGCGGCAAGTCCGAAGGTCAGAGTCGGTGATGTCGATTACAATGTGGCTGAGACAGTCAGCCTTGCTCGAAAAGCAGCTTCCAACGATTGCGCGGTCGTCGTTTTCCCGGAATTGGGATTGACCGGTTACACATGCGGTGATCTTTTCCTGCAGAATGCTCTGCTCGATAAAGCAATAGACGGTCTATATGAACTCGCTGACCAGACCGCTGACCTTAATACTGTTGTTATCGTGGGCCTTCCTTATGAACTGGGCGGTAAATTATATAATGTAGCTGCGGTTATCCACCAGGGTGACATCATAGGAATCGTTCCCAAGCAGAATATTCCCAACCATTCGGAGTTCTATGAATTAAGACATTTCACTCCTTACGAGGATGACGGTGTCATCATGACTGATGAAGGCATCTGTTTCGGCAGGGCAGTGTTTAACTGCGACGGATTTGACTTTGCAGTTGAGATCTGTGAGGACCTCTGGGTCGCACAAAGCCCTTCTGTTGACTACGTGAAGAGCGGTGCGGAGATCATCTTCAATCTGTCCTGTTCAGATGAGATCATCGGTAAGGCAAAGTTCAGAAAAGATCTCGTTAAGATGCAGAGCGCAAAGCTCATGGCAGCTTATGTTTATTGCGATGCAGGACTGGGCGAATCTACACAGGATCTTGTTTTCGCTGGTCACAATCTTATTGCTGAGAACGGCAAGATCCTTGCTGAGAGCAAGAGATTTGCAAATGACAACGATGAGGATGCGATCCTTTATGCTGACGTTGATCTTGAGAGGATCGAAGCAGACAGAAGAAGGAGCAATACGTTCTTTACTGATAATGCCGGCTATAACGGCGTGGACATCGTTGAGTTCGATGCTGAATTCCCGGATATCAAGCCTCAGAGAAAGATCAGCAGGACTCCGTTCGTTCCTTCGGATAAGACGGACCTTGCATCAAGATGCGAAGATATTCTCGGAATGCAGGCAGCAGGCCTTTACACAAGACTTAAGGCAATCAATTGCAAGAAGGCTGTAATCGGTCTGTCGGGCGGACTTGATTCGACACTTGCGCTCATTGTTACCATCCATGCTTTCGATAAGCTTGGTCTGGACAGAAAGAACATCATCGGCATTACGATGCCGGGCTTCGGTACGACTTCCAGAACGAAGAACAACTCTATAAATATCGCTGAGGAGTATGGCTGTACATTAAGAGAGATCTCCATCTCTGACAGCGTTACACAGCACTTTAAGGACATCGGACATGACATGGATGTCCACGACATCACATATGAGAATTCGCAGGCAAGAGAGCGTACGCAGATCCTGATGGACATTGCAAACCAGGAGGGCGCTATCGTAATAGGCACGGGTGACCTTTCCGAGCTCGCTCTGGGCTGGGCAACATATAATGGTGACCACATGTCCATGTACGGCGTTAACTGCTCTATTCCCAAGACGCTCGTAAGATATCTCGTATCCTATGAGTCCCAGCGTACTGCGCAGATCAGCCCGGCTTTGTCCAAGGCGCTTGCAGACATCGTTGATACACCCGTATCTCCGGAACTCCTTCCGCCTACGGAAGACGGCAAAATCTCCCAGAAGACCGAAGAAACAGTAGGACCTTATGAGCTCCACGACTTCTTCCTCTACTACATGATCAGATACGGATTTACGCCTTCTAAGATCTACCGTATGGCGCTTACAGCGTTTGACGGCGCATACGACGCAGATACCATCTACAAGTGGGAAGAGACATTCCTGAGACGTTTCTTCGCCCAGCAGTTTAAGAGATCCTGTGTACCCGACGGTCCTAAGGTCGGTACGGTATCACTGTCTCCAAGAGGCGACTGGAGAATGCCTTCCGATGCATCCAGAAACGTATGGCTTGATGACTTAAAGACGGTAAAGGATTGAACATGAAATCAGTAGTTTGTTTTGGTGATTCAAATACTTACGGACATAATCCCGTTAACGGCGAGAGACTTCCCGAGAGCGTAAGATGGCCATGCCTTTTACAGGGACTTCTTGGTGACGGATATAAGGTCATTGAAGAAGGACTTAACGGCAGGACCACCGTATTTGACGATCCTAACGACGACTGGAAGAAGGGCATCGATTACATCAAAGGCATTCTCTGCACGCACAGGCCTGTAGATTATCTTATCATTATGCTCGGAACCAACGACATGAAGACTGTTTACAATGCTTCTCCTGATGCGATCGCAAACGGTCTTAACGAGATCGTGAGCAAGGCAGAGAGCGTAATGAACATAAAGCAGGGATTTGTCCCGAAGATCCTTGTCGTATCTCCGCCTGAAATATCAACAGATATACTGACCGGACCTTTCAGTGGCTCTTTTGACCAGGTCTCGATCGATAAATCAAAGCGACTTGCCGAATACTACAAGAAGGTCGCTGACAAGCATGGCTGCATGTTTTTGGATGCCAAGCAGTACATCAAGCCTTCTGTTGAAGACGGTCTGCATTTAGGACCTGACGGCCATAAGGGACTTGCCGAGATTATCGCGAAAACGATCCTTGGCTGATCCAGTTTATATTTATTTGTCTTATTGCGTATTTAGTATATAATTAATAAGTTCGAGAAGGAGTGTAGTGTGTAGATTGACTGCCCGAACATCGTGCCTGTTCTTGCTCGGACCGTGAATCTACGAACTACCTCCTTTACCAAAATTCTATATTTCATAAAGGAGTTTCAGATGGAAAAGATTTTCAAAACTGAAATCGCCGGCAGACCGTTGGTTGTCGAGACCGGTAAGATCGCACAGTTTGCAAACGGATCCGTTCTTATCAGATACGGTGAGACAAGCGTGCTTTCAACAGTAACAGCAAGTTCTACACCTCGTGAGGGAATCGATTTCTTCCCGCTTTCAGTAGATTACGAGGAAAAGATGTATGCCGTAGGCAAGATTCCGGGAGGTTTCCTTAAGAGAGAGGGAAGACCCGGCGAGAAGGCTATTCTCGTATCCCGTGTTATCGACCGTCCTATCAGACCTTTGTTCCCTAAGGACCTCAGAAACGACGTTTGCGTAAATAACCTCGTTATGTCAGTTGACCCTGACTGCTCACCTGAGATCACAGCTATGCTCGGTACATCAATCGCTATCGCTATTTCCGATATCCCGTGGAAGGGACCTGTCGGCGGCGTA
>CADAIP010000025.1 GCA_902787975.1 Oscillospiraceae bacterium
TGTACTTAACCTCCTTGATTTTTTGTCGCAATTAAAATTATACAAGGTTAAGCCACTTGGCTCTTTATTTTGAATTTACACAATTATATGGGCACGGCGGGAAAATACGTAAATCGTACAGTAATTAGAGAGATTTACTGTACGATTTTGGTATTCAGATACTGGTGAGATATTATTGAGATATTGGTGAGATATTCAGACGGAGCTATCACCAGTAATAGACGGCGTCGGTTAGCGCGCAGTATGTCTCGCCGTCATCTTCGAGAGTGTTGAATGTGCCTGTCACGTTGATCTCTGTTAATGCCGGCGGAAAATCGTCGGGATAAACACAGTCGCCGGCGGGAATGAATTCGAGGCCCTGTGCGCAGCAGGCCATAGCGTCCTTGATGAGACATGCATAGTAGTACTGGTCCTTCTCCTCATCGTAATAGAAGACGAACTGGCCTTTCATCTTAACGGTCTTGCCGACGTAATCTTCAGGCGTGTAGACCATCGCAAAGACTTCGGCGTAGATCAGGTCGGCGTTATCTATTGTGAGGTCGACGTCGAATTCCTCATCAGCTGATGTTTCGAAAAGAGACTCTGTAACTGTCGTTTCTTCGGACGAAAGAGAGGAGGTAGTTTCAGAAGAGATGCTGCTTTCTGAAGCTGCTATCTGCGACTCGATGACGTCTTTTGCCCCGGTGGGCTGACCTGATACTCTGCTGACGGGCGAGGTATTTTCGCATCCCGAAAACAGGATCAGGGAAACACACGACATAATGCAAATTGCTCTTTTCATAATGACCTCCATTCGAAAAACCCGGCATCCGCAAGGCGCGGGTGCCGGTCGTGATTCTCAGTTAAGCGCTTCCTTGAGCACTTCGTAATTGATTTCCATTACGGAAATGTATGTTGTTCCGTTCTTAACGTCTGCCATGGTCGTTGTCTGCATGGAATCGAGAGTTAGGATCTTCTGGTCTTTGGTTGCCGTGTTGCTGATTATGGTCTCTGCGATCTTGTGTTCCTTGCCTTCGATCGTGATGACTGATGTGAGCGAATTCTCGTCGACTTTTCCTGCAAGGAACATGATCGTCTCAAAGCTTGCTTCAGACTCTGCTGAGCACCCTACGAATGCGGCATAGTAAACGAGGCCGTAGTCGTCGATCAAGTATCTGAACGGGAACCTGTCTCCGAAAACGAGCACGTTACGTGCTGCGGCGCTTACCATGTCGGAATATTCTTTGTCGAGTGCGTTGAGCTTATCGATGTAAGCAGATGCGTTTGAGCGGTATGTTGCTGCATTGGCGGAATCTGCTTTCGCGATTGCTTCGGAAATGGCACCTACGAGAACTGATGCGTTCTTCAAAGAAAGCCAGACGTGCTCATCGTATTCGATCTCTCCCTCTTCGTGGTGGTGCTCGTGATCATGATCGTGATCTTCACCATCGTGATCCTCGTCTTCATGGTCGTGATCATGGTCCTCGTCATGCTCATCGTGGTCGTGGTCTTCGTCGTGCTCATGATCCTCATCATCATGTTCGTGATCATGACCTTCCATGCCTTCGATGATCTCTTCTTCCTTGACGGCATTGCCGAGTTCATCCATGAGGTTGATTACGACCATGTCCTTGTTGGTTGCTTCCTTGAGAACGTCGTCGACCCATTCGTCGGATTCTCCGCCGACATAAACGAATACGTCGCATGTGGAGATCTTAAGGATGTCAGATGCCGTTGGCTGGTAGCTGTGAAGGTCTGCTCCGTTATCGAGAAGCATGGTGACTTCGGCGTTTGCCGGGTTGTCGCCGAGGATGTTCATTACCCAGTCGTATTCAGGGAAGATGGTTGTTACTATCTGTAAGTTCTTGTTGTCTGCTGCGGGAGCATTGTTTGTGCTGCAGGCGGTTATGCAGCCTGCTGTTAATGAGAGTGCCGTAAATACGGATAAAAGCTTTTTCAAAATATATACCTCCGGTTTGAAAGAGGCCGAAAGACATTCTTCCGGTCTTGAATCTGTTTTCGAAAAGTGAGAGAGGTATATCAGATGTTCAGACGTATCTTGTCTGAGACGGGTGTTTCCCTGGTAAATACGGCGTTCGCGAAAACAAACGCGGTAAGGAAGAAAACAGCATAAGTTGTAATGGCTGCATTGACGCCTGTGCCTGCACCGGTGCGGACCAAGCGAAGAGCGTTGCCGCATGCTTCAAGGCACTCGCAGATGTGGCATTCTTCGCCGCAGCAGTCGTGGTCTGATTCGAGTGTGACGTAGCTTATGGAAAACAGCATGACAAAGAGCAGCACCATTACGGTTAAGGATGCCGCGATCTTTCTGAATCCCGTTCTGCGTGAAGCGGTTGTCTTGTTTATCGGACGCAAACGCGCACACTTCTTTCTAATTCGAATTTGAGAACCGTTCTCAATTATAAGTCTGAACGGCGCAAAGTCAAGGCCTCGAAAAACTTTTGAAAAGAAAATAAACATATCCGTTTCTTCGTGTTGCTTAAGCATCAGAATGCCGGGACATTACTGATTGTTGCCCTTGTTTTCGCCTGTGATAATGAAGCCATAAACAAAACATCCACAAAGGAGGACAGAACAATGAAACTTATCAATAAACCCATCCGGAAACTTGAACTTGACGATCTCGAAAAAGTAGCAGGCGGCACAGAAGCTCAGAAGCACGCATTAAGAGTCATCTTTTTAGGGGCAAATATCTGGGACGACTCACCCGTAAGCGATATTGATTATCTCTTTAGCTGTATGGGTGTATTAGGCAAAACCGGTTTCCAGGTTAAGAAGGGAGAAATCAATTCCGATGGCGAAGTAGAACTTATCTATATTTCTCCGGATGGAAAGGTCTATTCCCACGATGATTTCATGGATTACCTTAGAGCGAACTATACAGTTGAATACCTTACTAACGGTAAGTGGACAGAGTGATACAGAGAAATTTCTCTGATAAGCAAATTGAAACGCGGGGCTTCTCAGTGTTGAGTGCCCCGCATTTCTATGGTGTGCGTTTTGAGAATGGCTATCGATGTTTAGTCCGGCTTGAAGTCCGTTGTCTGCTCTCCTGTGGAACTGAAGTGTGCAGACTCTTGGTCGAAGTTTTCGACATCGTAATAGCCGTCATGCCAGAAGATGCCGTAGTATATGGGTTCGATGATTATGTTGAGTTCTTCGTCCATGACGCCTTTTCCCCATTGAGGACCGTATGTGGGGTCGCAGAAAAGGATGTGGCTGTTTTCGAGAACATATAGGCTTATGTGGTAGAATACGCTTTAAAAGAAGGCTTGGAACGGCCCGCGAGGCCCTAAACACATTGACTAGGTAGGATATAGATGTTACTCTACCTTCCAAATAAGAGAATATAATAAGTCTGTAATCGAGCTACTTAGAAAGCGAGCAAAGAAATGGAACAGAATTCGAGAGAAAAAGAGATAGCAAATCTCGTCAGCAAGGTCATCGGAGATTATGACGGCGGCAAAAATATCGATGCCACGGATATCTTCAACAAGCCTGACAGGAACGAGATCATCGACATCGTAAACAATCTGTTTTTCGTAATGTATCCCGGTTATTTCAAGGACCGTACTTACAAGACCTACAACCTCAGAAATGAGCTCGCGGTAATGATCGAAGACATCTTCTACCGCCTGAACAAGCAGGTCTTTGTTGCGCTCGATTTCTGCAAGCTCAGAGGTTCCATGACTGAGGACGCGCGAAAAGAAGAGAGCTACCGCATCTGCAGCACATTCATCGAGAAGATCCCTCAGATCAGGGAATATGTTGAGTCCGACCTTCTTGCCACATACGACGGCGACCCTGCCGCAAGCAGTTTTGAAGAGATCATACTCGCATATCCGGGCATCATCGCGATCACGACCTACAGACTCGCGCACGAGCTCTATCTTTTGAACGTTCCCGTAATTCCCAGACTCATGACTGAATTTGCGCATTCAAGAACGGGTATCGACATCCATCCGGGCGCTACGATCGGAAAGCATTTCTTCATCGATCACGGCACGGGCATCGTAGTTGGTGAGACTTCCATCATCGGCGAGAACGTCAAGATCTACCAGGGCGTTACTATCGGCGCTCTCTCAACAAGAGGCGGCCAGAAGCTTGCAGGCAAGAAGCGTCACCCGACCATCGAAGACAACGTAGTCATCTATGCCGGAGCTTCCATCCTCGGAGGCGAGACCACGATTGGCAGGAATTCCGTCATCGGCGGTAACACGTTCATCACGAGTTCCGTTCCCGCAGACACGAGAGTCAGCATCAAGAATCCTGAGATGGAATATTATTCTGCCGGCAAGAAGCACGTCAAAGAAGAGATCAAGCAGGACGACGCCTGGTTCTACGTGATCTGATATTTGCAACGTATCTTACTTTTTCTTCGTGAGCGACTTTAATATGTCGATGTATTCCGAAGTCAGGTGCGACGGATGGATCGACTGCGGCAGGATGTATCCTATCTCCATGTAGTCGTCGACCTTGAGTTTCTTTGCGATGATGTTGGGTCCGTTAAGTTCCTCGTTGATCACGCCGCTGCAGATCGTGTAACCGTCAAGACCTATGAGCATGTTAAAGAGCGTGGCGCGGTCGAGCACGACGAGTTCCTTGTCGCAGTCGACGGTGCTTAATATCTCTTCTGCGAAATAGAATGAGTTGTGGCTGCCCTGCTCGTAGGAAAGACGGGGATAGGGCTTTAAGTCTTCCAGAGTAAGATATTTCTTTTTTGCCAGAGGCGAATTCTTGCCTATGAACACATGCGGTTCTGCCTTAAATAACGGCGTGAATGAGAGGTTATTGTCGCGCAGTGTTTTTCTTATAACTTCTTCATTGAACTTGTTGAGATAGAGGATGCCGATCTCGCTTCTTAAGTGTGCGACATCGTCGATGATGTTGAACGTCTGGGTCTCACGCATGTGGAATTCATATTTGTCGGCGCCGCTCTTTTTGAGGAGTTCAACGAATGCTTCGACCGCGAAAGAATAGTGCTGCGCGGATACGAAAAACTTGAGCTTGCCGGATTCTTTTCCTGTGTAGCGCTCGTCAATGAGCTTTGCCTGCTCAAGGACCTGCCTTGCATAGCCCAGGAATTCCTCGCCTTCGGAGGTCAGCTTGATGCCCTTGTTGGATCTCATGAAGATCGTGATGTTGTATTCGGCCTCGAGTTCCCTGATGGCAGTCGTAAGGCTGGGCTGGGCGATGAAGAGCTTCTTTGCTGCGGCCGTTATGTTTCCTTCTTCTGCCACGGTGACTATGTACTGGAGCTGTTTGATGGTCATGGGAGCTGTTTCCTTTCGATAGGCATTTTCTTGATTCTACTACTCGATATAGATTTTATCTATGGCGAAAATGAGTTTTTATGTATTTTACCCATTGCTTCAATGGGAATATACTCCCATTCAATAAATCAACCGCAATTTTAGGAGGCACAACATGAAAACATCAGTCATCGGTTATCCGAGAATAGGTAAAGACAGAGAGCTCAAGTTCGCATCAGAAAAGTTTTTCGCAGGCGAGATAGACGAGGCAGCTCTTCAGGCAGTAGCAAAGCAGATCAGAAAAGAAGATCTGCTCAAGCAGAAGGAAGCAGGGATCACTTATATCTCTTCCAACGATTTCTCCTTCTACGATAACGTGCTTGATACGGCATTCCTCTTCAACGTAATCCCTCAGAGATATAAAGATCTGGGCCTTTCAGAGCTCGAGACATACTTTGCTCTCGCAAGGGGTTACCAGGGCGAAAAGGGCAACGTTAAGGCCCTCGCAATGAAGAAGTGGTTCAACACTAATTACCACTATCTCGTACCTGAGATCGACGATGACACAGAGATCAGGCTCGTTGGCACCAAGCCCGTTGATGAGTATAAGGAAGCAAGAGATTTAGGCGTTGATACAAAGGTTGCAGTAGTTGGTCCCTTCACATTTCTGAAGCTCGCTAAATTTACAGGCGCAAAGAAGATCGCTGACGTATCAGGCAAGCTCACGGAAGAGTACGTAAAGCTCGTATCTGTACTTACTTCCAAGGGTGCAGATCTCATCGAATTCGATGAGCCTTATCTCGTAAGAGATCTGGACGCTTCCGACATCGAGCTCTTTAAGAATATCTACGCTTCGATCCTTGCAAACAAGAACGGCGCGAAGATCCTGCTCCAGACTTATTTCGGTGATATCAGAGACATCTATGCTGAAGTTATCAAGCTTGATTTCGATCTCATCGGCATCGATTTTGTTGAAGGCAGAAAGTCATTAGAGCTCGTAAAGAGTTACGGTTTCCCTTCAGATAAGGCGCTCGTCGCAGGCCTTGTAAATGGTAAGAATATCTGGAGAAACGATTACAAGAAGACACTTTCCGCACTGAAGGAGATCGGCGTAGAGAATGTCGTTCTCGGCACATCATGCTCACTTCTTCACGTTCCTTACACGCTCGATAACGAGACTAAATTGTCTGACGATTATAAGAAGCATTTCGCATTCGCGGAAGAAAAGCTCACAGAGCTCGCTGAGCTTGCTTCGATCGCAGGAACAGATTACGAGGGCAGCGAAGTTTATAAGAAGAACCAAAGTCTTTTCGAAGGCCGCGTAAACAGCGAAGATAAGGAAGTCCAGGCAAAGGTTGCAGCAATTACTGATGCAGATTATGTAAGACTTCCCGTTTTCGAAGAGCGCGAAAAGATCCAGAAGCAGATCTTAAATCTTCCTTTGTTCCCGACAACAACGATCGGCTCTTTCCCGCAGACATCCGATGTAAGAAAGAACCGCCAGGAATTCAAGAAGGGCATAAAGTCCAGGGAAGAGTATGTTGAGTTCAACAAGAAGAAGATCGCAGAGTGTATCAAGCTTCAGGAAGAGATCGGCCTCGACGTAATCGTGCACGGTGAGTTCGAGAGAAACGACATGGTCGAGTATTTCGGCGAGCACTTGAACGGCTACCTCTTCACAGAGAAGGCATGGGTCCAGTCCTACGGTACAAGAAACGTTAAGCCGCCGATCATCTGGGGCGACGTATCAAGAAGAGAGGCTATCACAGTCGAGTGGTCAAAGTTTGCGAAGTCATGCACGAACAAGCCTGTTAAGGGCATGCTCACAGGTCCCGTTACGATCCTTAACTGGTCATTTCCGAGAGAAGACATCTCCATCAAGGAGAGCATCCTCCAGATCGCACTTGCGATCAGAGATGAGGTCTTAGATCTTGAGGCGAACGGAATCAACATCATCCAGATCGATGAGGCCGCTCTCCGCGAGAAGCTCCCTTTGAGAAAGTCCGACTGGTACAGCGAGTATCTTGATTTTGCGATCCCTGCATTCAGACTCGTCCACAGCAAGGTTAAGCCCGAGACACAGATCCACACTCATATGTGCTACAGCGAGTTCACGGACATCATCCCGGCGATCGACGCGATGGATGCTGACGTAATCACATTCGAGGCATCACGTTCAGACCTCCAGATCCTTGATTCACTGAAGGAGAACAACTTCAAGACGGAAGTAGGTCCGGGCGTTTACGACATTCACAGCCCCCGTGTTCCTTCCGTTGAAGAGATCGTTGCAGCGCTCACAAAGATGAGAGAAAAGATCGAAGATTCAAAGCTCTGGGTCAACCCCGACTGCGGACTTAAGACAAGAGGAAACGAAGAAACAGTTAAGAGCCTTACCAATCTGGTAGCGGCTGCAAAACAGATCAGAGGATAAGTCATGAAGGTATCACAGGTTTACAAAAAGAAGAGAAGTCTCTCGTTCGAGATATTCCCGCCCAAGAAAGACCAGGAGCTCTCCAACATCGATGAGACTTTAGGTGTTCTCGCTGAGCTCAATCCTGACTTCATCAGCGTCACGTTCGGCGCCGGCGGATCTTCCAATTGCAACCGTACCATCGAACTCGCAAAGAAGATCAAGTACGAGTACAAGATCGAACCTGTGGTACACCTCACATGCTTGCATTACGACAGGAATGAGATCGATTCGTTTGCCCGCGTTCTTAAGGACGAAGGCATCGAAAACATCCTGGCTCTCAGAGGCGATGCGAACCCCAATGTCCCCGCCAAGAATGACTTCAGGCATTCTTCGGATCTGATCTCATATCTTAAGGACAGGAATGATTTCTGCTTTCTGGGCGCATGCTATCCGGAGTGCCATCCCGAATCTTCCGGAGTCGTAAGCGAGATCAAGAGCCTCAAGAAAAAGGTCGATGCAGGCGCCGAAGTCCTGCTCTCACAGCTCTTTTTCGACAACGAGATCTTCTATCGCTTCCACGATGAGTGCAAGATCGCTGACATCGATGTGCCCGTGATCCCCGGTGTAATGCCCGTCATCAATGCGGCGCAGATCAAGCGAATGGTATCCATGTGCAATGCCTCGTTCCCGAAAAGATTCCAGAAGATCATCTCGCGCTACGAGGACAACAAAGATGCGCTTTTCGATGCCGGCATGTCATACTGCTTAAGCCAGATAATCGACCTGCTCGTCAGCGACATCAGCGGCATCCACCTCTACACGATGAACAACCCGCTGGTCGCAAGAAGGATCTGCGAGGGAATAAAGAATATTGTTTGATTTGATTGAGGCTGTCTCGTGTGAGGCAGCCTATTTTATTTGTGCTTTACTTACTGAAAATGAATTTTTGGATTTTGGTAAGTAAAATATCCGCTTTCCCGGTGTTGCTTTTTGAGATTTTACTTACCAGATTTAAGTTTTTCATTTTTGGTAAGTAAATTGTGCTCTTTTGGGGTCAGGATTTTCAGAATTTTACTTACTAAAAATCAATTTTCTGATTCTGGTAAGTAAATTATTCTCTCATGAGTGCTTCTTGGCCCAAATTTTACTTACCAAAATCGAGTTTTTCGATTCTAGTAAGTAATGCAGTTCCCGTTTACGTACTAAAAAGGGAATATTGGGTTTTAGTGCGTAAAATGATCTCGAAAATTACGTACCTAAAGAGCATTTTTTCGAAATAGGTACGTAATTTCAAAGCGAGAATCACAGGATTTACGTACCTGAAAGCTGTTTTTCGTTTTTAGGTACGTAAATTGAAGCTTCAAACACTTCGAAAACGCGTAATTAAGAGAAAAATTACGTACCTGAGAAGGCTTTTTCGCATATAGGTACGTAATTGCAGAGTGATAGCCCCAATATTTACGTACCTGAAGAGCATTTTTCCAAAATAGGTACGTAAAATGCTCCGGACTGCGCGAAAAAGAAGCCCCCCCCATAAAACCAATTAAGAAACATTTAAGAAGAGCAAGGCGGCTAAAGCTATCGCATGCACGGCATCCTGATTGCGACATCCTAAGTACGTCACCATAATCACGGCATCCTGATACTGTAATGTATAATTGGTTTGTAACCGTCAGACTTTGCCACAGCGATACTTCATTACAAACCATGAATCGACTAATTGGAAAAACTGCAATCGTAACGGGCGCCAACTCAGGCATGGGTATGGCGACTGCAAGAGCGCTTCTGGATGAAGGTGCGACGGTCATTATGCTGTGCCGCAGCGAAAAGCGCGGTAAAGAGGCTTACGAAGAGCTTACAAAAGACGATAATTCCAGGACATATCTAATTCTATGCGATCTGGGCGATTACGGATCGATAAGGAATTTCGTTAAGCAGGTGAAGGAGTCTTTCACCAGGATAGATATTCTCGTCAACAACGCAGGCTTCATCTCGCTCGACAGGCAGGAGACCAAGGAAGGTCTTGAAAGGCAGTTCGGCATCAATCACGTGGGGCATTTTCTCTTAACGACTGAACTCCTGGAAAAGATGGGCGAAGGCTCGCGCATAGTTAATGTCGCATCGGGTGCGCACAAGACAGGAAAGATCCATTTCGACGACATCAATCTCCACAAAGGTTTTAATGTGATCAAGGCATATTCGCAGAGCAAGCTGGCCAACGTGCTTTTCACGAGGGAGCTTGCTAGGCGCGTGAAGGACAGGGGAATCACGGTCAACTGCTGTCATCCGGGTGCCGTTGCAACCAATATCGGAATCGACCGTGACACCGGGTTTGGAAGGACGGTCACGAGGCTCCTTAAGCCGTTTTTCCAGACGCCTGCGCAGGGAGCTTCGACCGCGATATTCCTTGCGACGGATGAATCGGTAAAGGACATTACGGGCGAGTATTTTTATAAGTGTAGGATCGCTAAATCTTCAAAGCGTTCAAAGGATATGGAGCTGGCAAAGAGGCTTTTCGAATTCAGCGAACAGCTTGTGCAGAAGCCGGCCGGTGCAACAAACGGCTGAAGTCAACTGTTATTTAGGGTGTATATCCAAAAAGGGAGAGGGCATTATGAAAAGGAACAGTATCAGAAAAGCAGGCAGCGTTGTTTTGGCATCATGCATGATGGTGTCATTAGCGGGATGCATACGTTTACCTAAAATTGGTTCTACAAGACTTACCCAGGAAGATATCGAAAATAAACTCAGGCCGGAGATCAAGGTTACCGAGTGGGAAGGCGATGTTCCGGCAGGAATGGAAATAATGTACGTCTGCAACAGGAAATTATCTATGTCCGTTTCTGATAAAAACTGGTCCGAGACGCTTTACGAGCATGACAGTTACGGACGTCAGACCGCAGTGGTCACGGTTGAAAAACAGGGTACGCAAACAACCTACACCATCTATAACGATGACGGAACGATGGCTGAGAAGAGATATGAGAAGAACGGTGATTACTCTTATGGTTATCAGTCGCGTGAATATACTTACACATACACTTATGACGATAAGGGGCAGCTTATAGCTTGTAATGAGGTCTTTATCAATCCGTACGGTGATCACGAGCGTGAAGAAGAGTTAGTTGAGTTTGTCTATGAGGACGGCCATCTTATAAAGGCTGGCGACGAGAAATATGACTACAATTTTGAAACGCTTCCTTACTACGAATACGTTATAGAAATCGACGACTCTGACTATGATTACAAGGTCAACAAATGCTACTACGATGAGAATAATGTTCTGACAGGCATGGACACCCACGATTACCAGATAGTTTATGAATACGAAGACGGCGTTCTTACCGGATGGACTTCAAAAGACCAGTGGAACAGGACAACTTTCTTTAATGCTGAAGGTGCAAAACTCTGGAAAAAAGATGAGAACGGAGACCTTATGGAGGAGTCTACGTTAAATGAACATGGTGACACTATACATTATCAGCGCTGGGAAGACGGCAGACTTACTGCGGATTACGTAGACGAATATGAGTACGACTCTGACGGCAACCTTGTAAGATCTACTTCCGACGATTGGTATATACATCAGGGTAAGGAAGAGGAAGAAATCCGTCATACCGGTGAGCACATATATGAGTATGATAAGCATGGTCTTCTGGTTGCTGAGTATTGGTCCGGCGATTCCGGTTTTTCGACTATGATCGTATATTCGTACGAAGCGATACTCGTGCCCCAAGCGTAAATATTCACACAAAACTCACATATTACCCCACGCAAAGGGTGTATCAGGCATGTTATAATCGGTCATGTTAGTTAAGGGACTGATTAAGAAAAACGGTTATTCGGATAATGCCTTTTACCGATCTGAACCGCAGGAGAATTTATGCGCAAGGACCAGGAAGCTTTCAAACAGGTTGCCACCACTTTGGCGACTCACTTCGATGGTTTATATTATGTGGACATTGAGACGGGCAGCTATGTTGAGTTCGTCCCGATCAGTCTGCTTAAAGAGCAGGGGCTTCCCGCCAGCGGCAAGGACTTTTTCAAGGATGCTGCAGATTGCGCCAGAAATTGCGTGCATCCTGAGGATCTTGAGCAGGCCCTTTCTTTCCTTAACAAAGGCAATATGATCTCGTATTTCAAAGAAAATGACACCCACGCAGCGCAATACAGGATAATATCGGGCGGCGAGATCATTCACTTAAGACATGTTGAATTCCTAAGCGACGATAAAAAGCACATCGTATTCTGCTGCAGGAACATTGAGGCCGAATACAGGCTTCAGGAAGAGCAGAGAAGAAATCTCGCATCTGCCGAGCTCCTGGCAAGACTTGATGACCTCACGGGCATCCGCAACAAGAATGCTTTCAAAGAACACGTCAAGATGATCGATAAGTCGATCAAGTCAGGCAATGCGGTAAGTCCGTTCGGCGTTGTAATGTGCGATGTCAACGACCTCAAGCGCATGAACGATACCAGAGGTCACAGCTACGGCGATGAGGTGCTTCAGGGTGCCAGCCGCATGATCTGCGAAGTCTTCAAGCACAGTCCCGTTTTCAGGATCGGTGGCGACGAGTTCGTCGTAGTCCTTAGCGGAAGCGATTACAAGCAGCGCGAGAAGCTCGTGAAAAGCTTCAAGCTGATGACCGAAGCCAACAGGGTATCGCGTTCCGGCCCCATCGTGGCGTGCGGAATGGCGATCTACCACGAGGGCAGGGACGAGAACTTCAATTCTGTGTTCAAGCGCGCTGACCAGAAGATGTATAAGAACAAGAGCAAGATCAAGTCTACGAAGATGATCGAAGACGTTAAGAAGCTTAAGAGCATCAAGACGCCCATCCCTGAAGAAAGGAAACGCTTACTTGATGCATTTTTCGGTGCGCTTTGTACCGTTGCCGATGGCGGCTATATCTTCCTCAATGACATGAGATATGATTTCTCAAGATGGTCCATAACGCTTGTTAATGACTTCGGCCTGGAGTCTGAATACATGTATCATGCTGACAGCATCTGGAGCAAGTTCATCCATCCTGATGATGCAGAGGCCTGCAAAAAGGCGACTGAAGGCATCTTTGCCGAAGAAGGAGGCTTTGAGGCCTTCTATTACCGTGCGCGCAAAGCGGACGGCTCTTATGTGATCCTCTCTACCCGCGGCTTTGTCCTTTACGACAGCAAGGGCAAGCCGGAGTATTTCGGAGGCATCATTGTCCCTGACAAGTCAGAGGACTGAATTTCTTAAGCGGTCTTATTCCTTAACCTGCTTTTCTTCCTTGTTTTTCCTGATCTGATATATCAAGGTGAGTATTCCTGCAAGACCCGTGCTTCCAAGAGCGATCTGAAGGGGAAGGTTTGTATCCGGGTTTCCGAAAATTGATATGGCAAGGAATACGATTGCTGTAATAGCAAGTATGCTCTCTGTTACGGTGTAGATGATCGTAAATGTTTTCATTTTGTGTGTTCTCCTTTTCGGTTTGTCATGGCCTGATGATAGCCCTCCTCAGGGCCGCCTTGAAGGACACAAACTGTCTCAAACCCTTGAAAACAGCGGATGGGACACGACATGTCCCATGAGACATGGAGTATAATAGGGGCATAGTTTTAAGTGTTTTCGAAGGGGAGATACGGAGATCATGAAAAAGCTAATTTCTGTTTTGCTCGCATCCGCAATGATGCTTTCGATGGCTTCATGCACGTCCAAAAAGCCGTCAGGTCACCGTGACATTGAGGTGGTAGACGGCACGAAAAGAGAACTCGGTGGCACGGAAGAAACGTATCCGGTTATCGTAGAACCCACTGAGACCGAAGCTCCTTCCGAAACGACGGAGGAAACGACAGAGGAGACCACCGAAGCCACAACGGAAGCAACCACTTCGGCAACGGCTCCCGCGGCCGGCTTCGGAACAGCGGAAGACTATGTACAGGACATCCGCGATACATATAAATATCTTGAGATCGACGGTGAATATCATGTTCCGGCGATCATTTTCGATACCCCTTATGCTAAAGAAATGAAGCAAGAGATCCGTGACATCTTCGATGAATATGCATTCGAGATCTCAAGCGTCGGAAACAGTCACTACTGGTACACCAAATACATCGCTTTCCTCACGGACGACGGTATCCTCACGGTAGTTTTCGTTGAGGGAGGCGCATGGGATGACGATATCTATCACATCTGGAACTTCGACGTTACCACTGGCGATAAGGTTGATAACAGGAAGCTGGCACGCCTTGCGGGCATTTCCGACATCAGAACGGCCGCCATGGACGGCGCACAGGCTTATTACAACAATACGGGCATGATGACGGTTGAAAACTACGAGGTCGTATCGACTGCTTTCGACTATATGTACGAGCCGGTTGCCAATTCCTTCAGCGAGGAAAATATCAACGAAAATATGCCCTTAGGCCTCATGGACGACGGCACGATGTTCTTTATCTCGCCCCTTGCTTCATTCGGAGGCGCCGAATGGTATTACAGGATGTACGACGTAAACGGAACAGATCTGGAATATGATGAAGGCTGGGTAGGCTCACCTCACTGAACGTAAACTATCGCCGTTTTTTTACATGAAGAGATTATCTTCAGGATCGACCCGTATATTTCACCGATACAATAGATGTAGACAGGTATCTCAACGTGCCCGATGAATACAAGGCACAAAACGACCTGTGCAAGATTTCCGAAGAACTGGGCAAAGTCTATCTTCCAGCCGGGATTGCCGTCTTTCTTGTTGCCAACGGTCCTTATTATGTTTACTACCGCTGCCACCAGGTGTATCGCAACGACGTAGACGATCATTATCGCCTGCGGTTCATCTACCAGCATGGTCACGAAAACGCCGAAGTCGAAAAGGAAGAGACCTACCAAAAGCACGCGCTTGCCGCCGACCATGTGGTTTGCCTGGGTCATGTAGTAGAAGAGATACTTCAATCCGCGTCCCATTAGCATAAAACCTACAAAGATCGCTATGAGCAGGAAGGCAATATCCGGTACCATCATCAGGATCAGCGCGCCCTGGATATTAAGCACAGCCAGTATTATGTTCCACACGCGTCTTGTCTTACTCATGCTTCACACCTCTGCTTTCCCTGACGATCTTGAAGTAGTCCCTGATGCCTGCAAAGCCCTTCTTGCTGTACTCGATCGAGAACCCCGCAAGGAGGTTGCCGGAGCGGTAGATCTTGTTGGTGATCATGCTCTTCTGCGACAAAGACGCGATTATGTATTTTCCTAAGAAAGTGCCGTCGCGGTCTTCGGGCAGTGCGTTCTTATATTGATCCACGTGGGTGTTAACGTCAAAATCAGGTATCTCCTTGCCCGAAAGCTCTTCGCCGAATGCTTTCCAGCCGGCTGAAGCATCTTCCTGACGTTTGGTGAGGATCGCCATTATCCTTTCTTCGTAAGGAGCAATTGCTTCCTCGTCGTATGTGTCCAGCTCGAAAACTTCCACCTCGCCTCTTAAATACTTCATCGCATAGATCATCTGGCAGAAAGCCTTGCGGTAGTCGGAGGGATTGTCCTTGAGGCATTCTCTGTAGTTGTCCCATGCGGGCATGTATTTATAGCGGATATAGCTGTAGTCGGGCAGGTGTCCGGCGTGACCGTGGCCTAAGTTGAGGATATTGGTCTCACCGAGGTTAAAGACGGTGCTGTTAAAGACCGCATTTTCGATGTCGTCAGAAGCGCCCGGGCTATGCTTGAATGAGATCGGCCTCACGCTGCCGTCTTCCATGATCTCAGAGAAGTTATTGTCCGTGTTGTTTATTACCAGCGAAGGCGTACCTGCAAAATTATAGTGCGCCCAGGTGTCGGCCAGGATGTGCATCGCGATGCCGGCTGCCTGGATGCTCCTGTCTTTTGCAAGCTCGACCGTGTCTTTTAAGAGCCGGCCGTTGGGGCCGCAGATCAGGCGGTACTTGTTTCTGTACGTTCTTGTGGAGTGGGGCACTTCGGCATAAAGATCCTTGGGCAGGAAGTGGAATGAAGACCAGATCCTCGTGATGTCCTGGATGGCGGTTATGTCAGATTTCAAGTCGACAAGCTCAGCCTGGGACTGGCTTGTTGCGGCGTGGACAGTTGCCGAGATCGACTTAAGGAAGGTCTTTGTAAGGCAGTCGACCATCTGTGCGCTGTAGCACAGGTCGAGCGCCTCCTTGTGGGAGTATCCTGCAAGGTAAGCCGCGCAGTATGTCGCATAGTAGTGGAAATCAGCCTGCACTAAGCTTACCCTCCTTTAATTTTTTCCTGTATCTTTTTACGCTTATTCCGGCCAGGAAGACTTCGATGGTCATTGCGAGCGAGGTAAGTTCCATGAATACCGACAGGTACGTGTCTATAAAATCGCCGTTCATGTCTATGATGTCAGGCACGGCGATGAAAATCGAAAACGTGGATTCGAGCATGAGCCAGACGCACCAGACAAGATAGCCTTTCCCGGCCTTTTTGTCCGTGCCTTCATACCGCGCGCGAAGTCCAGCATACAGTCTTATGAAGACATCTACTGCCAATATCATTACAAAAATGACCATCAAAAATGTCATGCCTACCGGTCCGAATTCAGCTACGTCTTCTTCATCGAAGAGCTCGACTCCGAAGATCAGGCACATCGCGATCTTGATTATGGTCCAGACGCCATACAAAATGACGCCCGTTCCCAAAACAACGAGTGTATTGCAATTCCTTCTGTACTTTACTGATTCCCGGCCGTTCGCCGGAAGATTCTCATTTACCACGTGTCAGATCTCCGTTCAGACTATGAGAATTATACTCTACATCAACACTAACACCCCAATGTGTTGTTTTGGCGACATTTTGTTTAAACATTGAAGATTGTTCGGGAAGCTTATGCAGATGATAATGAGGCCGTCAAACAAAACATCAGACCTTTTGAGGAGGACATGACAATGACAACCAACAAGATGAGCGCTATAAACCTTGAACAGCTTGATAACGTAACCGGCGGAACATCTCCGAAGTTTCCCTGGATCATAGTTTGCGATAAGCACGACGTATCTGCTTCAGAGAAGAGTGTATTTCCTGACATCGGAAGACACGGCTTTGAGACCGGAAACACAAAGAGCGAAGCTTTGCTCGGCATTTTCGAAAACGCAAAGACTGAAGCTTCGATCCTGATCATGGGAGCCGCCCTCATCTGACCGTTTTACGATCAGTTCTGATATAAGCTGAAGCCAAATGGCCCGGCCGTGAAAACTGCAGAGTAGCGGCAGAGGGGTAAAGGTTTAACAGACTAATATGTGATTTTTCGAAAACATAGAGATAAGGAAAAGAAAAATGAACAGACCAATCAAGAAGAGCGGGGATACAAAAACTCAGTATGTAATGCATGAGCTGGCATTAGACGACCTGGAGAAGGTCGCAGGAGGAGCCGGCGGGGAAAATGAAATTAAGGAAAGATTTTCCTTTAAGCCGCTTAAAACCGTGATCATCTCATGCATTCATGTCATAAAGAGAGCTTCGGGAGTGTAAGGGGCTGAGAAGATCAGCCCCATCACTTCTGATGCAAATCAACTAAGGACAAAATTCACCTGTTTCCGTTAAGTTTCCTCATTAATTTGTCCTGCGTTTAACAACAGATTCGGTGACGTCGGTGATAACGAGGTCACCGTTTTGATTGTATACGTCGATCGTGAGTTCAACCTTTCCGTTTCTTTCATTTCTCACTGCAAGATCCGTGATGGTTGCTTTTCCTGTCAGTACGTCACCTGCGAAAACGGGTTTGAACCATTCCATTTTCGTGGACTTTCCTGCAATCAGCTCGTCAGCGAAAAAATCTATCTTGAGATAATTTGCCCACACTGCAAGAAAGCTCATTACGCCGGGCGCGATAAGCTGTCCGAAAGGTGTGGTCTTTGCATATTCCTCGTCGGTGTGAAGAGGGATGTTGTCGTATTCTTTTGCAAATGCGATCATCTTATCTTTTTCTATCGTAACGGGCTCAATGTCTGCGGACATTCCAATGTTAAATTCTTCGAAATACATTTTGTCTCCTTTGTCTGCTGTCAGATACATTCGTAATATCAGCAGATATCTTAACAGATTTATCCTGAAATATTGTCCCCATAACAGAAGCGGCATTCTGATAGACTAAAGGTGAAATAATATCCGGAGTGTTACTTGATGGACAGGGTCTACGTTGCTATCGATCTTAAATCTTTCTACGCAAGCGTTGAATGCGTGGAAAGAAAGCTTGACCCGCTCAGCGTAAATCTTGTTGTTGCAGACCCCACGAGGACCGACAAGACGATCTGTCTTGCGGTATCACCGTCGCTTAAAAGCTACGGCATTCCCGGCAGAGCCAGGCTTTTTGAAGTAAACCAGAAGGTTGAGCAGGTAAATAACGACAGGCGTTACAAGGCTCCCGGCAGGAGGCTTACCGGCAAGAGCTACTGGAGCACGGAGCTTAACAATCATCCGGAAGTCGCAGTCGATTTCATCATCGCCCCGCCGCAGATGGCCAAATACATGAAGGTCAGCGCAAAGATCTACGGCACTTACTTGAAGTATGTCGCACCAGAAGACATCTTCGCTTATTCGATCGATGAGGTCTTCATAGACGCTACGAATTACTTAAATCTCTATAACGTCAATTCGCACGATTTTGCGAGGATGCTGATAAAAGACGTCCTGCACACCACGGGCATTACCGCGACGGCAGGCATCGGCCCAAACATGTTCCTCTGCAAGGTCGCGATGGACATCGTCGCCAAGCACATTCCGGCAGATAATGACGGCGTAAGAGTCGCCGAACTAACTGAACAGTCTTACAGGGAGGAGCTGTGGTCGCACACGCCAATCACTGATTTCTGGAGAGTAGGAAGAGGCACTGCCGCAAGGATAGAAAAGTTAGGCCTATACACGATGGGCGACATTGCAAAGTGTTCCACGAACAGGCAGCACATAGGCCAGCTTTACAAAGTTCTGGGCAAGAATGCCGAACTTCTGATAGACCATGCGTGGGGCATAGAGCCGACCACTATCGCTGACGTAAAAGAATACAGTCCTGACAATAACAGCTTATCGACCGGCCAGGTTCTCAAAGAACCGACGGACTACGATACGACAAGGCTCATCATGTGGGAGATGGCAGATGCCCTGTCACTTGACCTGGTCGAAAAGGGCGTGGTCACGAACCAGCTCGTCATCACGATCGGTTACGACAAAGAGAGTCTTTCGAGCGGCAAATACATGGGCGATGTCGTCATGGATTACTACGGCAGGGAAGTGCCGAAGCACGCGCACGGGACCATCAATCTCGATAAGCACACCTCATCTACGAAGATAATTACCGAAGCCGTAATGAAGCTTTTCGACGCCATCGCAGATCCTGATCTTTTATCAAGACGTTTGGGCATCGCGGCATGCAATGTCATAAGTGAGGAAGACATTCCAAGAGAAGAAAAATACGAGCAGATGAGCATTTTCGATCTTGCTAAAACTCCGGAAGACAAGAAAGAGACCGAAGAGAAACTTGCAAAGGAGAGAGCGCTCCAGGAAGCGATGCTCGAGCTCAAGCACAAGTACGGAAAGAACGCCGTTGTTAAGGCCAAGAACCTCAACAAGGGCGGCACGGCGATGGAACGCAATGAGCAGATAGGCGGACACAAGGCATGAGAAATTACGACGACATAATCAACCTTTCGAGGCCTCAGTATCACGACCTTCCGCCGATGTCCATACACGACAGGGCAGCGCAGTTCTCGCCCTTTGCGGCCCTCGTCGGATACGATGCGGCAGTCGAAGAGACGGCGCGCCTCACGGACAGCAGACGCGAGATGGAAGAAGATGAGATAAATGAACTGAACCGTCAGTTATCTGAACTTAACAAGAGGCTCTCAGAGCGCCCAAGAATAAGAGTCACATACTTTATCCGCGACAAGAAAAAAGAGGGCGGAAGATACGCATCAAAGATCGGGAATGCCAGAATGATAGATCAGGCAGAAAACAGGATAATCTTCACGGACGGCGAATCCGTACCCGTTAAGGACATGTACAGCGTCGTGTTTATCGAAGAGTAACAGTGTTACGCTATCTCCACTACCGTTTTTCCGAGCGTGTCCACAAAATATGTTCCGTTGAGATACGATAATTCGGGGTATGAATTACATGCGTAGTATGTTGCGGTTGCGCGGTAGTAGTTGCCGTAGAAAGGCGCGTCGATCTGCACTTTCAGGGCATCTTCACCGTCGATCCTGAAAATGACCTGGAGACAGCGGTTAGGGCTGTTTTCCAAAAGAAAATTGTATTCGTCACAGATCTCTATGGGCGTGTTTATGAATGCATCATAATCGGCATCGTCCAGGTCGACATAAAGGAAACAGATCCTGTATTTGGCAGTGGGGAAGAATTCCGTATAGTCGTCGCCGCAGTGATAATCTCCCAGATCCGCTCCGTCGAATTCCGCATCGATGTGCATGTTCGAAGGCATCTGATATTTCTCATCAAGATATTTGCCAAAGTCTTCACGGAATCCCGGGATTCCCTTACTGATGTAATCGTCAAGATTATCGCCGTAGCCGCCCTTGTAACTGCTGTAATGGAGGTCGAATGTTTTTCCTTTTTCGAGAATCGGTGTAGATATCAGGAAGCTCGGATCCTCCGTATCGAATTCATCGACGCGGATCTTCGCCTGACGGGCTGCTGTCTCGCCGTATTTATCCTTAAGATATGATCTTATGGAAGCACTGTTGCCGATAACGAGAGCCTGATATCTGATGCCCCAGAAAATGCATGGTGATGCAACGAAAAGAAGCACGGCAAGCAAAAAGATGCCGGTACCCTTTTTAAATTTCTTATCTTTTGATCTGGCTATATATGCGATACCGAATATTAATTCATAGAGGAAGCACACAGGGATGACCGGAATAACACAGAGCCAGAGTGCCACGTTGAGCTCTGCATCAAGGCCATAGATCATGGAGCCGCCCAAAAGGCCTTCGTGCGTGCCGGCAAATCCAAAGCATCCGACAAAGATCCATACTAAGAAGGATGCGAAAAAGAAAAAGCATCCGATGAATCCCCAAACCACTTTTGCTGCACTTTTACCGTTTTCGCTCATGGCCTTTACCTCTCAAACAAAACCCGAAACGACAATTAGTTTGACTATCAAACTATTTACGGGAATAATATCACGGATTTTTGACACAAACAACTGGTTTCGTTTAATGCCGCGAAATTCTCACATATCACAAGGCATTGTTTATCTGTTAATATATGGCAAGGATAGGTATTTTCGAGAGATCACGGGGATAGATCAATGAAAAAACAGATATCAATAACATTAGCGGCGGTAATTCTCGCTCTGTCACTGACATCGTGTGCTACGGGAAGACAACCCGACGGTTATGACATAGTTGGCGTAGTCAGCAATGCCGGCAAAAACAACGATTCTGATGCTGACAGTTACTTCTATCCCGGCGAACCTGATTACGATTATAAGGAAGTAGATTACGATCATCATACGCAAGATTACTATCTTGATACGGTAGACGTGCCGTGGGGAGAAACACACCACCTTCACATGGTTAACGGACAGATCCAGAATTATTTCCGTTTCTATGCGTTAAACTCAAATGATGAAGTCGTCAATGAGGTTTATGATGGTGTTTCCACTATAACCAGACCAAGAGTCAGAGTATTTCCGTGCAAAAAACCCGGTTATGTAATGTACGAGGTTTCTTATACCCAGATATGCCCGATCAATACAGTTATGTATGGAGAAAAAGACCACGGTGCTTATAAATTCTTTGGAGTAAGATATCTCGACTACTACACCGGAACAATGCTTCCCTATTTGAACGTCTTTGAACAGAATAGCAGCGGCGGCGTTGATATGGAGTTTATCTATGAGGGCAAGCATTACTATTACGGATTCTATCAGTTCAAAGTTCAGGTGGAAGATGACGATGAATATTCCAGGGATGAAGACGGCAACAAAATTCTGACGAAAACAATAAGAGCAACAAGAACAGACTATATTATCGTTCCTGAAGATTACGATGGACTTCTCCTTTATGTTTATGTTGGTGAATGGACTTCAACGGAACCACCGGAAAGAAAGAAGGTCACGGTACCGGTAACTCTGCTTGATACTCAGCCTTTTGACGATGAGGAAAACCTCGACGATTATGTCTTCTTCGGAATATCAAGATCGAAATAAGCGAGAAAGATAAGGGGATACACAAATGAAGAAACAGATATCAATGACATTAGCGGCAGTTGTTTTCGCTTTATCACTGACATCATGTACAGGTCCGGGAAAGTCAACCTCGCCTTTCGATGACACGGACACAGATGACGAGAGTGTCACCACAACTGAGGGCGACAGCTTCTTTTATCAGGGAAACCCGGATTACGATTACAAGAACGTAGATGAACGCAGAAGGCTTGATAATTATGTTCTTGATACCGTTGATGAGCCGTGGGGAGAAACTCATAATCTCCACTGGGTTAACGGACCCATCAAAAACTATTTCATCTATTACACTTTTAACGATTACGATGAGATCAACAACGTGAACCTCAATAATATTTCTACCATATCAAGGCCGAGAGTCAGAGTATTTCCGGCTGATAAGGACGGCTATGTAATGTATGAGGTCACATATACCCAGTCGTTCCCCATCCGTTCAATGGAGAAGGGACATGTGAGCTCTTCAATGTATTCCTTCTATGGTGTCAGATACATCGATTACTACACGGGAACGATGCTTCCGTATATGAATGTTTTCGATAAGGACAGGAGCGGCGGAGTCGACATTGATTTTGTCTACGAAGGTGAGAGTTACAGCTTCGGATTCTACCAGTTCAAGGATCAGGATGAAGAAGACGAAGGTTACGACACAGATGCTGAAGGCAACATCATTACCAAGAGAACGATCAGTGTAACCAGAACGGACTACATTATCGTTCCTGAAGATTACGACGGCCTTCTCATGTCCGTTTATGTCGCTGACTGGGTTTCAGTACCGCAGGACGAAGATGGCGATGGTAATGATGATAACAAGAATCCGAACAGAGAGCCGGTCACGACTCATGATCCGGAGCCTTTTGATGATGAGGAAAACATCGACGACTATGTTTTCTTCGGAGTAACAGGACCTAAGTAATTACAGGGATATATTAGGGATAGAACAATGAAAAAACAAACAGCAATGACACTTGCGGCAATTGTTTTCGCTTTGTCACTCACATCATGCACAGGGACCGTAACAGGGACTGGCACAGGAAACGGCACGGAACAAGATCCGGCCGGCACTACGTATATATATGATAGCGACGATAACAGACCGGACGGGTACTTTTACCAGGGGAATCCGGATTACGATTACCACGAAGTGCTTATGTTTGAAGAACTTCCTGATTATGAGCTTGAATCTTTTGACGTGCCGTGGGGAGAACAACACGATCTGCGAATGGTCAACGGACCGATAAAAAACTATTTCTGCTACTACACTTTCGATGAGAACGATGAGGTCAACAATGAGTGTCTGAATACGGTTTCTACCATATCGAGGCCCAGGGTCAGAGTATTCCCTGCGGATAAGGAAGGCTATGTGGTGTATGAGGTCCAATATACCCAGACGTTCCCCATTGTTTCGAAAGGAAAATATTCGTCGTACAGAACGAATATGTATTCTTACTACGGCGTGCAATATCTCGACTACTATACGGGAACGATGCTTCCTTATTTGAACGCTGTTTATAACCATACAGCAAGTTGCGGGGTCGCTCAAACCTTTATACGGGAAGGTAAGAGCGACAATTACGAATTCTATCAGTTCAAGGAATATCAGGATGAGTCTGAAGGTTCCGAAGATGCCGGCGACGGCTACTGTATTACAAGGCGGACAATAAGTGTAACAAGAACGGATTATATAGTCGTTCCCGAACATTACGACGGCCTTCTCCTGTATGTTTATGTCGGTGACTGGGTCTCTGAACCGAGGACTGAAGAGGAAGCAGAAGCAAATCCTAATCAGGATCCTCTAGACATCCATTATCCTGAGCCGTTTGACGATGAGGAAAATCTTGACGATTACGTCTTTTTCGGAATAAAGGGACCTAAATAATCTTGTGAAATAAAAGGGGATAGATCAATGAAAAAACAGACAGCAGCTTTATTGGCAGCGGTTATTTTCGCTGCATCACTTTCAGCTTGTACCAGACCGGTAACGGTTACGACAACAGAAGATGAAACAGAAGAGGAAGAGACGACTGGAGATGGCGGCATCATGTACAGCCCCGGATCGCCCTCTCACAACCTCTCAGACGCGGCGATAACAGAGACACTGCCCGATTACTATCTTGAAGAGTACGACGCGCCCTGGGGCTCAAAATACGATCTCAGAACGGCAGACAAAACGATCAAGAATAAGTTTGTCTACTACATTTACGATGAGAACGATAACATCGTTAACGAGTGCCTCAACGATATCTCTACGATAACGAGGCCCCAGGTAAAAGTGTTCCCTGCAGAGCAGGACGGATACATCATGTATGAGATCACTTATACGCAGTTGTTGCCGCTCCGTTCGCGTCAGCCTGAATATTACAGCAGTAATATGTACTTCTACTACGATCTGGATTTTGTCGATTACTATACCGGCATGAAATATCCCTGGATGAATATCGTACATCACGACGGAGTAGGTTCCCACATCATCCAGGATTACCACTATAAGGACGGAACATACCGTCTGGAATACTACGAGTTCGTCGAATCTGAGACTCTTGATTCAAGTCTTACGTACGAGAGTGACGGCATGGTCATCTATGAGAAGGATATCAAGCGCACGACTACGTGCTATCTCATCGTTCCGGAAGACTACGATGGCATCATGATGTATGTCTATGTCGGCGATGATGTTTTCTGGCTTAAAGATAATACCGGTGACGAGAATCAGGAGACCACCGATAAGGACAGACAGGACCATGCTGTTTACAATGCCGAACCCTTCGGAGACGAAGCGCACATCGGCGATTATGTCTTCATCGGAATAACGGTCCCCAAGTGATCACTTAAGAAATCTTCTTAAAGTCTTTTCATCACACTCAAAGTGTTTTCTTATCTGCTTTTCGATCGCGAAAAGTGACTCTTCGGGTGACTCTTTATAACGTCCCGTAACGTGCTTATATCCCCACAAATATTCAGGCGGCGTCATTATCGCGACCGCCCATCCGTACTCGACGCCTTTTTTATTTTGTCGCGGCTTGAAATCCTTTACGACCAGATATGTCTGCATCTGAAGTTTAGATAGCACGCCTTCGAAATTCTTTTCTCCGCCTTTGCCGAATCCGGCCTTCTCTTTCATCTCATGCGTATACAGTTCAGGCGACAATCCCAAAGCGGGAAGGGCAGATACCTTTACGTCCCACATGTCGACTCCCGAAGGCACGAAAAGATCCATCAGGAGCTTTTCACGATAACCGGCTTTGCCCTCATCGTAGAGCGCATCAAAGTCGTAACCCGAACGTCTGAAATTCACAAAATAAGGAAACCATTTCTTTGAGATAAAACCTGTTTTGTTCCCGAAAAATTTTCCGTAAGCAACTTTGCCGGTGCGTGCAAGAACGCCTCTCCATTCCCACGGATCGACATCTTCATCACCGTACCACCAGTACGAAGGACAAGTCATTTCCTCAACTGAAAAACCCGGAACGGAATTACTGAACAACGGAAGAAAACCGACCTTATCAATAACGGACAAGAGCTCACTACTACTGTGAATGCAGCCCTCATCGTCCCAGTCGAGACCATTCATGTACCACTGTCCGTCGATTACTTCCATAGTTTTCTTCTCTACACATTGTTTTGATGAAAATAATTATACAGTGAATCTCGCATCGAATGTAGAAGACAATCAATCGAAGACAATCTTTCGAATCGGAGTTTGCGTTTTCAGTCCGATTAATGTAATGTCACTTGAAATCTGCCCTAGTATAATTAAATTAGGTAGAGGCGGTACATTGGATTTCGGAGGTGCATATTATGTGTTTCTTTGGATTATTCAGTTCACGTTCTGAAGAGAAGATCAACGAGCGCGAGAGAAGATGGCGCGAAGAAGAACTCGAAGAAGAATACGATGAGATCGACGGCATCGATGATGCGGATTACTGAAATTTTCGAACAACAATTAAACAAAAAGAACAGCCCGGGATCACTCCCGGACTGCTCTCTTAAAAGGAATTAATATGAGGTTCCTTCAGTTAGTTCTTAGAAAAGATTTACGCTCTTTCCGTCAGCGTCGAAGATCTTCTTCTCGCCAACTACTACGTAAACGTCACCACCGAGCTTAGCAGCCTTCTTCTCGATTGCCTTGTAATCGATTTGCTTGCCGTCGATCTCGAAGATGATCTTTCCGAGCTTCTTAACCTTCTTAGCAGCTGCCTTCTTAGCAGGAGCTTTCTTTGCAGCGGGCTTCTTAGCAGCAGCTTTCTTAGCAGGTGCAGCCTTCTTTGCAGCGGGCTTCTTAGCAGCAGCCTTCTTTGCAGCGGGCTTAGCAGCAGCCTTCTTAGCGGGTGCAGCCTTCTTTGCAGCGGGCTTAGCAGCAGCCTTCTTAGCGGGTGCAGCCTTCAGGTGCAGCTTTCTTTGCAGCGGGCTTCTTAGCAGCAGCCTTCTTTGCAGGAGCCTTCTTTGCAGCAGGCTTTGCAGCAGGTGCCTTCTTGTCGTCAACCTTAGCGACTACTTCAACTTTTTTCTCTTCTGCCATTAGTGTTTTCCTCCGTATGAAATAAGCATTGAGATTTGTTTTTAAACGTACTATAACCCCATACTACAAATCTTCTTAAAAAAGGTCAATAAATTATGTGTTAATAACAATCGAATTGATAATCTAAAAGACTTAATTTATTAACTTTCATGTTGAATGGAAAATGTGCGAAATTGATTTTTGCATTATTAGTTTTTCGAATTTCTATGTTGGAAAATTCATGAAGAAATTGATGATCAACACTTTGATTTTCGATCGTTGCTTAATCAACAGATGACATAAACATTGATCATTGGATTAGTTCTTTCCTGATTGCATACTGTAGCCGTTAACACATCAACGGGTCATTTTTCTATCTCCCCTATATATTTGTGATGACGGGTTGTCTTTATGGCAACCCGTCGGTCTTTTGAAACTAGAGAAAATATCATCAAGATTTTTCTGTTTATCAACAGCCTGGTTTTCACATGTTGTTTAAGCGACAAAACAGAGCATCATTACTGATTGTTTGAGGTGATTGCCGACGCGATAATGACACTATCAAATACAAAATCAGTCACAAAGGAGGACACGAAAATGACAAACGAAAAGATGAACTTTATGGAACTCGGAATGGATGATCTGGAGATCGTATCCGGTGGTACAGTAAGAGAGTTTGATGATCTCGTTTATGAGTTCGTACAGATTCCGGTATTGGCAGATCTCTGCGGCACAGCCGTTGGACATGTTCCCGGTGCAAACAACGTTGCAGCATATGCAGTTGAATTAGGTCTCGAAGAATATCTCGGCATCAAGGCTGATATCAGTCTCGGATTCTGCGGAACGGGAATCGGCTCCGATCCCAACAAGTATATTGAGATCTCAACAGGCAAGTCACTGTCTCATGCAGAGGTCATACAGAGAATAAGAAACTATAAAGGCTGATCTGTCCGTCAATTTGGTTTTTAAAGGATGCGGGTAATCTGTTTTACGGATTACCCGTTCTTTATCAGGCTAAACAGTAGAGTTTGTCCCCTATTATCAGTTTTTCCCGCATGTTAATCTTTTATTGGTAGTAGGAATTGTCACGTGGGAAAAATTGAATATGAGAGCTTTGTATCCGGCAGCGCTGCATAACGCAGCGTAAGAGTTTTCAGGGCCATAAAGTCCATGATCGATTTCGAAAAACTTTTAGGTCCTGTATCTGAACCGGACAACTAATCGCGAATCTTGCAAGCTTGCAGATAGATCTCTCGAAGGAAGGACCCGCTTTACGGCGGGCCCTTCTTTCTGTCTGTGAATTATATTTTCGAGAGCACATAAATGAAGTGTTGCAGGTGAACTTATCTAATCTTTCTGATAAAATATGTTTATCTGCTTCATGACGGATTGAATTACCGATCTGATCTAGTCACAGGAACTATAAAGAAAGGAAGCTTAGATTTATGGGTTCAGTTGAAAAGACTTTCAAAAATGGTGAAGTGATTGTTAAAGAAGGCGATACGGGAAAAAGCTTTTTCCAGCTTGTTGACGGAAGCGCATACGTATATGCCGGTTCAGGAAAAGATGATCAGATCAAGTTAGGTGTGATGGAAGCCGGCGAGTATTTCGGCGAGATGGCGATACTCGAGGCTTATCCGAGAAGTGCATCCGTAATCGCAAAGGGAACGGTAACTGTTATCGAGATCCCCGAGCATGAATTGAACAGTTATCTCGCTGAAGATCCCAACAGGATCCTCGAACTCATGAAACACCTCGGAAGAAGAATCCAGAACATGGCTAATGACTATAACGAGTCAAAGGCACTTCTTGAGCAGCTCAAGGCATCTGAAGCTGCAAAGCAGAATAAGAATCTTTTCTCCAAGATCAAGAAGCACATCGACATGTATCAGAACAACAAGAATAAGATGAGCGAGCCCAGTGCCGATTCACTTGATTCTTCAACAGATGCTCTCGCTGATAACGGCAAGGGCAAGTTTAAGGATTACAGAAAGGGCATGATCGTCTTCAAGGAAGGCGCAATCGACAACAGCATGTATATCCTTCACAAGGGTTCTGTCGGCATGTATATAAATTACCGCACAAGAGAAGAAGAGAAGGTTGCAGAATACAATGCAGTTACTTTCTTCGGTGAGATGGGCATCATTTCTGATGAACCCAGAGGCGCTGCCGCAATCGTTGAGAATGACAACACACGCGTTGAGACCATCAGTGCTGAAGACCTTGAGACCATCTTCAAAGACAATCCCGAGAAGATCAATGCGATCCTCCGCCACATGTCTTACCGTCTGAGAAGGATCAACGTTGACTTCCTCAAGACATGTAAAGAAATCACGGATATTTACAACAAGAAGTAATAAGCTGATTCAGATTTGTATTCAAATGGACTGCCTCATTGCGATGGGGCAGTCTTTTTATTTTTCGATGGATGTAAATTACGTACCTAAAAAGGAAAAACCGGATTTAGGTACGTAAAACACTTTTCGAAAACGCATGGTAAGCAACTACTTTACGTACCTGAAAGAGAAAAACGCAAAACAGGTACGTAAATATCTTTTTGATAGTCCCTGATTAGTGATTACTTTACGTACCTGAGAGAGCAAAATGCTTTTTGGGTACGTAAAATCTCGAAAACCTTACCGCTGAAGAGCGTATCTTTACGTACCTATTTGAAGAAAAC
>CADAIP010000026.1 GCA_902787975.1 Oscillospiraceae bacterium
CTCCTCGTTCCGCTACGCTCCACTCAAAGTTCTTGGCAAAAGAAAGCAAATTATACTAAGGATTGAATTTACACAAAACTTTGGACTTGACTTATTTTCCGCTTAAAGTACGTAATCCATACAGTATTTCCCTTCGTTTACTGTACGAATTACTGTACGCCTCAAGAACATCAAAGAAAAAACTTGAATAAGCGGAAACCAATCGGAAATTGTAATAAGATTATTTACTTTTATTATTCCTCTCGAAAACAGCATTTTCCGGCATTTTTCACTTGTCGGTTTTTGTCAGCTTTTGTCGGTATTTGTCGGTTTTTTCATTTATATTTCCCGATATAATCAGGCAATGGAAGTAATCAACAAACACATTATGCAAGAGTATCTGGCTCTCAAAATAGACTTCTGCCGCAAGCAGCTTAAACAGCTGCCTAATGTAAAACTGCAAACCTTCAACAAATACAAAAAGCCTATTCAAAAAATAATTGTCGGCAAACATCGATATCTGCTGGATTCTGAACCAGGAGAAAAGTATCTCAAAATCATGCAAAACAAAGAAACTCTCGAAAGAAAACTTGAATACTATGAGGCTGTCTGGAAAAGCAAGTATAAAGACATCCCCTACCCCGAATGCGAATCACATAAAGTCATTCGTACATTATTCGTTGATAAAAGCACCAAAGTCATAATGAATAAGGCTTATTTTGACAGCCTGAAAAACGATGCTAATACAGACCATCCGAAGCCTTTGGATTACCCCTTTAACGGGATTTACTATCGTTCTGCCGCCGAACGCGAGATAGCAATCTTTTATACAGAAAACGACATTCCTTTTAAATACGAACCCGAAGTTTCCATAAAGGGAATACCAGGATTCATTTACCCCGATTTTGTTATATACATACCTGAACTTGATAACTGTAAATTCCACGAACACTTCGGAATGAAAGACTCCGCCAGATACCTGGCGATCACAAATACCAAATATTACAATTACACCAACGCCGGACTAGTCCCGGAATTGGACATCATATTCACTCACGATGTCAAAGAGATTCCCTTTGATATAAGAGAACTTTCATACAAGCTAAATGCCGTGATAGGCGTAACCATGATTGCAACAAAACAATCGCTAAACAATCAACAACCGGCGTCTTAAATGCTGGGGCAGGCGACTACCGTACCTATGCGAGGAGGCAGGCAACTTCTGGAATCTTAAATGCTGGAGGCAGGCGACTGCCGTACCTATTTCGTACAGTAATTCACTCTGGTTACTGTACGAATTACGTATTTTCTTCTCAAAATACGTAAACCATACAGTATCTGCCTCATTTTACTGTACGAATTACGTACTGCTCTAAAACGCACCGCATCGTTATCTTCAACTTCACGATTTATCCAACACCAGATAATCGCCCGTTGAACCGGAATAAATATTGTAGTAGATCGTGTCTTCTTCGCCTGGCTTGGAATATACGAAGCTGACGCTTCCAGGCTCGCCGTCAATGGTAATGGAAGCATCTTTATCACGTACATCAACAGGTTCAAGATCAGCTGATCGGTAATATGCTTCACCTGTCCAGACATATCTGTCTTCGCCGATGGTAATCTCAATCGCTTTTCCTTCGTAATATCCCAGTCTCCTCATCCGTGCAGCATTCTCAACGCACACGATATAACCAAATCCCGCAACATACAGATAAACGACGATAAAACCAATTCCAAGCAGGAAGTTAAGTTTCTTTTTGCGAAGTAAAATCAGAATAACAATAAATACAATGCCGAGTGCAGCAAGCGAGAAATAAGGAATATACGAATCTGAGTATCCAACAGCTTTGGCTGTTCCCTGGATACTTAACAGTACACCGATACCCAATATAATGCTTTCAATTATCGCTGCTCGTGTTCTCATAGGCTTTAATTATAGTCTTACCTCTCGAAAACAAGCACTTTTACTTCTTCACCACATACACAACATACGTGTCATCGCTTACGTACAGTGTGAGTGAGTTGCCGGCGATTGTGGCCGGTAAAGCTTTGTCATGTGAGCCGTCTTTATAAAGAACGTAGTTGCTGTCGTCGATCTTTTCGATCGTGCCGGAATAGTTTTTGCCAGGGACAATATTGAAAGTGAAGTTCGTGCCGTCGGATGTGAACTGAGGGAGATTTTTGTCGCTGTCAAAGATAAATCTCGGAACATCTTCGCCCTGCTTCAATGCGTGATCAAAAGTCCACTCATCGGTGATGGAAGCCTGAGGCGCATTCACATTCACTTTGCTTTTGGCCTTGCACGCAGTAAAGCCCATCAGGACTGTGAGAGTTAAAACAACTGCGATGATTTTCTTGAAAATTCCAGACATAAAAAACTCCTGTAAAAAAACTTACAGGAGCAATTATATCATTTTTTATGTTCAAGCTTCGACATTGACCCCGTCTGACTGATCTTGCGCAAGACCGATCTCCTCACCGGGTTGGATTACGGGAGGGTTCGTGTAATCCGGATCTGTTTGCCCGGTGTAGGGATCGTCTGTCGCTACAGGATCGTAAGAGGGTTCCGAAGTCTCTGTAGGCTCTGTTGTTTCCGACGGCTCTTCAGTTGGAGTCGGCACGGGTGTATCCGTAGGTGTCGGAGTTGCTGTCGGCTCAGGAGTTGCCGTCGGTTCTGGTTTTGGCGTAGGTTCAGGTGTAGGCGTTGCCTGATATTCAGACGATCCGCCTGCACGCTCTGGATAGAGTGCGCCGTTAAATGAGTGATGGCTGTCATCGATCTCGTCGTCCGTGCACATGAAATACATCGCGGGATGATCTCTGAACACGGTCGCGTCGCAGTGGTACCACTCGCCGTCCAGCTGGACGAGATTCCAGTAGTGTCCGTTGCTGTAAACCGGGAACCTCTCGACCATCATGTTGGGGATGCCGGCGCAGTCAAGAAGCATCTTGGCGCACGAGAAATACACGTAGCAGTCGCCGTTCCTTTTCGTAAATCCTCTGTACGCAGCTTCCTCATAACTCAAGTAATAGTTTACCGTCTGGTAAGAGATGTTCGAGTGAACCCACTTGAAGATCGCTCTTGCGGTCTCGACATCGCTGTCGCGCCACAATGAATTCATTACCTTTTCGGCGGCTGCATAAGCTGAATCAGACGAGCTGCCTGAAGAAGAACCGGAATATCCCGATGAACCTGACGAACCGGATGATCCGGATGGGTTTGAGGAATCTGTGTCGTCAGAATCAGAAGCTGCACTATTGGTATCTTTGTTCTTATCCTTTTCAGTCTCAGGAAGCACGATCTTGAGCGTCGCACTCACGTTGCCCACATTGCCTGCCTCGTCGATGGCGGAATACGTCAGTTCGTATTCGCCGGACTTCTTGTAATTGACGGAAAAATCATTGACCTTTACCGTCGGCTCCGGATCAAAATCGTCGTATGCGAAAATACCTTCCAGCAGATCGATATCAGCTGCATCACCTTCGATCTCAATATCGTGAACGCCTTCGATTACAGGTGCTTCGCGGTCGTCGATGACAGTAAACGGCACCTTGATAACAGTGTCATTTCCATACATGTCGGTAACGACTACCGGCACGGAAAACTCGCCGCTTTTCTCGAACTTCGGAGTGTCTTCTTCGTACTTAACGATCGCTATTCCGGAGAGGTCGTAAAGGTCATCGACGCACTCTTCCGCTTCAGGCATTTTCCACGTCGTGTAAACGCGTTGCGAGATAGCTTTTCCGTCAGGACCGGTGTGGTCTTCGATCTTGAGCGTAACGTCTTCCGTAAACGCCTTCTCGTAGGAAATCGTCAGCTGGTATACGGCAGGGACATCTGTATCGATATCGGACACGTCGGTTACGAATTTCGCATCAACAGGGCAATTCGAAAAGAAGTCTTCGATCTTAATGCTCGAACCGGCTTCAATGGTAACTTCTTTTTTGAGATTGTCTTTGCCCTGCTTGTCGGCAAAATAATACCAGCCGCCTGCTGCAGCTGCCGCAACAACGATGAGCACTCCCATAGTACCGATAACGGCACCGGCAGCACTCTTCTTTTTCTTCTTTGCAATCTGTTTTGCGGGTGCTTGTGCAGCCTTTTCAGCCTTTGCTGCCTCAACTTTCCGTGAAGACCTCTCCGCCTTGATAATCTCAGCATCATGTGCAGCGAGATCTCTGACCGCAACCCTGTTGCCCGGCCTTATACCGGATTGCACGCTGTTATCAACAACATTAAATTCGGTGTAACTGCTTGTAGGTTTTGCGGGCGCTCTGCGTCTTGCGCGAGGCTCTCTGACAGCAGGCTCTCTTGCAGCAGGCACTCTTACAGCGTGTTCCCTTGCGGCAACCCGTCTTGGAGGCGCTTTTCTTGCTGATGCTTCCCTGCAATTCTTTTCGGTGGTCATGCTCCTGCTGGCAGAGTCATCCTCTGCCATATACCAGCCTTTGATTCCCATTCCTATTTCCCCTTTGATATCTCAGGCGACCACAAGGTCACCCTTTGATTTCGGGTATAGGTTATCCCGCCGGGTTTTCAAATTTTCTTCAGGACGGCATCAAAACGACAACAATATTGAGTGAATAAAATGGCACGTATACTACAAACAGATTACGGGCCCAACAATTCTACAGATTGCTCATTTATGGTAAACTAAATTATTGCTTATGGAACAGGGGTAAATATTATGGTCAGATTTAACAATTATCAGAACGCACAGGAAGATATGCGCAATCTCTCATTGGAGAGCCGCACATCTGAAAAGGTTTCTGAAGTTAACCGCAATGTCGGTGACATGAGAAGCGATATTTTAAGAGTCAAGATCATGGCTCAGGCCATGCTGGAGATCATGGTCGAACAGGGTGTCGATGCCGACCGCATAAACGCCAAGATTGAAGAAATCATTTCCAGACCTGAAACTTTCGAATCTACTGCAAGAGAATCTAAACCCTGTCCCAGATGCGGCAGAATGATCCTTGATAACGGAACAATGCCTCTTACGGGAACTTGCCTTTACTGCGGTGCGGTAGTAAGATTCCCTCCGCATTTAAATCTCGGAAATAAGGAAGAGCAGCCTCAGGATCTCAATCAGGAGCCGGCTCTGGATCCCGCTCAGGACCCCACTCAGGACCCTACTCAGAATCCGTTTATCTGACAGCGAAAACCATTCAGCCGTCAGACGCTTTCAGCCTTGTTGTTTTCCTTTATCTCCTGGATCAGCTTATCCTGCTTTTTGGTCTCGGAAAAAACTCTCCAATAATAAAATGCTGCAAGTATCACATAGGGTATCGTAAACGAACGCCAGAGTTCGAACCAGCCGCGGGGTGTCACGGGACCGGCGAAAAAGCTCACTATCCATATAAACAGAGCACTGATGCCACAGGCGGCAAGATACTGAACGACGATCATAAAGAGCGGGCTGAAATTATCGAACAGTTTATGAAGATACAGTACAAATGTACCGATCACACATAAACCGAACATGACCATGACATTGATGTTGTTTGTCTCGAAACCTGCTATCTGATCTATGACCGCTCCTGCGACCGAGACCAGCGCATAAACGCAGCAGACTTCAACTAAATACTGTTTTAATCTGGCTAACATCAGCTCATCCTCCTCATTCTCTGGAGATAATCATTGAAGCTCTTCTTGTAGCTTCTGTTGATGCATATCCTCTCGCCGTTATCGAAAGACGCGTAGACCTTCATGTTAAGGTCAGGCTTTAACTGCTTTATCTTGTAGATGTTGATGAGATTTGATTTCGAGACGCGTACAAATCCGTAATTCCAAAGCATTTCTTCGCATGCTGCAAGTGTGTTCATCAGACGGAAAACGCCGTTTTTCGTATATGCGAAAAGTTTACGGTCAATGTGATCCAGATAGTAGATCTCTCTGGGATCTAACAGGATCTCTTCGCCGTCATCCAGGTCTTCATCAGCAGGGCGCCCCTGCAGTGAGGGACGCTCTGAGTTGACCGTGTCGATTATCTGTCTTATGACCGGACGCATATTCGTGTAATACACGTCAACATGTTCATTGGAAGTATTCTTGTCTTCGTAAAGGTTGAGTTTCATTTATCAGATTCCGGCTCCGTTAAGAAAGCTCTCCACGCTGTTCATGTATGCATCAGGATCGTCGATAACACCTTCGATGTGTGCGCTGTCTGCATGGTAGATGGCCTTATTTTCGCAAGCTATATTATCATAAATCTCTTCAACCTGGTCAGGCAGACATACCTCGTCCCTGTCGGATACGATGATCATCGTAGGAATGTTGTCATTTCTTACCACATTGATCGTGTCGCCGTCATCATAATCAATGCCGTTTGCAACCTTCATGAACGCCTTGCTCGTGCCTGTAAGATATCTAGCCATGAATGAATCCGTATCCCCGTCACCGAACATTTCCTTGAGAACGAGCTCCATTCCGGGAACGGGTGAATCGCAGATCACCGCGTCTGCTGCCTCGGCTGTGCCCGGTGTTACGTTTGATGCGTAGATCGCAACTGTCTGGCCGCCCATGGACTGGCCGTGAACGATGACCTTGCCGGCCTTGATCTCTTCTCTTGCAAACTTGACCATCGCCTTAACGTCGAGTGATTCATTGATTCCGAACGTAACCCTGTCGTCAGCATTTTCGCCGCATCCTCTCTGATCGATCGAGATAACGTCAAATCCGTCTTCCAGATACAGCTCAGCGAGAGGATACATGCACACCCTGTCTCCGCCTGCGCCGTGCACCAGGATCACGCACTTGTCACTGCCGTTATCGTAATAAGTGCCGGGTACTGTGTTGCCGTCTTCAGCTGTTGCGCTTACTTCGATCCCCTTATATGTGTTCTCAAACTTTTCCGTATCGTATCCCCAGACTTCGAGCTGCTTAATGCTGTTGTCATGTGTGTCATTACCATTGTTCTGGTGAAGTATCCTGTCTGATACATATCCGCCCATAGCGATGGAACCTGCTATTCCAATGAATGCGATAACTCCCAATGTAATTCCTAATCCCTTGATGATCTTGTTCTTTTTCATTTCCCGAAAACTCCTTGTCTTGCTTGAATGACCCGACTATAGCAAACCCCGGTCTGCCGCGTGGGCAAATCTGTCCAAGTTGCATTCCGGGAGGGACAAGTTGCAATTTAAGTGGATAATTTGAATTTACTTACTAAAAATGAGTTTTTTGATTTTGGTAAGTAAATTGCGAGTGTAGGAAGCCTTTTTGCTCGAATATTTACTTACCAAAAACGAGTTTTTTGATTTTGGTAAGTAAATTGCAGGGTGCAGGAAGCCTTTTTGCTCGAATATTTACTTACCAAAAACGAGTTTTCTGATTTTAGTAAGTAAATTGCAGGGTGCAAGAAGCCTTTTTGCTCGAATATTTACTTACCAAAAACGAGTTTTTTGATTTTGGTAAGTAAATAATGGACTTAGCATGATTTTTCCTCCAAGAATTTACTTACTGGATTAGCATTTCCCATTTTCAGTAAGTAAAGTGATCATGAGTGCAGTGCAATTACGTACCTAAACGCGATTTTATTCAACCAGGTACGTAAAAATACTCTCTTCAGCGGCTGTATTTTCAAGATTTTACGTACCTAAAACCAGTTTTTCCTTTTCAGGTACGTAAAAGCGAGCCTTGTCAGGCATAAAACCCGAAAAAATTACGTACCTAAAAACACTTTTTCGCTTTTAGGTACGTAAATCAGCCCACATCCCAAAAACCTTACGTCACGCTCCAGACTACATCAAAGTCCTTCTTGTATTTAGACCCCTTCAGGAGATATGAATCCTCATCGAATTTCTTATTTCTTCTGAGCTTTCGGGCAGCGAGCTGCTTGAAGTACTGCTTTCCGCTTATGCCGTAATGCCTGACCATGAAGATCTCACCTCCGACGCGTTTGATGACAGGAATATAAATGGTTCTTCCGCCGGCATCTTTAACGGGGATATGTACAATGCGTTCTCTTTGGCGTTCAACATAATAGCCGCACTGGCCATAGAAGCGGCTGTACTCTCCCCTGTCATACTTACGTGCTCTCGAAAACTTCTTCTGCGCAGTCTCATAACGCCTCAGCCTATGACGGGCCTTCTGCTTTGAATCAGAATCAAGATAAAATCCAACTTTGGACATGTAACTCACCACTCACTTACTCACTTGCCTTGAAGTTGTATACCGGCTTGATCACTTCGACCACATCGACAGACTCTGTGATGACATCGATGATGTCTTCCAAAGACTTGTAAGCCATGGGTGCTTCATCCAATGTGGACTCGTTTACGGATGTTGTGAAGATGCCCTTCATCGCTTCCTTGTACTCATCCATGGAGAGGGTCTCTTTTGCCTTTGTTCTGGACATGAGTCTTCCGGCACCGTGAGGCGCGGAGAAGTTCCAGTCGGGGTTGCCCTTGCCGATGGCGATGACGGAACCGTCCCTCATGTTGATGGGGATCAATACTTTCTCGCCTTTGTGCGCGGCGATGGAACCTTTTCTTAAGATCATCTCTTCAGTATCGATATAGTTGTGGATCGTGTGGAAGGATTCGCCCGCCACGAGGCCTGCGCGTTCGGAGAGGATCTCGGCCATTAATTCCCTGCTTCTTTTCGCGAAGGCCTGGCAGATCTCAACATCGTGGAGATAATCTTCAAGGTATGTTCCGTAGAGGTAGCAGAGGTCTTCTGGCATCTTTGTCTCGCCTCCGTATACTTCGAAGTGGAGTTCCTTTAATGCGGCCTGGATCTCAGACTTGCGGCCCTGCTCTTTGTATGTGCGGATTATCTCGTTGCGCTTTTCGTAGTATTCGCCATAACCTCTCTGTAAGTTGATGGCGAGCTTCTGGTAGTACTCTGCGACCTGTTTGCCCAAGTTTCTGGAACCGGAGTGAATGACAAGATATTTAGTGCCGTCAGATGCTTCATCGATCTCGATGAAGTGGTTGCCGCCGCCCAATGTGCCGAGAGATCTGACTAATCTCTTTGTGTCCTTAAGTGATCTGTAGCACTTAAGACCTGTGAGGTCGAACTGTTCCTTTCGGCCTTCCCAAACGGATCTGCCGGAGGGGATGAAGTGTGCTGCAGCATCTACCAACATATAGTCGATCTCACCCTTGCCGAGAGATACAGTGTACATTCCGCATCCGATATCTACGCCTACGACGTTCGGAACGGCTTTATCGACCACAGTCATTGTCGTGCCTATTGTGCAGCCTTTTCCGGAGTGGACGTCGGGCATGATCCTTATCTTGGAGCCTTCAGTCATCTCGTAATCGCACATTCGTCTGATCTGTTCGATCGCTTCATCTTCCACGACTTTTGCGTAGCAGATCGCTGTATTCACCTTTCCTTTTATTTCTATGTATTCCATATATTTTCCTTTCTCGAAAAAGCCCCCGCCAGGTTTTATAAATCGACGGGGGCGCTGTTCATTATGCTTTTCACTAGCAGTTTCCTTATGCTGCTACCTGCTTATATCTTTCAGATGATATAACGCTCATCATGAAGGAATAAGGGTCCATGTTGTCACTCTTCAGCATCGCGAAGATCTGAGGTGACATACCTGAGACCAGGGTAACGCCCTTTTCGTTCATTCTGACAGGCTGCTGCCTGTTGAAGCTGTTGACATTCCAGAAGACCAGAGAAGGCAGCTTGTAGCCGGCTCTCTCGAACTTTGCCTTGGCATTCTCGAAGTTCGTCATGTCTGCATCATTGGTGCAGGAGTCAAACTCCATGTCCGAGATTATGATCATTCTCGAAGGCATATCCTTCTGCTTCAGTCTGTTCTTGACCGCTGTGTTCAAGATCAGGTCGAATGTCTTGCCGATATTTGTGTTGCTGCATTCATTGAAGCTCATGCAGTACTGTACCTTCTCGAAAATATCCTCACCCTTGATCTCAACCAGCTGAGGGTTAGCTGAGAAAGTGATGAAGTGATTTCTGAAAGCACCCTTGTTGCGCTCTGCAAAGTAGATGCCCAGAGATTCTGCAACTGCAGCAGGCATAACGCTTGCGCCGCCCCAGTACATTGAGCCGGAGCCGTCAACCACGACCAGAGTGTTATCGGAGTTTACATAGTTCTCCAATGCATTCCATGTAGTATCAAGAACTGCTCTTTCCTCAGATGACATGCCATTTCTGTTTTTGATAACAGAACCTACGATGTCGTAAGGAGTCAGTGTGCTTGTGTTCAGCTCATAAGGATTCTCCTTGGCATCCGTGATGAACTTCTGGTATCTTTCACCATCGTTTCTGATGAATGCTTTTCTGTACTTGAACAGAGCCTTTGAAGGCTGCATGTTGTACTCAAAAGAGTAGTCCTTTTCTCTTAAGTTATTCTCAATGATCCTGATATAAGCTCTCAAGGAAGACAGCATCTTTCTATAAGATTCACAAGACATGTCCATGCCCTTTGCGATCTTCTTTGCAAGTCTTACGGCTTCCTTGTTGCTTGTGTTTACAGAAGGCAACCACTTGGCCATCAGAGATACAGTGTCCTGTGCCTGCATGGACTTCATATCTTCATCTAAGACCGCCTTTATGTAAGCGATTGCCTCCTGCTCACACGCTGTATCCATCAAAGAGAGGATATCGTCATATCTGCCGTACTCGGCGATGTTGTCGATATTCTTAACGGCAACATCAGGATAGTTTATAGCCAGGTATCTGAAGATTACTCTGAAAAATCTTCTCTCACCCAAACCGCCTCTGACATCTCTTGCAAAGAAGAGTGTCTTCATGGCGATCTCCCTGTCTTCTGCAAAGGCTCTGATGAACCTCTCGATGATCTCTTCGTCACCTGCATTTCTCAATGCGCCTGCTGTAGCGAAAAGATCTAAGCAGTCAGACATTGTAGATGCATTGGATAATGCACCGTTTGCCGTGTAAGCAACATTTGCTTCTTTCTTTAAAAACTTCAACATTTCCTTTTTCTCCTTTACAAGGTGCCGGGGGATCTCCCCCAGATCGATTGACAGTCGAGCATGCAATTGCTGTATGCACCTTTAGTCAACGTTTTTTGCAAGACACTTAGTCTTCGCCTCGACTACTAAGGCAGGATTCGAACCTGCAAACCAACCTCTGCTGATTGCTGAGCGTGTCTTTCACGTTGCAGCCTTATGTTAACCTCGGCAAGTGGGGTTTAAAAGATGCAGATTGACTTGTAATTACAACCCCAATATAATCAATATATTAGAGCGATTTTCGAGATTTTAATAATTTTCACAACCCCAAACAGGAGTTATACATGACCGAGAAATACAAGATATATCTTTCCGAAGACACGAAAATGAGGCTTATCAACGATGCCGAACTCTTCGAATTCTACAGAAACGACGGCAGCGTCAACCTCAATGGTTTTCTAAAAGAGCTGATCGTCAATTATTTCGAGCAATACAGAAAAGACAATGACGAGCTCTTAAATAACATGCTCGAAGAATTAACATCGGTAAAATCACTCAAGTCCAAAGAGGCTTCAGTTCTGGCGGAGAAGATAATAACAACGTACATCAATAACAGGGAGAACACATCCGGCAAGAGCTCCGTGATCACGCTCACCGTGAGCGGCGAATCCTACAACATAGTACAGATAATCGAGAACAATCTTCTTAAGGACAATTCGCTTTCAGGATACATCAAGGACATGTTCCTGTCTTACCTCTCGATCCCGAGAAATAAGCGCGAAGAGATAATCTTCAGGCAGACTTACGATGCGATCAACAAAGCGATTGCAGAAAACAAAGTGCTGTCATTTACTTCGACTAATTCTTCGAAGCAGGGCACCATCTATGTCGAACCGTACCTGATAGCGACATCCAAAGAAGAGCAGTTCAGCTACCTTCTCTGCCACGGGCACAAATACGATCTTGATCACACATTCAGGATCTCAAGACTAAGGAACGTCTTCATCACATCAGACGAATTCGTCAGGAGCAAAAAAACTGAAGAAAGACTCACGCAGGTAGGAATACGTCATCCCCACTCCGCTTCTTCCGACATTCACGCAGTCATACAGATGACCGAACGCGGCAAGCAGATGTACAAGATGATCGTCAAGAACAGGCCTGCCGTAACTGAGATCAAAGGCGACAGATACCATTTCGACTGGCCTCAGCAGCAGCTTGAAGATTACTTCAGAAGATTCGGCAAAGAAGCGATCGCGCTCCGTCCGAAGTCACTCAAGACCAAGCTTCAGAAATATTTTTCCGATGCAGCTGAAGCGTATTCGGACAAGGCCTCACGCTAAGGTCTGTTTCTTTTCTCGTGATTAATTCGCTTTTGCGGCCAGCTTTCTCCTGTCAATATCTGTTATTGGGACAACCGTTCTTTTTAACGAAGTATTTCTCCTCCTTACCTGATACATTATCAGCACTATTTCGAAAAGGAGGATTCAAGCGTATATAATATACGTAAACGGATCGATACGAACAGACGATTCTGCTTTGGGCAAACTTATGAGCGATTTCTACTGCACCAAAGCAGACGGCATGTACTACAAAGAATTGTCTGACAAAGTCAGACACTACAAGGAATCTGAGGAAGGAGTTAAGGCTATGTGTGATATATGGGAAGAAGTAAAAAACGAAGGCATTCAGGAAGGCAAGATTGAAGGCAAATTGGAAGCCAGCATTGAAAATGCTAAAACGATGTTAAGACTTGGTAAGCTATCTTTAGAAGAGATTGCTGTATATTCAGGTCTCTCAATAGAAAAGGTCAGAGAACTCGCAGGCAACAAATCAGCTTAATTACAATAACAACCTCAGCATTTGAACGGCTCTCGCAAGAGAGCCGTTTTGTTTTGTTATTACGCCAAGCATGTTCTGCAAATGATGTAGATAACAAAGAGGAATTTTTCATTTGTGCAACAGACGTTCCGGAATCTGTTGCTTAAGCCACATTTACACTGTGAATTACTGATTGTTTGTGCCACTCACGGCGGTGATAATGAAGCCATCAATCAAAAACACAATCTCATCAAAGGAGGACACAACAATGAAAACTATGACTAACTACAGAACACTGGAAATGGAAGAGCTCGAGATCGTATCAGGCGGTACAGTTACAGAATTAGACGAACTTATCTCAGCAATCGAAGGCAACGGCTTCTTTGGAGACATCTGCGGAAAGCTCGGCGGACACCTCCCCTGCGCAAACGGTTTAGTAGCCGCACTGATCAAAGAAGTCCTCGAAGACAGCCTCGGAATCAGGGCAAATATCAGCCTCGGCTTCGGAGGAACAGGACTTGGTTCAGACCCCAACACTTATCTTGATATTAGAACAGGCAAAAGCCTCACACACGCTGAAGTTATCAGCAGAATCCGTAGTTGCGGAATCTAAATCGACATTTTCTCATAATTATCCCCTCATATCCCGTAAAAAGGCGCCAGGAATTACCTTCCGGGCGCCTTTTAGGTTGATCTTATTAGAATCCAATGTGCGATTGAGTTAGAAAAACTTCTTCAGATGCCTTTGTATTCGGTATAAATCGAAGCTAAACAATATGTAACCTGCAAAATAGCGCATTTGCAGATATAAGAAGGACATAATAACGTAAAAACATCCCGAGAACGTGTCTCGGGATGTCAAAGTGAAAATTCTTAAAAACTCAAATGTGCGATGGACATTGCATTTCGGGGCTTTGCTGTCAAACTGCTGTCAAAACTGATGTCAAACTCTGGAACCCCAAAACCATAAACCCAATAAAATCAATGCTTCCGAGGATTTTATTCCTTAATAGTTTTCATAGTCGGGAGTTTCCCGTCCGTGAAGTCCAGAGAAGAGGGGTTCTTTTATGTCCATCCGCAGAACCGTTTCTGGAAAGTGACCGCAAGTGTTTTCGGTGAGGATGTACCTAAGACAATTGATGAAAAGAAATCCTTCCTTCTTAGGAATCATATCGCACTATGGGATGTTATCGGTTCGTGCGAGATCGACGGTTCCTCTGATTCGAGTATTCGTAACGTATCAGTCAACGACATAAAAACGATATTGGAAACAGCCGGTATTCAGGCGATCTATCTCAATGGCATAAAAGCATTCCAACTCTATCAGAAGCATATGCTCCCGGTCACCGGACGCGAGGGCATCTGCCTGCCGTCAACGAGTCCCGCTAACGCAGCCTGGCAGATGGATAGGCTGGTGAGAGAATGGAGAGTAATCGCTGATATTTGACGAGCGCCGACCCCGTTAATTGACCCTAATTGCTTTTTACAGTCCTTCTGCTTATTTATAGCCATTCACCATTTTCATATCTGAAAGTTGCATAGTTATTATCAATGATCTGCTTAATGCTATTAGGAATTATAAAGGGGTACTCCGCGGAGTACCCCTTTAACTTGGTTGTATGTAAGAGTTGGCAGAATGCTTTGCTTAGCCTTCTTTGCTTTGTTTGGAGCTCTCATAAATAGTAACTCCTCTTGCAATATCCCTTTTTATAGAAACACTTTTATCATATCTGTGATTTTGAGGAGCACATACCCAGATCATATTACATGTTTCTTCAATATCTGCAGTTACTTTTACAAAATCATCTTCTGTAAAATCTTTTATATAGTTTTCATTGAAATAAACAGCAATGAACAACTCAGTATCCTTATCTATATCCTCATTATTAACAATAGGACCAAAAGCAACCATCTTTTCTATGTTGTAATCACTATTAGCAATGCTACACATCTTCATGATATGAGGATAAAAGTATTTATCAATCTTTTCAATTCCTGCAATTGAAGTTAGTACGCATCATAATCATTCCCAACATATAATAATGCTATGAGAAGCAATAGAACTAAGACAGATCGGCTCAAACTGGTATGGGCAAAAACGAAAGGCGTTTGTGCTCATTGCGGCAATCCGTCTTCAGGAAAAGGCCGGACTATTGATCACTATGTGCCAAGATCTTATGACGGCGGATATGACATAAGAAATCTGATGCCACTTCGCAGAAAGTGCAATGCAGCTCGTGCCAATGAACCGATAGATCCATTTGAATTCTATAAGTACGCACCCGAGGAATATATACTTCAATGCATTGGGTATGAGGACGAGCATAAAAGCAAACGACGCAATTTTAATGGTGACATATTCCTATGACTTAAACGCCTCCTCTATCCTCTCACAAACAAAAGCCATGGTATCAGCCGATGGCAGATGATTGCCTGATATCTTGAACAGCTCCGGCATGTTGGCAAATATCTCTTTTGCTCTTGGGAATACTCTGTTTGCAGGGAAGAATATGTCGTCATCAGAAGCAAACAGTAAGATTGGTGCAGTGAAGTTTTTGAGATCGTTTTTGTTGAACTCTCTGGGAGGCTTCATTTCCATTTTGTAAGAAGACATCATAAGCTTAAAGAATTCTTCCATCTGTTCATCGTCTTCTGTTGCCATGAGCTGCATTATCTTCTTAAATGATCTGTCTGACTGAACAAAATAGTACTTGAGCATCGGAACCGTCATGCTTCTTAAGATCGGCATCAGAGGGCCGTGTGCGATTCCTGAAGGAACTACCAGGGCTGCCTTTTCGATCCTTTGGGGAGCAACCTGTGCAAGTGATAAGAGCATCGCTGAACTGTAAGAAGATACGACGAATGGGATCTTGTCTATTTTTTGGATATCCAGTATCTCTACCAGCCATCTGCCGTAATCGTCTTTATTTGTATTAAGCGTTCTGTATGGCGCGCTCTTTCCGGGCATACCAATGACATCAGGTGTTATCAGACAATAGTCTCTTAGGAGCGGCAGAAATAGTTTAAGATTTAGCGGGGTGATTCCGTTGCCGCCGTGAACCGTAAAGACCGGAGGCTTGGTCTCATCGCCGGCAATGACGATATGTGTCGTTCCATATGAGGTCTCTATGTATTCTTCACGGTAATGGACATTCAAATCTTCCATTGCCCTGTCGTAAAACGCGAGCATCTTATCCCTGCTGGACTCATCCTTATAGACGAATTTGCCTCTGCTCATAAGATCTGTTGTACGAGCCCCTTCACCAGTAATCTGGTGCTCTTTGATATGGTCTTGTCGCCGATGACATTCCCGTACATGCCTCCGAACAGGATCATGGTAAATGCTCCGCGCATTTCTTCAACGGACAAGCCTTTCTTTTCGATCAGTGATTCTATTATTCCGTTATCTCTTTTCTGTTCTCTGTGTTCTTTAAGTACATCTTCCGGAAGTTTATCCAATATCAGAGCCATGCTCTCCGGCTCCAGTAATACCCTGAGACAGGAATTCTGTGTGATCTCTATCGCACCCATTATCACGTCTGTAACTTCTTCTACGTATCCCGACAGATCAGTTTTGCCTGTTTTCTTGCTGCCGATGATGTTCTTCATGCCATTCGTAATATGCGCATTTACCTGTTCATGAAGGTCCTGCGCACATTCAAATAAGAGCATCTCCTTGGATGGGTAAAAAAGATAAAAAGTTCCCTTTGGGATCCCGGCTCTCCGGACCAGTTCATCCACAGTCGTCTTCTTGACGCCCTTCTCGCGGATGAGCTCATCGGCACCGTTCTTTAATCTTCTGACTATTTCAGAGCGTTCTTCTTCCGAATATATCTTAGGCATGTCTTTCCTCTTTTTGACCATTTTTGTATTTTTGGTCATTATAAATTCGGGGAGATATTCTTGTCAATCTGCGGTTCTTGACAAATAGGCCCATCGGGTGCAAAATGAAACCGATTTCATTTAATGAAACTCGTTTCATTTTCGAATCATCTGACAGAGGAGGCGGGAAACACATGCCCAAAGTTACTCAGGAATATTATGAGAAAAAGAAAGAAATGATAGTAGAGGCAGCCTATCAGGTCTGCCTGAAAAAGCCTGTGGAGATGGTGACGATCTCTGATGTCATTGCAGAGACGGGAATGTCCATGGGAGCGATATACCGCTATTACGACGGACTCGATGAGATCCTGGCGGACATGCTTAAAAAGCTCAGACAAGAATATGACTACTACGACCGTATTGAAGAACTCTCCAATGAGAAGGATCTGTCTTTCGAAGAGATCACATACCGTGTCTGTGACATCGTTGGCGAAGTAATGGAAAAACACCTGATGGATATTCAGAAGATCAACTTTGATTTCGCTTCTCTTGCAGTAAACAGTCCCGAGAGGATGGCAAAGATCATGGAAGGCGCTGCAGGGCAAGGCATCACTGAAAAAATAGGTATTTATATCTTCCCCAAAATGGTGGAAGCTGCCATGAAACAGGGATACAAAATGAACGGCACACCTGAAGAGATAGGTGTTTTCATCTCTGCGGCATTTTCGGGCATTGAGAAGCTTTGCATACTGCAGGCTAATTACGGGTCCGACAGCTATGGAGCAAAGATTGAACCCAAAGTCCTTTTCAGAACTCTTGCCAGATCGGTCATTTTATTATTCGGAGGAAAAATCGATGAGGAAAAATAAGATCAATAAGCCCATGCCGACCGGCGAATATGCCGTGGGCACTTTTTCTTATACGGTATATAACGACCGCGAAGAGAAAATGTACAACGCCATCGGTACTAAGAGATCCATTCCGGTGAAAGTATACTATCCGGTCTCAAAGGAGTCTGTCGAAGGGCTTCCCAAGGCGCGTTACATGAGCAAGGCGACCGTCGATGCCATCAGAAAGAACTTTTATGTTCCAATTAAATACGAGAAGGTGGAAAGTGACGGAACAAACCGTTCTGAATGCTATGAGAATGCCCCCTTTATTGAGGGTGAACGTTTTCCCCTTATCCTGTTCAATTACGGTTACAGCTCGTTTTTGGAAGCTAATACATATCTTTTGATCGAGCTTGCTTCGCACGGCTACATCGTGGCATCCGTAGGACATCCTTATGAAGGGATGGTAACCACGCTCGATGACGGAACAGTATATGAACAGGCAAAGGGACTCTCATCAAAAGTGTATTCGCCGTTTCTCCCTTCCACCATTGCCCTGTTGAAACTTCAGAAAGCCAAAGGCACAAACGAAGAACTGTGGGAAAGATTTGATGCAATGCAAAAGAAGTACAACAGATTCTTAATCGAGAGACTGCCGGAATGGAAACTGGATACGAAGGCTGCGTTAAAGTATCTTAAGGATAACTATTCCGGCAGGATCGACTTCGCTAACGGGATCGGCGTTACAGGACATTCCTTTGGAGGGGCGACAGCCTATGCCCTTTGCGAAGACGAACCGGAGACTTTTACCTGCGGGATAAATATAGATGGCGGTCTCTTCGGAAACCACGATGGCAAGGTGATAACGACACCATTTCTTCAGATGAACTGCGAAGCGAATAAAACAGCTGTTACGGTTGCATTTGTTAAGAATAAAAATGTCGCGTACCATGCCGTATTACGTGACATGCAGCATCTGGGGTTCTCGGATCTGAAGCATGTCATACCGCTTAAATCCCAGGTGGGAAAACTGGATCCCGATACTGCCCATAAAACGGTGTGCGGCATTCACCTGGAGTTTTTCGATGCTTATCTGAAGAAGGCTAAAGGCAAACCGGTTTTCGAGAACAGCGATGCAGTTACTTTTACGGAATATGAACCGTGAAGGACCGATCTTTTCTCAGGATCTTCTGCTTAAAAGATATCAAGCCTCATCTGCCTGTCAATCCAGCTTTTCTGGTCTGCCTCGTGAATGACATCCTCAGGGTTAAGATCACCCAAAAGAAAAGGCGACTTGGGATCGTGCTTTAGCATGTTCTGTCTTACAAGGTCAGGGTCGGTATTTGCATAACAATATCTGCAAAGATGTCCGCATGTATCGTAAGCACCGATGTCAGTTCCCAGAAGGCATGCGCATTCACCGTTTCTCTGATTCTTTCCCTTTTTGGGAACAGTGAGATTGCAGTGGAGCGCGGTCTCGTAGGTCTTCACGGTCATGCAGCCGGAACAGTCTGCCCCGTATGCCGCAAGGCTGGTTCCTTCCGCACACGGCTTTATGGTCATGCCGTATCGTGAGGCAGTCTCAATGAATGCTTTGCCTATCGCAAGCTTGTCCTGATCTGATACCGCCCTGGCTTCCGGGAAGTTCTTCACAACCTTTTTGTAGATGTCTATAAAGCTTATGACGCATGTCCCGGTATATCCGCAAAGAGTCTTTGCCATCTCTTCGAACTTCTGTATATGCCAATCAACCGTATGGACACTGTCCACCAGGATCGGATCGTAGCGCCACCCTATGCTGTCAGCACCTACTCTGTCAGACAGTATCTTAAAACTCTCCATCACCTTCTGTTTGTCCGGAACATTGGGTTCAATGTCTTTTCCGTAGGGCGTTATGGTGACGAACCAATATTGCCCGTATGGATCCAGATATTCCATTTTACCGAGCATCGGAGCGGGGTTCTTCGTACAGAAGGATATGAGGTCAACGACATCAGGCGACAGACTGTATCTTGTCACCTGCACGGGATTATAAGGATTCCTTACAAGGACATAGCCTTCTTTGATCCTGTTTATAAACCATTCTGAGTAAAAGGCCGGGATATCGGTCCTCATCCCCGTCTGGATTATCACTTCATTTCTCCTTTAAGGTCTTCCAATTACCCTTCTTTTCTGATAAAAATTGAATCCATCCTCGATCTTTATAATACGGTATCCTAATCTTTGGTAAAAAGCATTTGTCCGCTCATTCCAACAAGGTGTATCCAGATTAAACTCCGTAGCACAAGGAAAATTACTTTCTATGCATTCCATCAAGCGGATTCCGTAACCTTTTCTATGATAGACGCTGTCAATAAAGATCCTGCCAATGTATAAGCTTCTTTGTGTTTCATCCGGGAACACAATGGCAGCTCCAACCAAATCTTTTTCTATCATTGCTTGATACAAATGCCCCTCCCGGGCCATTTGTTTATGCCATTCTATCGAATCAAATTCAGGCGGACAATCACCTTTTGTTCCTCCAACATTTACATCTGTTTCAAAAGCTCTGATAGACATATCTACGATTTTTTCTATCTGATCTTCTTCTGCTTTGACAATATACATCCCGCTTTTCATAACTGTCACTTTTTCTTTCACCTTTTCAAATTATCTCCTTGCCGCAGTTCGGACAGAATCTCCTTGCTTCTCCCCTGTACCCGCAGGGACATTGAAATTCACCTTCGGCAAGAGGGACATCTTCTTTAACCCTGACAAGGACTACATCTTCTTTATGCCCGTCATTAAGATCCATCATCTCCAGGTGAAGCTCTTCATTGCCATACCAGGCCTCCGATACTCTGTATATTGTCTTATCGCCCTCATATACAATACGGTTATTCAGGTTAATCTTTATCTCTTCACCATCGTGGATCGTGTAAGCTGCTGCCATCATTCCGATCATCATTCCTCCCTGGTTCAGTTGGAGCTGCATGGCATCCGTTACGCCGTATGAGGAGGAAAGCTTTCCGGACGCATACCGTATCTCTATTCCGGCAAAACGGCTGAGAACAGCTTCACAAGAACCTTTCACATCTCTCCATGTGCCTTCAAGTTTTTGGTAGTACTTATAATCCGGATTTGCAGTTGATGTCATTTTTCCTATCCTTTCAAATACATATCCTGTTAATTGATCAACTCGGGCTTATCCCGGTCGCTTATCCTGAGGATTTTCTCGACTAAGATCATTTCCTGATCAGACATTTCAGATATGAATCAATAATCTCGCCGGGATTTTGTGTAAGTCCGTTCCCGATCCACCATTTGACTGTGTTGATAAAACTTCCTATGACAAACTGCTTCTTGAAATCAGCAGACACATCTATATCAATATGAGAGATCATATCACCGAATGCATCTTCAAGATACCTCGAAAAGTAGCGCGTAAAGAGCTTTTCCGCTCCAGCAATGCCTTCATTTCCTCATGGTTGGCCGAGAAATCGTGGCTCTTCTCAGGCATGAGCGACTCGGAAAATACATGCGAGAACATCTCGTCACACATCTGCTCGAGGAGCTGGTCTTTCGTCTCGAAATGAGAATAGAAAGTGCTCCTTCCGATATTGGCTTCATCGATGATCTCCTGCACCGTTATATCTTCAAAACGCCGCTTTCTCAGCAGCTTTGTAAGCGCATCGTATATCGCCGTCCTGGTCTTCTGCTGTCTTCTGTCCATCTTCTTTTACCGTACATTTTTGCCGAAATGTTCAATAACTGACATATCGCAAAGTCTGATTATTGTTTGCTCATTTAGCTGATTATACCATTTTACTGAACACGGTGTTCAGAAAGTGACGGATATGAATAACAGTAAAGCGATCAGATACGCAATATACGCGGCATTGCTCTATGCGGTAAGCACTCCTTTCTCCAAACTCCTCATGGAGAAGATCCCTCCGGTCTTTATGGCAGGCCTGCTCTATCTCGGAGCCGCGGCCGGCATGAGCATAGTTACTTCCCTGTCCCGTGGCAGAAGCAAAGAGAACTCATCTTTTACCCACAGCGACCTGCCCTATCTCATTCTGATGGTCGTGCTGGACATCGCGGCTCCGATCCTCCTGATGACGGCTCTGAAGAACTCTTCGCCCGAATCTGTATCCCTTCTTAACAACTTCGAGATAGTCGCCACATCCCTGATCGCGCTGCTCATCTTCAAGGAGAAGATATCGCCCCGGTTATGGATCGCGATCGTACTGATAACCGCCGCAAGCATCCTGCTCTCCTTAAGCGACATCACTTCGTTCTCCGTATCGGTCTATTCGCTCCTGGCCCTGCTCGCCTGCTGCTGTTGGGGACTCGAGAACAACTTCACAAGGAAACTCTCGAACAGGGACCCGGCAAGGATAGTGATAATAAAAGGGTATGGCTCAGGGACAGGTTCTGTCATCGTGGCGCTGATATCGGGAGAACGGCTCACGCTCACGCCTTATATACTGCTGGCGCTGCTCCTGGGCTTTGTCGCTTACGGTCTCAGCATATACACATACGTCTATGCACAGCGCTACATAGGAGCCGCCAAGACATCGGCATTCTATGCCCTGGCACCGTTCATGGGAGCGCTCATTTCGCTTGCGCTGTTCCCGAAGATACCGGCACTGCTGTTCATCATCTCATTCGTGATAATGGCACTGGGCGCATTTCTGGCTATTGAAAAAGAAAGGACTTAAAACATGGAAAAGAGAGATTTCAAATTCGACAAGAGAGCTGACAAATACGACGATCATTTTGAAGGCAGGATGTCACGCAGGTTCTATGAGCTGCTCTACAGATACACCGGCCTGAAAAAAGGCGACAGGGTCCTTGATGTGGGCTGCGGAACAGGCACGATCCTAAAAACATTCAGTGAGTTCGAGAACATAGAAGGACACGGAATAGACGTCGAGCCTCAGATGCTTTCTGTTGCGCGCAGCAAATGTCCTGACATGGATATCAGAGAATGCTCCTGCGAAGACACACCTTACGGGGATTCTTATTTTGACACTTTAACCGCATGCATGGCATATCATCATTTCCCTGATAAAGATGCTTTTGCGAAGGAAGCTTTACGCCTCCTGAAACCGAACGGCAGATTATACATAGCAGATCCCGCCTTTCCTCATCCGGTAAGAAAAGCACTTAATCTTATGTGCCGTAACATCAACGGCGAATTCTTTTTGAAAAGCAGGGCTTCCGTTATATCGGCGTGCAAAAGGACAGATATGCTCAGCTTGTTATTTTCGAAAAGCCATGCTCCAACTGAAAAGATCACCCAATGCATTTTCTGTCGCTACGGGCTGCCAATTCATTTGCAAGATTTTATCCATGTTCATTATCTTGATTGGCTCTCAAAACTGTTGATTTAGCTATTCATCTGAATCAAAATACAACTCAATAAAAGTTACTATGTCCTTGAATTCGTTTTAACTCTTCAAAAAAGTATTTTAAAGCATTGATCATATGTGTAATGTTATAGAAAGCATCCATAGAAACATCAAATAGGATCCCACTGCTATACTGCGTGTCTTTATTCATAAATCGCCCGTTTACTTGGACATGGCCCTTCTTATCGAACGTAAAAGTTAAATTCGAACGTTCCAAAGAGCCATAATTCTCAAGTATTGCAATAGGGACTATTCCAGGAAGACATTCATAAACATTTTCCAGTTGAAGATAAAAACTATATAGATTACCCATTGTGATATCACATTCAAACCTGCAATCCATACCTAAACAACTATAAGCAATTTCAAACGTTCCGGTAACGCCACCCGCGTTAATTGTGTACTCGTTTTGATGCTCATCAAAAGACTTAAAATATAAATCAAATTGTGTGCTGCCTTCCTTGATACAAATTAGCGTATACGGTAATTCAAGGTTGCTTTTGATCTCTACTTCTTTAAAATCTTTATCCACTTTATTCCTCGAAACATTATCTTATTAGATTTTTCTGCAGATAATGGTATCCATGCAGTGATAATGCGGTATCCCGCCACTGTTATCTTCGAAGATCACTTCATCAATGCGCTCAACTTTCCAGTCCGCAAAATATGTGAAGAGCTCGCCTGACTTCCACATCTTCTCTTCCATATCCCAATCCGGAGGTAATTCCAGGAACGGCTTTTCTACAAATACGTTGATATAAACGATCCCGTTCTTCTTTGTGATCTTATCAAGCTTTTCAAAGAATCCTTTTTTGTTCTCCTCGAAAAGATACTGAACTGTTCCAGTTGAATAGATTATGTCAAACTGTTCATCTGTGATGAAGGTATTGATATCATCAACATATGCACTGATATTAACGTTTCTCTTCTCAGCCAAAGAGACTGTCTTCCTGATACCATTTTCAGTCAGATCAAATGCAGTAACGTCGTAACCCTTCTGAGCCATGTACACGGCATCTTTGCCTTCACCGCATCCTATGTCGAGAACTTTTTTATCAGCAGAAGGCGGACACAGTTCTATTAATTCTTCAAGGAATCTCCCAGGCTCCAGTCCCCAGTAATAAGCATCTCCTTCATACCATTTCTCGTAATTTGTTCTTATGCTCATTTTATTCCTTACTAACTTGAAAACTGTTGATTATTCCTACTAAGGGTTACCCCACTCGTAAATCATTATATCATCCTTATAAACTGACTTGAGAGAAAGACAGAAAACGAGCTCAAAGCCTGAAAGGAAGCTGCACTATTTAGTTTGTCAACCTACTGTTCTGCCACTGTCGAGAACGACAGTCCTCGTGCCATAAGTTGCGCACTCTTCGGAGTGGGTAACCTGAAGTATTGTGAGACCTTTCTCCTGATTGAGCCTTCTGAACAGATCCATGATCTCTCCCGTGGACTTCTTGTCAAGGTTTCCTGTAGGCTCATCTGCGAGGATGATCTTCGGGTTTCCGATGACTGCTCTGTGACTTGCGCTTTTCCGTAAGGCCTGTAATCTCCAAGATCTCATCAAGTTCTTTTTTTAGAGAAGACTTTGTCTTACCGTTCATCATCTGAGGAAGAAGGATGTTGTCTTCAACAGACAGGTTCATAACGAGGTTATAGAACTGGAATACGAATCCGACGTTCTGAAGACGGAGATCAGAGAGTTCTTTGTCCTTGAGAGGTCCGATCTCCTTTCCGCAAAGTGAGATGCTACCTTCGAAATCCCTGTCGAGACCGCCAATGAGATAAAGGAGTGTCGACTTGCCGGAACCTGAAGCACCCATGAGGGATACGAACTCGCCTTTCTGAACATTCAGACATGCGCCGTTTAATACCTGGTTGAGACTTGTGTTCTTGCCGAATGACTTGCTGACGTTATTTACTTCGATTACTGTATTCATCTTTATATCCTCCGTACTATTACTCGTACTTGATCTGTTCTGCTATCTTCATCTTGCGCAGGTTCTTTATTGGGAAAAGGACCGTGGCGACGAAAGCCGCAACAAGGAAGACGAAGAACGCTATTGTCATTATGGGATCTATTTCGATTGCCATTTTCATTTCTTCAGAAGCTGAAGTGGCATTATCGAGAATAAATACCATCAGTACTCCGACAGCGGTTCCTAAGGCCGATGCGGTAAGTGAAGATATGAGCATCTCCCTGAAAAGGATTCCGGAGAGCGTACCCTTGCCCATTGCCGTGGAGAGCATGACCGCGCATTCCTTTTTCCTTCCCTCAAATCCGATAAGCTGGTTGCTTGCCATACCGATCAAGGTTATTCCGACGGAGATAACAATGATGCCTACAGTTAATGCCCTCATTTTCGCATTATTGGTAGCCTCATCTTTAAGTATCTCATCCTGGGTCTTTACGTCTGAATAATAGTTTACGGCGTATGTTCTGATGAGGTTTGCAACACGTGCGGGATTCTCGCACATGATCAGGATATATCCGGGAGTATCCCTGAAAATTTCTTTATAATCGCGATCAGAAAGGAAAATACACTCCTGAGCAATAAGTGAGTCTGAGCTGCAGAGAGATACGATCTTGTACTCTCTTTCGACTGGAACGATGCTCGTAGGATCGTATGTAATTTTAACTGTATCTCCGACATTGAGTCCTTTCTTCTCTGCATATTTGTCACTTACGATTATGGTTCCGTTTTCCATTGTTGCAGGAAGATCCGGGAAAGCCGTGTAGTACTTAAATCCGTTTTCGGGAAGAGCATAGAATGTCATGCTCTCGCGTTCAGACACATCCGCATCATTGATGGTGACAGAGTTTGATGATGTATAAACTACTTCCGTATCGGTAACACCTTCGAGTTTATCAACGAACGAATAAACCGTCATTTTGTCTGTACATGTAAGAATGACGTCACTTGTGAATTCGTTAGTACTGACAGACATTGTAGCTGACTGCACGAATGTGAAAACGATTACGCACATTGCTGCGGCCGTTACGCAAAGAACACCGCTTCCGACCGTGCTCTTACGAGAGATTGCCTCAACGCATGCAAGTGACAGCTTTGCATTTTCCTTCTTGTCGGCAATGTTCTTCAAAAGACCTGTAACGCCCTTGAAGATCCATGGATAAAGGAGAGCGAGAGATGTAACTGAACATACCAGGCAGATGATCGCAACAATAAGATTCTTGCTGAAGAATGCTGATACGACTGCTCCTGCAACAAGAACCAGACCGATGATAAGGCCGGACTTGCTGAACTTGTAGGCTGTATCTCTGTTATCAAAAATGATGTCTCTTATGGATGTATTCAATGCCTTCATTATCGCCTTAAAAGGGATCGCACACTCGATGATGATCGAGCCGATGATGACAGCAGCGATAACCAGAGCCGACATGGGAGGAATTTCTGATTTAAAGTTGGAACCTTCTCTTTGTACTCCGAAGAACATATCCAATACCGGCACTCTGATCAGTCCGTAGAGTATTATTCCCGGAATGCTTCCGATGAGAGCATAAAGTGTGTTCTCGAGAAGCAGGATCCGTCCTGTTTTCGCATTGCTCATACCAAGGCTTCTGAGAGTACCGATGAACGGCATTCTCTCGCTTACGATCCTGTTGCAGATCGAAGCAGAAACAAAGATTACGAGAAGGAATGTGATTGCGAAAATGAGATAGAAATAAAGGAGTAACTGGTGAAGTGTTGCTTCAACTGATTCATCAACGACAAAATTGATAACTACAGCTGACGGATAGTATTCCTCGAGCGCTCTGATACCGTCAAGAGCTTCATCCTGGTTAAGAATGTCGAAAAGGACAACGCCGGTCTTATCTCTTCCGCAGGAAAGGATCTTTGAGGTCTCCTCGTTAACGATAGCAGTATACTTGCTTATGAAGTAGTTGTTGTTGCCATATGAGATACCTACAACGGTCAGTTCAACCTCTTCATCCTGTCTGTCGTGAACGATCAGCTTGTCACCGACTTTATAACCGTATGCTTCGGCGAAGCTTCCCGTAATAACGGTCTCACATAAACCGAGCTCGACCGGATCGATGAATTCCATTTTAACAGCGCTGTCAACGTTAACGCCAAAGATCGTAAGCTTCTCGTATGTTACATAGTTATACTCGCTTTCAATCGGTTTGTAGAGTTTCTCGATATTGGAAACGATCTCCAGTTTCTCGCATTCGGGAAAACCTTCCGGAAGGCCTTTTGCCGTGTAATCACTCGCCATAAAAAGACAGTCAGCCTTTGATAAGCCCAAAGAAGATCCGCTGAGAAGTTTTTCCGCACTTGATACGAAGTCAAAGCATACCATTGCACATATCGAGCAAAGGAAAATGGAGAACGCTACCAGCAATGTTCTGAGCGGTTTTCCGAAAATATTCTTAATTGAAGTCTTCAATATGATATTCATGATATACCTCCATTAATGCCATCTCGAAATTCTGTTTTCTGGAGGTATGTACATGCCGTCACCTTCCTGAACATCATATACATCGTAGAAACAATCGGTCGTTGAAAGGATGGCGTTAACTCTTATGACTTCAGGGCTGTGCACGTCAGATGACAGCTGGCCGATGATAACAACGTCAATGCTCATACGGCAATATGAAGCAGCGTAGCTCTTAAAGATCTTCTCAAGATCTTCATTTGAATGTGCAAGAGTGACGATACATTCCATACCGCTCAAGTCTGCGAAGTTCTCACCAAGAGTCAGTTCACCGTCAACATGGTAGATACCGAATACGGTAAAGTTATCTTCAAAATATCTGACCGCCTTTTCATTACGTTCGAGAAGTGATTCCATGTCTTCGTCAGCGATCCATTCAGGATTATAAACACCGTTCTGATCGAAAACGATACAGTTGCTGTCGAATGCATGTCCCATCTCATGAGCAATGGTTGCTCCGAGATTTCCCAGATTGGTGTAGTAATCGCCGTTAACGTCGAAGAAAGAATCGCCTGCGATAGCAACCGTTATGGTTATATTGTTTTGTGTCGCTGAGTAGCACGCATTAACAGTCTGCATTTTCATTTCCACTCCATAACGGTCAACGGGCTGGGAAAGACTAGCTATTCCGTCTGCAATGCCTACTCTGATATATCCCATATAGAATTCATAGAAATTGCCGCCGATACCCGCATACTTGGAAGTATCGTGTCTCTTAAGATCTGTTCCGGTAACGTAAACAATGTTATCGAGTTTTTCGATGAGGCCTTTTCTTGTAGGCTCAGTAAGCCATGTTGCATCCGAGATCAGGGCCCTGTAACCTTCCCTTATGTCATCACACATTGATCGGAGAGCATCGTCGGTCTCCTTCGTATAATACCTCTCAACATAAAGAGGATCTGTCTCATTCTTAAGATTGGAAATTATCTCATTTACTGCCAGCTCTTCAACCGGCTTATAGCTGTCGTAGACATATCCTGCAAGGCTGTCATAACTGGGAGCAATGAATCTCATGTAACTGCTGTAGATCTTGTGGATCTCCAGGGCTTTTAAAGCATCGAGTTTATCTTCAACCATCAGCGAATTCATGCAGATCAGCTGGTCTTTATTGTAGCATCCGAATCTGTCACAAAAGTTTGGATCAAAACCAATGGCTTTAAAATATTCCTGAATGTCAACATTGGTGAATATACTGTTTAATTCGTCACCGGATAAGATGATCGTGTCAGTTACATCATAAGAGTCCTGTGCTGTTTTTGAACCTGATGCTCCATAAACACTAAGCACAATATTTGCAAGTTCTTTTCCGTATTCAGAAGAAGTATCCACATCGTATCCTAAGGTCTGCATATAAACTCTTGTGTCTGATACCAGCCCGGACAGTGCTGAGTTACCGTCAGCCAGTGAATCGAAACTGACATCACACATACTTACAAAAGGATAAAAAGTAAGTATGCGTCTTCCGGATATGTAAACATCCTCGCTGGCAGACAAAGAGAAGAAACCTGAGATTCCAAAATCACGGTAGAGCTTTGCATCTGTCATAAGAAGCTCATCAGCTGTCTTTGCATTCATTACTTCGTCAATAACATTTTGAAGATCTTCAGGGACCGGCTCGCTGTCAAAATCATAGCTTATGAAAGTGTTATAAGCAGTCTGGATAATGTATTCCTCACTGCCCTTTTCATAACCTGAACCTGCGGCTACGTCCTTGACGATGTTTTCGAGTCTTTCAACAATAAGACTGTCATCGAATGCATCGGCAGCGAATGCTGAACCGTACTCAAATTCAGCGTTATCGAGCTTATCCCTGTTGGCATAGTAGTAGAAATCGTCCTGGGGACGTCCTGACATCCACTTTGCAGTCTCTGAAGTTTCAACTGTACCAACGTCTGATGGTGTACAGCCGGATATCAGAGATGCTGTCATTGCACAGATTAAAGCAGCTCCAATCAACTTCTTCATGGATTATCTCCTTCTTGGGTTTTATATGTTCTGTATGCTATCACATACAAAAGCAGTCACCTTTTTTTGTGGTGAATTGCGCTTATAACGTGGTGATTTGCAAAATTACCGGGCCAGAATCAAATAACAACTTCAGCTCTGAAGAGGAATCCGAAAGGCTTTTCTTCGCAGGATACGGACAATTCTCCGCCACAGTCTTCCGCAGCACTTCTGATGTTGGAAATACCGAAGCCGTGATTCTTTTTATCGGATTTGCTTGTGACTATCTTGCCGTCTTTGATATCAGGCTTCTCGGAACAGGGATTGGTAACAGAGATCATGAAGAAGTTCTCCGTGTGCTTAAACTGGAGATCGATCACTTTGTATTCGGGAGCCAGGTCCTTGAGGCCCGGAGCAGCGGCAGCTTCGATCGCATTATCAAGAAGGTTTCCGAGCATCTTGCACATGTTTACGGGAGAGATCTCAACACCTGATATCGCACCGGTGACATCCAATTTAAGACCTGCTGCCGAAGCACGCTTCTTCTTATCTGTGATTATCGCGTCGGCAATTACATCGCCGGTGTGGCTGCTGACGTTCGTGCCCGCCAGGCCTTCGCTCATCTCTTCGAGATACTCCTGCATTTTATCGTATTCCTTATTTGCCAGAAGGAGCATCAGGACCTGCACGTTGTTACGCATGTCATGACGCATCGCACGGATCTCGGAATCGGCCTTGGCGGATGCTTCGAAAAATTTAGTCTGCGAATCCACCAGTTCCTCGTTGATCTTGTTCAGCTGTTTAAGTCCGTCACGCTCTTTTCTGGTAACGCGCAGGAAGAAGAACAGCCATACCGTTATGAGGATCAGTATGAGCAACACCTGTTTTGCAAGATCATTTCCGACGTAAATTTCATCAGTGATGCTGTCATCGGCTAAGAATGCATTGACCAGGAGCAGGAATATGGCGACAACACCCAGTACCGGAAGGGGCAGCGGAGTATTGTCGTTCTTTTTTCTGACTTTTGCGATTATGTACAGGAACAGGAAGTCTGCCACAGCAGCAACGAGCTCCGTTATTAAGAGCATGATGACGACCCTTTCCTGGTCTTCGATCTCATTTAACCGATTGACCTGGATCACGACCGACTCAATAATGTGATTTACGCTTCCGAGTATCTCAGTCGATAAAAAGAGCGCAAGAAATCTTTTCCAGACCTTGCCCTTGAGCATGACCACCAGGAATATGAAGTGAACAAGAAGGCCCGCAACTCTTATGACATCTTCCACACCGATGATCAATCCGTCCGCATCGATAATGTTGATTTTTAACACAATTAAGGCATACTCTACCAGAATAACCGTCACTGCTGCCATTATGGCAGAAGTGATATACGTGGCCTTCTTATTCTTGAATTCGTACCTGAATGCCCCTTCTATGGAATACGTGGTTGCCATGATGATCGTCAGGGGGTTGATAATGTAAACAAGGTACCCGAGTATGTCGATCATCTGCCTGCTCTCCTGACGTACTCAAAAAGCATTTTCTTCGCGTCTGCCGCGCTGCCTCTTGCCACCGGCAGGATATCGCCGTTATCCATTGCGACATCGTTGCTTCCGAGCTTTTTGACATGGGCGAGGTTCACATAGTAGGATCTGTGGCACTTGCAGAAATCCTTGCTTATCCCGTCGACCATTTCAACCGCCTGAGCGAATTTCATGCGCATCTCAACGGAAGGAGCTTGTCCTTCTTTATGGGCTTGCTCAAAAACCTGAGCGCATCAACCTCATAACCTTCCAGGGCCATTTCCGTGTGGCTCGTAAGGAAGATTATCGGGATGTCTTTTGAATATTGGCGGATGACCTTGGCCGTGGACATGCCGTCCAATTCCTTCATCTCAATATCAAGGAATACCGCATCCGGTACAAAACCGTTCTCAAAGCTCTTTACGATCTCGCTGCCGTCGGAATAGAGATAACAACTGACAGTCTCCGTGCCGTAAACTGCATAGATCAGTTCAGCGACGTGGTTCCTGTATACACTCTCATCGTCAACTATTGCTAGCCTCATGGGATCCTCCGGCAGAATTTTGAAAAGGAGCCGCCTATTACGTCAGCTCCTTACATTTTAATATATTATCCTACTCGGGCAATAGTATTTTACTTATCGTGTGGTCCTGAAGAAGGAGATGATTTGTTTTCTGTTAATCAAAGGCCGAATTCATTGCCATCGAGACACATGTCATGGTCGCTACCTCTTCTGCAACGATCGAGGCAAGCGCGTTGCTGATAACTGCGCTGTTAACGGCTTTGTTGTAGATCTGGTCATCACTGCCGGAGAGCATATCGGCTACGAAGATCGCTGCAAACATAAGGCGTTCACGCTTTTGGAGTGTCCAGTTCCCGAAGCCCTTCTCTCTTCCCAGATACTCTTCAGTCTCTATGACCATATCAACAAGCTCATCCTTGTCGATATCGAGTTCTGCAAGAGCGCCTAAAGATGAGAATTCATAATAACTGCCGTACCTGGCACCATGCTCCTTAAAGGTCGTAAAAAGTTCTGCTGACTTTTCGCATTTTTCTTTCAGGTTGCCGCCGGAGATAACGAGAAGTTCGCTTAATCCCTGGATGGCATTTGCATCAGCCTTGACCTTGAGTTCTTTCTTGAGATATACGTAGCATTCTTCGATCTCATCGACTAATGCGTTGTCATCTTTTTCGCTCAGTGCAAGAAGGACAGCAAATGCTATGTCGCTCTCATCAGAGAGGAGAGGATGTTTCTTGCTGAGCTTATCAACGATACTCTCCATGCGCTTTGCGATACTTGCCGCTTCGTTCATCAGGCCGAGATCGACGATCGTCATGGCGGAGAGCACCATGCAGTTATATTCAATGATCCTCTTTCCTCTTAATGTCTTATAAACAGCAAGTACATCATCGATATATTTCTCGGGGTCGGTCTGGATCGACATCTTTGTCAGCACGGCGAGTTCAACAGTAACTCTGAACGAAGACAGGATACTTGTTTTGGAAGCCAGTATCTTCCTTGCTTCCTTTATCTTCTCTATATCAGCTCTGCGGTTTGCATTCGTCAGGATAAGGCTTGATACCATGCAGTTAAGTCCGTATTCAAATATAAATGCATCTCCTACAGCCTGTCTGTTCTGAATGAATAAACCGATTTTGCTCTTAAGATTCGAGTCCATATTGGTCCAGCTCCTTTTTGAGGTTTTCTATGGCATGGATATTAGCATTCGAATCTGTCTATACCGGATTTTGTGGTGAATTGCAGTTTTTGAGTGGCGAGTTGTCCGGCTGAAATAAAAGGAAATACAATTTACCACTCTTATCATGCATTTCACCACAAAAAACTCAGCGGACTGATTACAGATGATACTATCCGCTTATCAAAAGCAAAGCGAAGACCAACGTTATTACTGAATCAAAGAACATCACAAAGAAAAACGCAGCTATGTTACTTGTAGGATTCCTTACACCAGTTATTCTGTTCTCAAGCCTTACAGTTTCATTGATGAACTCAGGCTCTGCTGCAGTAAAAGAAAAGACCGCACAGAAATATGCAGTCAACAAAGTATATCTCACAGATGAAATGTGCATTTCATCGAAGGCTTATATTTTTAAGCAGGACGGAACCGATGAAGAGATTATGATAACTTTTGACAATGACAGTATCCGCTTAAGAGATGCTCTTCTTCCTACTATCGGCAGATTCTGATAGTTTGATCAATGCACTTGACCGGAACACAGCCGGAATAATCTCTCATCATAAAAGCCTTCGACTTCACTCCCTTGGGATTATCCGGGGAGTGTTTTTAATAGAGAAAAGCCCCGGCTTGTGACCGGAGCTTTTCCCATTGCGTAATTGGGGATAGGAATTACAAAAGCCTTCCACTTTTATGGGTCGGATCAAGGATGGCCTTTGTTCTAAGTGGATTGATAGGGTGACTTGCGGTCAGGTTAGTAACGAATCTTGCGAATTTCTCGATGAAATTCTTGTCCTTGTTTACATATGACATATAGTTGTCGACATTAACGTACTTATAGACATGTCTTCCTGCAGAGAGGAACATCATTGTCTCAGCACCGCACTTATCGTCTGTAAGAACCTGTGCAACGCGGTCTACAGAGTATTCTCTTGCGCGCTGCAGGAGAGGTCCCATAAATTTTTGGCCGAAAATGGGAATAATGTTTGCAAGATTTGCGAAGAAATTATAGTGGAGTTTAGTGTGCTTATAATACAGATGACCGAACTCATGTCCCATTATGAAGCTGATCGTATCAAGATCTTTGTGCTCCAGATACAGCAGTTCGATTACTTCTGCGTTCAAATGCACATAGTCTTTGCCGGGAACCCAGGATGCATATGCATTGATAGTGCCGTTCATCTGTTCAACATAAACTTCGGGTTCCTTCTTGAAGCCGAGAAGCTTTGAGAACTCTTTGACTTTCGCGTAGATCTCAGGGAAATTCTCTTCGGAAACCCTGATGCCGTAAGCCATGTTGCTTGCGTATCCCTTGTAGTATTCAACGAGGCTCAGGATGATGAGATAGCAGACGAAACCGATTGCACCAATCGAAGCAAATACTGCTATGAAACCAATAAGGAATGCTGAGAATTCAGGACTTGTTTCCGTAATCTCCGCATTCTCGAGACCTTCCTTGATCAGATCAACGATTCCGTATTCGCCGAATAAAACGATACCTGCGATACATAAGAAAATCGGTCCGATAATTGAATTGATCACAAAGAGCGGTAACTCTGCCTTGTGGCGGCGGTTTCTTATTTCTTTTTGTACCGACTCAGGTGTTCTGACTGTCTGTTCACTCATAACTTGTTCCTCCAATTTTGACACAATGTTTTGTTGAATGAGGCTAGGTTATCATCGCGAAAGACTGTAGCGTGGTGAAATGAATGATATCAGGTTGTTTGGCTGGCATGACAGGATTAATTGAGCCTGCAGGAAATCAGTATACAATGCAACATATTCTGACAGACTAAAAAGAAAACCTTCCTTACAAAGATGCGGGAAACTTTAATAGATCTTATATAACCTCATAAAGCTTATCCATGGCTTCGTTTGAACTGCATTCGATATCGGGTTCGACCAGATATGTTCCGGCATCCTTATCCACCCTGATAAAGTGCTTAGTTGACACAGACATGAATATCTTTGAATTAGGCAATGCAAAGTATACGACTTCACCGTAGCCGTTGGGATCGTTGCCGGGAGCCTCTCCGATTATGGTTCCGACGTGATTGTCCTTAACATACTGGGCATACAGCATAGCGGAGCTGAATGTGCCTGAAGAAGTCAGAAGGTAGAAATCGCCTGTGAAGAGAAGGTCATTTACTTTCTCGTTCTTTTCGTACATGACAGGATACGGGATCTTGATGAAGCCGAGTCTCCATTCAAGACCGCAGGTATTATATCCATCGATATCAAGATATCTGAAGAACTCACCTATTACCGCATCGTTTCCGCCTCCGTTGCCGCGGATATCAACGGCAACATGCTGAATGTTCTTCTCCTTGACTTCAGTGAACATGTCTTTGACGGCCTTGTTGTATTCTGAATTTGCCCTGCATGATGTCAGGGTCATGATCGCAAGGCTCTTTTCTTCATCGATCTTATCATCAATGAGCGCATAATCTTCCTGAGTGTATGTTCTGGTGATGGTCTGTCCGTCCTTCTCAAATACATATGTGACTTCCGTGTTATCAAGACCCAGGTAGTCAAGTCCTTCCAATGTGAAATAAAGGCTTCTTATCCTTGTGATCTCCCAGCTCTCAGCCTCGTAGCTGATGAGATCCGCGCTCTGCTTTGCCAGTTCATCTATGGTGAGGCCGTTTACGGATACTGTCTTATATCCTGCCAGTTCATCTGAGTAAGAATCCTTGAGGTAGTGGTAATCATATGTTGGAAAAGTATATGTGTGTCCGTCGTGAAGGCAGCTGAGCACATATTCAGTTTTCCGGCATAATTCGTTAACTGTAATAGTATCAAGGCTTTCGAGCTCCGATTTAACATTGTTATATCGCTCGAGAACTTCCGAAGGAACACCGCCATAGCAGGCAGGATGGTCTTTTTTAAGAAAGGTCATCATGTAATCGAGATCTTCAATTGCCTGCTGTGAGGTCAAGACATCAGCATATGAATCAGGCAGCGGTCTGTTCGAATAACCGGTATTCGAATGCCAGTAAGGATTACATGCTATGCCAAACACGTTATATATTGCCACAGCCAGAACAGATAATATCGAGAACGGGATCTTAAGGCCTTTTCCTGAACGTATTCTGATAATGATCAGGAAGTCGGCGATCACAACAAGTAAAGAAACCGCGATGCTGACTGGTAGCGGAACCGCTGTCAGCATTTTGTCAATGTAAAAAAGCCCGATAAAAACAAGCCATGTTAATGGCAGCAAAAGAATAAATCTCTTTTTCATTTGTCTATCCCCATTATTTAATTTGTAGCTAAACTATATCACAACGAATTAAGTTCACTGAATCTCATAGACAGTAATCCTGTTTATTTACTGTTCTAATGCCCTCAGGTCAGACCTCTCGTATTTGTTATGGCCTTTAATGCTCTTTTTGTATCTCCAGCACTTTATGGCATCAGCCAGAGAAGCACCTTTATTGTCGTCGAAGAAATCCCGTACATAAGTATTATATTCAAACTGCTTATCTATGTCCTTTTTTCCGGGTTTCTTTGTGCTCTTTATTTCTTTATATGCAGCTATCGCATCTGCATATGTCTTTCCACTGTTGGATCTAAGCCATTTTTGAAAAGCAACATTGAAAGAAAAACTCTCGCCTATCTCGCGCTTAAAAAAAGCTCTGTGGATTTCCGAACATACCAGATCAGATTCAATGATGCTGTCTCTTGTTATTGCCGTTATCTTAGGCTTTTGAGTCCGCACCGTTTTTATGGCTTTGATCTTTCCTGTATCAAGATAATATGCGATCCGCTCAGTCAGTTCCGCTTTTCCGCCGGATGTCGGCAATCCGTTTTCACGACAGAAACAAACCAATTCTTCCTTGAGATAATAATATTCAAGGAACTCTTTTCTCTTCAATTTAATTGTTAATTCCGGTCTGTCTGACATTATCAGCTATCTCCCAAAAGCCATTCTGCGGCATCGATTATCTTTATTCCTTCGTGATGGTAAGCGGGCTGATAAGTCTTCGCTATTATCATCTTCTTGTATCCGTCAGCAATCTTTAGTAATTATGAGAAAAACACTCCTCTCATACTTGAAATAATCACATGCCCGAATCAGATTAGTGTCTTATTCTACAACCGCCGGAGTTTCAACGGTATACCCAAAGTACTCCTTTATCACATTTACCTCATCTTCGTTCGCTTTTTTTTCACGTAATAATTCATAAATAGATCTTTTGTAAGGATTCATTTTTATAACTGATATCATTACATCTGGGAGCTGTTCTTGAGGGAAGTTCGGGTTGGAAATATTCTTCATGATATTATCGGCTTTCACAGAATCATCTTCGGAAGGCACCCAGACATTCTTATCGTTTTCATTAAGAATTGATACTAATGTTTGATAGACATGCCAGTAATCCAAGAAAGCTCTTTCAAACAGAACATCTTGTCTAATCCTCCCATACAGTTCAGCTTTTTGAGTCACTGAAATATTAATTGCCTCAACCAAAGATGATGCAGCGCCATCTCTTACAAGATTAAATGCTGTTGCTGTAGCAATTCCTTTTACTGCTCCACTTAATCCAAATCCACCACCAACAAGATTTGGCACCAAACTTGTAAATGCTTCCATTTGTTGTTTGTTATTCTGAATTGTTATAAGCATACTTTCCAACATGGTAGTATAGTCATCCAAAGCCAAGTGATAGACATCAATGTGTCTTTTAGTTATTGTTTCACTGGTTTCAGTCCAAATTCCAGCAGAAACAAGAATATCTGTAGTCTTTTTAATTATTCTATCAAGATACTCTTCGTACATTGGAATATAGAATAGGATAAAAGAATCGAAATCGTGTACTTTTTTCGCGTAATAGTTTTTCAGGCTATTAGCATACTTGATTGCACATTCCATATAATCTTTTCTATATGTATTATATACATCACACTCTTCATCTATCGTCAATTCTTTTCCTAAAATCGGAAACGTTCTGTTTTCACCTAGAGTGCATTTCCATACTTCTTCATCGCCTTCACAATCAATAGGTTCTGGAACATAACTGTTAATATAATTCATTATTTGATTAACAATATCGGCATCACTTGACTTATAAGGGAAAACACTATTAGAAACATCTCCGTTTTCGTTATAAGTAATAAACATTTGGGCACCATTTGAAGCATCCAAATTTGAAATATTGGAAATTATAATAATTTCCTTGTTATCAGTTTGTCCTACTATTCCAGATATGCCCCGTCCTTGTCGACTAATGGAAATATAATCCTCAAAAACCTCCAAATTTGTTCCATCTGAACCACGAAGCATATATTTTCTGTAATCAGCATATCCATTAGCTTCAGCTATTTTTTTATTTGCAAAGTCCACGCCCTTCTCAAAACCTAATACATATGTATTAAATGTCATACTAAGAGCTCTATTTGTAGATTTTTGAAGTGTCTCAGCTGATCCGTTGGTCATGCTACTTGCCATATGTGTAATGGTAATTTCCGACAAATCACTATATGGTATGATTTCATCGCCATATTGTATATGATCTTCGAAAAAACGCGTACTCTTCATTAATAAGCTCGCACCAAATCCTGAACCACGATATTCCTTTCCAAAATAGGTATTAGGATCTGAATTGCGCGGTTGTATTTTTGAATCAAAAGTAACTTTTATTTCAATATAAAGGTTGCCACGAGGACCTCCATCCCTACTTTGTTCACCCTCACCTTCTAACAAGAATGTTTGTCCAGTTTTTACACCTGCTGGTATAGTTGCCGCTAATTCCTTCTTATTCTTTTTTCTTCCACTACCGCTGCATTGCTTGCAAGGTGTTTTTATAAATGTTCCTCTTCCACTACAGTTAGGACATGTTTTGGAGATACTATTCATGCCTGTTGCTGCTTTTGTTTGAACTTGAACAATTCCCAAGCCTTTACAGGTATTACATGTTTGAAATTCAGTACCTGGTTGAGCTCCTGAACCATTACAATTCTCACAGTTATCATTTCTTACAATTTGAAAGGACTTGGTTATACCAGAACTTGCTTCTGCAGGTTCTAAAGCCATGATATATTTAAGATCTGCACCCTTATGGGAATTAGAGCTGTTTTGAGTTTTTTCTACCGCTACATTATCTGAGGAAGTATTAGGCACATTGGTTGAAGAATTGGCCAAGTATAACTGTTCATTAATTGGTAGTCCACAGGCCTCACAGAACTTATTAGTTAATTCTATTTGCTTTCCACACTTTACACAAAATGGCATAAACACCTCCTACATCATAAAACTGAAAAACGGTTATTATCTATATTTATTATGAGATTTTGATATGTCAATTGGATTTACATCTTGTAAACAAAATCAAAAGGAATTATCAGTTATACCGCTTTTATACCGTTCAGGTCCCGTTTTCCAAAATGTGTTTTCTTGAAATTACCTTTGGTATAGAAACAAAAAATGCAATACAGCATTCTGCTATAATATCCCCGTTAAATTCAACATTAACGGGGTTTTACATACATGATCAAAGTACTATTTGTATGTCACGGCAGGATAGATGTCAGCGTAGATAAACTTTGTAATAGCACGATAAGCCACGATACGGTTTGAGTTTTACTACAAATGACGCCCGATATGATTGACCGCGGTCCCGGAGAATACTCTGGGATCGTTTATATCTTTTTAGACTTCTTGGATTGTTAACTTCCTGATTATCTTATTCACTACTTAGCCTGATTGCGCAATTCATCACGCACGAGCATTAACGAATATCCCAGCAGATTCTGACCCTTCCAGGCATAAATGTCATTCCTGCAATCATCCGTCATGGATAAACCAACACCCCAGATACGGTCATTTACTGTGCACTCGGCAAGGGTATTGCTGCCGGTATCTAATAATGCCTTTTTCAGGTCTTCATTTTGTCTGAATTTCTCGAGCAAGCCCTTATAGATAATGACCTGTCTCATACCATTCCAAATAGAGTCGACGTAGCCGGAAACCTTTCTGCCGAGTTCTTTTATGGTACCAACATCATCCGTATCCAATATCTGTTTTGCTATTTCAGCATCTTCGAAAACAACAGCCTTCTGGTACATCATGTACTGTTCCATGGATGAAAATGTGATTCCGTCTATAGTAAACTCCGACAAATACCAGTTGCTTAAAAAGCCATAGGGTTCATCCGGATTATGAAAACCGATTACACTCATTACCTATACCCCTCACTTTTGATCATTGATTCTTCAGGCTATCAAACCACTTCTTCCTGAATTCCTCTTGTTCTGCAGTGTATACATATCTCTCCATTTCACAATAGTCCCAGAAACCATGTACATCTTCATTTCTTGCCTGTTTACCCAATTTCAACAGATAAACAACATCCAGATCCCGCATCATCCCTGATTGAACAGCATTGATCCTGGCGGCATTACACTTGATTCCCCAGGCCATTTTCAGCATCTTGTCCCTAAGCAATTGGAACGCGGAAAACATATCATCTGCCTGAGCTTCAAACTCTACTGTGTCAACCACAGTCTTTAATTCAAAATGATCACCATAATCATTTACAAGAATTTCAATCTGCTTTTCTTTCTCGTAATTTCCAAGATCAACTACTGTTACTTGATAAGTTTCAGAATACATATTTATCACCCAAACACCTTAAAATCCAGTTGGTCTAATATACTGATGATCTGTACTAATCAATTATATCAAAACCAATGTCTTCACAGTCCGATATGGTATATTCTATGTGTTCTGCATGAACAATCCGTAAAGAAAGAAATCTAC
>CADAIP010000027.1 GCA_902787975.1 Oscillospiraceae bacterium
CAGTTGTCTTCGTCCATTACGATAGCACCGCCTGAACCCATCATGGATCCCTTAGCTACGAGGTTATCGAAATCGATAGGCTCGTCGAGGTACTCAGCTGTCAAGCATCCGCCGGAAGGACCACCTGTCTGGATAGCCTTGAACTGCTTGCCATCCGGGATTCCGCCGCCGATGTCATAGATGAGCTCTCTGAGTGTTGTACCCATAGGTACTTCTACGAGACCAACGTTGTTAACCTTACCGCCCAAAGCGAATACCTTAGTACCCTTGGACTTCTCTGTACCAACAGATGCGAAGTTAGCAGCACCTTCTCTGAGGATGTAAGGAACGCAAGCGAGTGTCTCTACGTTGTTAACGCATGTCGGCTTGCCCCAGAGACCCTTGATAGCCGGGAACGGCGGCCTCGGACGAGGCATACCGCGCTTACCTTCGATTGAGTTAAGGAGAGCTGTCTCCTCACCGCAAACGAATGCGCCGGCACCGAGTCTGATCTGGCAATCAAAGCTGAAGTCTGAACCAAGGATGTTCTTTCCGAGGAGACCTTCTGCCTTTGCCTGCTCGATAGCGATTCTAAGTCTCTTAACTGCGATAGGATACTCGGCACGTACATAGAAGTAACCTTCTGAAGCGCCGAAAGCATAACCAGCGATCATCATACCTTCAATAACTGCGAGAGGATTTCCCTCGAGGATGGAACGATCCATGAATGCACCCGGGTCGCCCTCGTCGCCGTTACATACAACGTACTTCTGATCAGCTTCTACATTTAAAGCGAACTGCCACTTTCTTCCTGTGGGGAATCCGCCGCCGCCACGGCCACGAAGTCCGGAAGCCAAAACTTCATCGATAACTTCCTGCTGTGTCATTGTGAGCGCACGCTTAATTCCCTGGAAAGCGCCGTTGCCGATAGCTTCATTAATATCTTCAGGATTGATAACGCCGCAGCCGTTGAGAGCTACACGTCTCTGCTTCTTATAGAAGAGAATATCCTCCTGCTTTGTAACCTTCTCGTTTGTCTTAGGGTCAACATAGAGAAGTCTGTCTACGATCTCACCGCCGATGAGGTCCTTTTCAACGATCTCATCAACATCTTCGATCTTAACCATCTTGTAAAGAGTATCCTCAGGATAGATCTTTACGAAAGGTCCCTGTGAGCAGAAACCGAAGCAGCCAACCTGGTTAACTGTGGCCTTGTCTTCGATTCCCTTTTCTTTAATAAGAGCTTTAAATCTCTCCATGATCTCTGTGGAGTGAGCTGAAAGGCATCCTGTACCACCGCAAAGAACGATGTGGCGCTTGCCGTCTCCACCCTTGATTTTGTCGTCGAGGCTCTTTGAGAGAGCTTCAAATCTCTCGTTAAGGTCAGTTACTGTGCTAATCATGCCTTTGCTGCCTCCTCTTTCAATGCATTAATGATTCCCGGAACCTGGTCAACCTTAACCTTAGGGTAAACCTGACCGTTGATGCTTACTGCGGGTGCGATACCGCATGCACCGATGCAGCGGAGAGCGTCCAATGTGAAGAGACCGTCTTCGCTTGTCTGACCGGGCTTGATGTTCAAAATCTCAGAGAACTTATCGATAACGTTCTGTGCGCCCTTAACGTAGCACGCAGTTCCGAGACAGCAACCGACAACGTACTTTCCCTTCGGAGTAAGAGAAAAGAATGAGTAGAATGTAACAACTCCATAGATCTCTGCAACCGAAATACCTGTCTTCTGTGATACCAATTCCTGAACTTCGAGCGGAATGTATCCGTACTCATTCTGAATGTCACTCAGGATCATCATCAACGGTGTCTTGTCGTCCTTGTGACGATCACAGATCTCCGTTATCTGAGCGACAGCAGCTTCTTGTAATTTAGCCATAAAAAACCTCCTGCCTCATTTGGGAATAATTCCAGACCCAACTATTTTACTTTGCAAGGCGACAGTTAGTAAAGACTAACTGTCGCCCAAAAACAGACATTATGTATCAAAAGCGTAAAAATGAATTAACGCAAATGAATATCTATCACTTTCCTCAAAAATGACTGATTATTCTTCCTCAACGTTGCTTGCTGCGATAACCTTTTCAGCTACTTCCGGAGGTGCTGCCTCATAACGAGCGTGAGACATTGCGAACCATCCTCTGCCCTGTGTCATTGACTTAAGGTCAGTAGCATACTCGAGCATTTCAGCAGTAGGAACTTCTGCATTTACTACAGATCCGAGCTCGTCAGCATCGATACCCATGATACGTCCTCTTCTCTTGTTGAGGTCGCCCATGATATCACCCTGCTTCTCCTCAGGAATGTGTACTTCAACCGTGCTGATGGGTTCGAGAAGTACGGGGTTGCCCTGAGCCATACCTGCCTTGAATGCGAGGTTGGCAGCGATCTTGAATGCCATTTCCGAAGAGTCAACGTCATGGTAAGAACCGTCAACCAATGTAGCCTTGAGGTTGACTACGGGATAGCCTGCGAGAACGCCCTTCTTGATGGATTCCTGCAATCCCTTTTCGACTGCGGGGAAGAAGTTCTTAGGTACGGCACCGCCGAATACCTTCTCTTCGAATACGAGGCCTTCCTGCTCGGGATTGGGTTCGAATTCAATCCATACGTCACCATACTGGCCGTGACCGCCGGACTGCTTCTTATGCTTACCTTGAACCTTGACCTTCTTGCGGATAGCTTCACGGTAAGGAACCTTGGGTTCACCGAGTTCGCAGTCAACGTTGTACTTATTCTTGAGCTGGCTTACGAGGACCTTGAGCTGCATGTCGCCGATACCGGAAAGTACCATCTGCTTTGTCTCAGGGTTTGTCTCGACTGTGAAGCAATGGTCTTCATCAGCAAGCTTTGTAAGACCGGAAATGATCTTATCTTCGTCGCCCTTCTTAAGAGGAACGATGGACTTGGAAAGACAAGGCTGAGGGAACTTGATCTTAGGCATCTCAAGGATACGTGCGCGGTCGCAGATCGTATCGTTGGTGTCTGTATTAGCGAGCTTGGAAGCTGCGCCGATATCGCCTGCCGTAATGCAGTCTGTAGTGATCTGCTCCTTACCCTTAAGGAAGAACAGACCGCCGATTCTCTCATCCTTACCCTTTGTTGCGTTATAAACAGTGGAGTTAGCGCGGAGTGTACCTGCGTTAACCTTGAAGATGCTGATCTTACCTACGAACGGGTCAGAGATCGTCTTGAAGCAGAATGCAACGAGCGGATCATCGATAGAGCAGCCTACCATCTGTGTGCCGCCGTCAGGGAGTGTAGCCTCAAGAGCGGGCTTCTTGCCTGCCGGAGGTGTGTCCTTTGAAATGCAGTTGAGGAGGAAGTCAACGCCCCAGTTCATGTAAGCGGAACCGCAATAGATCGGGTGGAGCTTACCTTCACGGAAGCCTGCGTGTACGCCGTGACGGAACTCGTCTTCAGTAAACTTCTCACCGGCGAAGAACTTCTCCATCAAAGCATCGTCTGCCTCTGCTACTACTTCGTTAACCTTTTCCTGGAGCTCGTCAACTCTCTCGTTGTACTGTTCAGGAAGAGGATATTCAACAAACTTACCCGTAGCCTTATCGATTGAGAAAGCCTTACGGTTCATAACGTCAACGATACCTGTCATCTTGCCGTCTTCCATGATAGGGAATGAAAGCGGGATAACTGAAGGTCCGTAACGCTCCATCATACGGGCTGCAACAGCTTCAAAGTCAGCGTTGGGCTCGTCCATTCTATTCATAAAGAAAAGGAAAGGAACCTTTTTACCATTCAAAAGTCTGATAGCCTTCTCGGAACCGACGGATGTACCGCCCTTAGCCGAGATCATAATAACGCCGGAGTCGGCGATCCTTATTCCGCTCATCTCTTCGCCCAAAAAGTCGAAGTCACCTGGAGTGTCGATGATATTGATCTTGCTACCCTTGTATTCGCAGCAGGCAACTGAAAGGCTTACTGACATCTGTCTTTTGATCTCCTCAGGATCGTAGTCAAGCGTAGTGTTACCGTCATTGATGCGTCCCTGACGATTGATTGCTTTGGTGTAGTAAAGAATAGCCTCAGCTAATGTCGTCTTGCCGGAACCTACGTGGCCAAACAACGCGATGTTGCGAATCTTGTCTGCGGAATAATTTTCCATCAGTCATTTCCTCCTTTGAAGTAAAAGATTAAAATACTTTCCTATTATATAAGATTCGGTATGCTAATTCCACAAAAAACCAACTTTGCCTAAAACTTTTTTTGTGCATTATTATTCGGACCCTGTTTTTGCGCTGTTCAGCTATAAAAAAGTCTTTAGAATTTTCTCTCAAAACACAAAACCGGTATCAAAAAGTGTCCGGCTGAAGCACTTTTCCGCGCACAAGAAAAAGGATGCCTCATTGTTTTGAGACATCCTTCGAAAAACAAATTGTAACCGGGAATTACTTCATCGGTCTGCCGAAGATAAGTACCAGTCTGTCTTCCTTCGAGTTGAAAGTACCGGATCCCAATGAACCGAGGGACTGGGCTTCTGAGCCGCCGCCCATTGAAGCCATCAGCTTTCCGCCGTCGTCATCCACTACGGAGATCAAGGTCCAGCCGTCAGCAGACTTCTTCTTGAGGAGTTTTGTAAGGGCATCAACGTTGACTTCTGCAGACTTGTTATGCTCAACTGTCTCAACGGAATACTCCATAGGTCCGCCTGCAGCACCGCCGCCTGATCTGACCTTTTTCTCCAGCTCTGCAACTGCGTTATCCAATGACGCAAGTTTCTTCTCAAGCTCTGCCTTCTCCATCTCTTTCTCCTTGATCTTTTCTTCTAATTCTGTGATCTGATCGAGCATCTTGCCCTTTTCGCTCTCGCTCAATGCAGCCTGCTTAAGGAATACTGACTGCTTCTCGGCATTAAGAACGATCTCCTGTGCAGCTGCTTCTGCAAGAACTGTAGCGTTCTTGGAATCTGCAATGATCTCCTTGGCTTCCTTGAGCTCTGCCTGGAGTCCCTTGATCTGATCCTGAATATCAATAGACTGCTTCTGATAGTCTTCGAATTCCTTCTCAGCCTGATTCTTCTTCTCTTCAGATTCCTCAAGTTCTTTTCTTGCTTCCTGAAGTGTCTCATCAAGATCCTTGCGTCTCTGATCTGCATCTTTCTGGAAACTCTCAATCTCGGCATTGAGTTCATCACGCTTTGCCATTGCAGCTTCTGCTTCAGTCATAACGATCTTGGCCTTCTCGGTCATATCGTCGAGTTCAGCCTGGGCCTGCTTGTTGCGTTCCTCGAGCTGAACGATGATCTGGTCTCTTTCAGCCTGAGCTTCCGCAATGAGCTTCTCCTTCTCGGCATTTGCGATGTCTCTGTCGCGCTCTGCATCAGCCTTCATCTTGAGGGCTTCAGCTGCCTGCTTCTCTGAAAGCTTCTTATGTTCTTCGGCAAGTCTTACCTTTTCCTTCTCGAAATCTTCGCCGAGCTTAGCGATCTTAGCCTCTGCAGCCTTGATCTCTTTTTCCTTTTCAGCCTTGATCTTGTCGGCATTGTCCATCATGCTCTGGACTTCTTTTGCCTGGGCGATCAATTCGTCTCTCTTTGCAAGAGCTTCGCCGTATTCCTTCTCAACCTGAGCTGCGAGCTGTTCGGTCTGCTTCTGGGTCTCTTCGTAAATCTTTTCCTGCTCGATCTTTGCAGCAGCGATAAGGTCATCGTGTTCCTTCTGGGACTTCTTCTTGGCCTCAGCCATCATCTCGTTGGCTTCTTTGCGGAGAGCATCTCTCTTATCACGTGCTTCGATAACTTCGTCGCGGATAGTATCTACGGATTTCTCCAGCGCTTCCTGCTCAGCGAGCTTCTTCTTCTGGTATGTTGTGAATTCCTTATCGAGCTTTGCTTTTTCCGTCTCGAACTGCTCTTCCATGGCAGCATAGTCACGCTTAAGCTTTTCTACTGCCTCGAGAATCCTCTTTTCTTCTTCGGAACGCTTTGCTTCTGCACGGGCTATATTATCCTGCTGCTTCTGCTCAAGAATCTTTTTCGCTTCGGCCGCTGCCTCATCGTTGTTACCCTGGGAAGCCTTTTGGAAATCGTATTTGCACATTGAGCAGCGGGCAACATTGTCACCCATCATTACGCCGCAAACCGGACATCTCTTCATAACTTTAGTTCTCCTAAAAAGCGCGCGAAACTAGTCGCACGCAAAGATTATATGCGCCTATTATATACCAGAGCATGTTAGATTATTTACTTTTCTTAAGGGAATTTTATAAATTTTTAGTTAACTTTAAACGAGACACAGAGTTCACAAGGATTTTTTTTGTATGCGTTGTCATATCAAAACACCGATAACCCTTCTTTATAATTAGCGTAATTTCTCTAAGGAGGGGTAAAATGCACCGTTTTATCACAAAAGCAGTCGTTACAGCATCTGCGCTCTGCCTTGCAGCCGCAGGATTCGCAGGATGCTCCAAGAAGCCTGACGCAGCTAACAACAATGCTGTTGTCGGAATAACACAGGAACCCGGTATCTTTGATCCGCACACCGTAGTTGCCGCAGGTGACGAAGAAATCATCTTCAATGTTTACGAGGGTCTCTTTAAGTACGATTATGAAGGTAACCTTAATCCTTGCCTTGCAACAGAAGTCGAGATTTCCTCAGATGCTTCCGTATATACATTCACGATCAGAGACGGCGTTAAGTTCCACGACGGTTCCGATCTTGATGCAGCCGACGTAGTTTATTCACTCAAGCGTGCAGCAGGTCTGCTTGATACCCAGGGCGGTGTCGCACTTGTAAGCGAGCTCGACCCTATCAAGACTGTTGAGATCACAGCTGACGGCAAGGTGCAGGTCACACTCGAATCTTCAAACAGCGAGCTCCTTTGCTACTTCACAACAGGCATCATTCCCGAAGGTTACGATAACTGCCAGGCAGCTCCCGTCGGAACAGGTCCTTTCAAATTTGAATCTTATACTCCCGGCCAGAGTGTCATCCTCGTTAAGAACGATAATTACTGGCAGAAGGGTCTTCCTTACCTTGATAAGGTTACATTCAAGATCTGCGCTGACATGGATGCAGGTCTCACAGAGCTTGCGGCAGGAAGCATCGATATCTTCCCTTATCTCACACCTGACCGTGTAAACCAGCTTGATTCAGCTAAATTCAATGTTTTATCCAATGGTTCAAACATGGTCCAGCTCCTGGCTCTCAACAACGCTGTTGAGCCTCTTAACGACTTGAGAGTACGTCAGGCAATCAACTATGCCATCAGCAGAAAAGACATCAACACCGTAACAATGGACGGTACAAGCGTAGAGCTTACAACAGCCATGAGCCCTGCCATGGGAAACTATTACGACTCTTCACTTGACGGAACTTTCGACCAGGATATCGAAAAGGCAAAGGCTCTCATGGCTGAAGCAGGCTACGAGAACGGCTTCGACATCTCCTGCACAGTACCTTCCAACTACCTTATCCACGTAAACACTGCTGTTGAGCTTGCTTCCGAGCTTAAGGCGATCGGCATCAACCTCGAGATCAAGCAGGTAGACTGGTCAACATGGGTAGACCAGGTTTACGCAGGACGCCAGTACGAGACAACAGTCATCGCACTTACAAGCGCTTATGCTCCCTACGATGTCCTTGAGCGTTACCAGTCAACATCTGACGGAAACTTCATCAACTATTCCAACAGTGAAGTTGACAGGCTTATGGCTCAGATTCCCCTGACTTCTGACGTTAACGAGAGAACAGAGCTTTACCATCAGGTTCTGGGACTCCTTACAGCTGACGCCTGCTCCGTATACATTCAGGATCCCACGACGATAACCGTAGTATCCACAAGACTTGAAGGCTATCACGTATATCCGATGTATGTTCAGGACATGTCACAGGTCAAGCTCACAGGCAACTGATAAATACCAGGGTTGAATACACAAAGGCTGTCACGACCTGATCGCGACAGCCTTTTTTCTTTTGATTTAGGTGGAAAAGCATATATAATAATCTTCTATTTATGGACCATATAATGTTGGGGAGAGCATAGTTTGAAGAGTAAGGCCGGCTATTTTATCGGAAAATTCATCGAACTGATTCTGACACTTTTCGTAGTGTCACTGCTTGTTTTTGCTGCTTTCTCGATCATTCCGGGAGATGCTGCAAGAGTAATGCTGGGACCCAACGCTTCCGAAGCACAGGTCAATCTGTTAAGAGCACAGATGGGCCTTGATAAGCCCCTGATCGCCAGATACGGTTCATGGCTTCTGGGCATCATTACATTCAATCCCGGAACATCTTATTCCTTTAATATGAGCGTATCCGACCTCATCAGCCAAAGGCTTCCGGTAACGATCGGAATGAGCGTGATCGCCATGGTTATGGTCATAGTCATCTCATATCCTCTTGCAGTCGTAAGTGCGCGAAAACCGGGCCGTCTGGGCGACCAGATATGTTCCGTCATCGGCCATATCCTTTTCGCTATCCCCCCTTATGCTGCATCACTGCTTCTCATTCTCCTCGCCGGATCAGTATTCTCGCTCGTCACAGTCGGCAACTATGTAAGCCCCTCCGACGACTTTTTGGGATATGTGGGCTGTCTCCTGCTGCCATCCTTTGCGATAGCACTTCCGAAGATCGCTATGAGCTTTAAGTTCCTGAGATCTTCCATAATCGAGCAGCGCACATCAGATTATGTGCGCACATCAAAGAGCCACGGCCTTTCGGACCTTAAGATCCTTTTGCGCCATGTTCTCCCGAATTCAAATGTCTCGTCGATCACGATAATTTCCATTATTCTTTCAGACATTCTGGGCGGAAGTCTCATAGTCGAGCAGGTATTCAATCTCCCCGGTCTGGGACGTCTTCTTCTGATGGCTATAGACAGACGTGATTTCCCGCTGCTTTCAGGCATGGTCTTCTATCTGGCATTCATAACAGTAATCCTCTACTTCCTTTCCGACATCGCAGCAAGCCTTGCCGATCCCAGGATCAGGTTGAAGTAAGGAGGTTCGCGCAAGTGTCACAGGCAGTAAAGAACAAGGCAAACAGATCACCTGAAGCATCCGCTTTTTATATAGCGGGCATTATTCTTCTGGGCATTGTCGTAATCTCATTCATCGTCTCGCTGTTCTGGACTCCCTACGAGCCTGATGCCACCAGTGCCGCTTCAAAGCTCCTGGCACCATGCCTTGAACATCCTTTCGGAACAGACAATCTCGGAAGGGATGTCCTTTCCAGAGTCATGGCAGCTTCAAAATACACGATATTCATATCTGCCGCAGGCGTAGCCATTGCGCTTATTCTCGGCACCGTTGCAGGCATCCCCGCAGGTTATTTCGGTGGCATCACCGACAGGGGAATAATGCTTCTGGGCAACAGCATCATGTGCTTCCCTGGCATCCTTCTGGCACTTGTCGCAGTAGCGGTTTTCGGTCCCTCCGTCACGAATGTCATCTGGGCTCTGGGACTTGTTTTCGCGCCGACATTCGCAAGAGTCTGCAGACTCGGAACAATGGAAATAAAAGAATTGGATTATATAACGCACGCGCGCGTAATGGGAGTAAAACCGGCACGCATCATGACGTTCCACATCTTCCCGAACCTTGTGGGACAGCTCCTTCCGGCAACAGTCATCGGTCTTGCAAACATGACGCTTTTCGAGTCCGGCATGAGCTATCTGGGACTCGGTGTACAGCCGCCCGAAGCATCTTACGGAAAAATGCTCTCAGAAGCACAGGCATATGTCCGCGTGGCTCCGTGGCTCGTCATATTCCCTGCGCTCATGCTTGTATTCTATATTCTCGGCCTCTACTTCATATCTGAGGGACTCCGTGTCAACCTCTCGAAAGGAGGCAAGTGATGCCGCGTCATATACATATCGTTAAAGTACATCACCTGACCCTTTCTTTCCCGACACGCAAGGATCCCAATCCGAAGCCCATCCTTGACGATATCGACTTCGGCATCAGAGACGGCGAGATCTTAGGTCTCATCGGCAACTCCGGCTGCGGTAAGACCATGACTTCTCTTGCAATTGCAGGTCTTCTGCCCGAAGCGGCTTCCATAACTTCAGGCTCCATCAAGTTTGCAGGCGAGGATCTTTTAGGCATGAATCCCAAGGCAAGACGTGCAATGCTCGGCAAAGACATCGGCATGATCTTCCAGGAACCTTCAACGGCATTAGATCCTCTCATGTCATGCGGCAAACAGTTAGAAGAAGTCCTGACTGCGCATAAAGACAATGCTATGACGCCCGAACAGCGTCACAAGGCCATAGTAGAAATGCTGGAGACCGTCGGCTTTACAAATGCCGAAGAGATCTGCGGACGTTATCCCCACCAGCTTTCGGGCGGCCAGCGCCAGAGAGTCCTCATCGCAGGAGCGGCGCTCTTAAAACCCCGCCTTCTCATCTGCGACGAGCCCACATCATCACTTGATACGGTAACAACAGTATCGATACTGGCTCTTCTCAAGGACCTGTGCCACAAGCTCCACATGACGATCCTTTTCATCTCTCACGACCTGTCAGCCGTAAGAGGTTTCTGCGACCGCGTCATGGTAATGAAAGACGGAAAGATAATCGACAAGGATACCGCTTCAGATATCCTGAGCAACCCCAAAAACACTTACACGGCAGAGCTTCTCACCAACGCAAGACTCGACACGAGGCTGCTCGGCTTTGAGCCTGCAACAGTCGACTATTCAAAAAGTCCCGTCCTCACGGCAAAAGACATAACCGCAGGCTACGGCAGGTCTTTATTTGAGCGCGTGAAAAACAGATCCGCCGATAATAACATCCTTCACGATGTATCACTCGAAGTATTCCCCAATGAGATTCTGGGTCTCATCGGAGGTTCGGGCAGCGGCAAAACAACGCTCATCAGATCTCTCCTGGGTCTCCTGCCCCATTCGGGCACGGTCAACATAAAGAGCACAAGCGTCGGCGCCATCTTCCAGGATCCCGTATCCTGCCTGAACCCCGCCCACACGATCAAGTGGCACATGGAAGAAGCTTTAAGAGCTTCAGGAAAAGCGAAAACGATTTCCGGCACAGGCTCAAGAGCCGAAAGAAAGGCCAGTACTCTCGCCAGAATAACAGCTGTTCTTGAAGAATGCGGTCTTGGTGAGAAATACCTTATGCGCCACCCGAAAGAACTTTCAGGCGGCCAGCGCCAGCGTGTCGCTATCGCGATGTGCCTTATCCAGGAACCTGCCCTTATCATTGCAGATGAGCCGTTCTCCTCCCTGGATGCAAGCTCATCCGCTGAGCTCTTAAAGCTCATGACAGACATCAACAGGGAACGCAGCACCGCATTCCTTCTCATTACTCACAACATTCACATCGTAAGGCAGATCTGCCCGCGAGTAATAGTAATGGACAGCGGCAGGATCTGCGAAGAAGGCATCACTACGGAAGTTCTGACAAATCCTAAATCAGAATGTGCCACTGCCCTTCTCGAAGCCGAGCGCAATATTCACGGTATCTGAAAAGCAAGAAAGGCTGCTCCGAAGAGCAGCCCATCTCAAGGGTGATCTATATAAAGTGATGTCACTTTACAATCATTCATAAGAAACTACCGTAACGTAAGATGCATCATTTGACACATTAAAATTAAGGTCTGTTCTCTTGGGAATACCCCAATTGTCAGCATACCAATAAATCTCGTACTGACCATCACCTAAAGATTTTGCCTTATATCCGCTACCTTCATTTACTTGGAACGACGGAGAGTCGGTACTTATTACTACTTTAGTAATCTGCGAACCAAAAGTCATGTTGCTGTGCCAGCCGTTATTATCATTCTGAACAAGATTTACACTGCTGCCGGCAGCATTAGTTCCTGGAGTAGCCGGCTTGTCTGGTGTCACATTAGCAGGTGTCTCAATTTCTTTAGTTGTTTCAGAAGATTCCGTTGTTGTAGTTGTTGTAGTTGTTGTAGTTGTTGTAGTTGTTGTAGAGCCTTCCGTCGGATCAGGAGTAATTACTGTACCGGGTACTGGCTTTCCGTTGTGAAGACCGGGATTCCACTGGGGATTAAGGGAATAACCATCAGGGCCGCCATATGTGAGACCTAGTTCTTCCATTGTATAACCAGCCTTTAAATAGCTGTTTACTGTATTCTTCATATCGGTGTACTGGTCCAGAGTAAGTCCGTTGTGCTTTGCAGGATCCCAAGCGTCACTCGGATCTCCTTCCAGTGCCTCAATGTACCAGCCGTTATCTCTGTACTTAAGTTCTCCGCCAAGCTCTTCTTCGGTCCAGCCGAATGCAAGCAGCTCGTCCCATTTCTTTTGAGCCAGATTCTGAGGAGTATACTTCGGAACGGGTGTCCAGTCGACAGTATTAACTGTCAGGTTCTTAACAGTATTTCTTGCTTCGGATTCGAAGTTACGTCCGTTGTTATCCTCTAAGTAAGCTTTGGTTGCACTTGCTCTTTGAAGAGTAACCGTAACACCGACTACTGCCGCACCGGCAATGATTACGATGATCGCAACGACCGTTACGATCTCAAGGAGGGTAAAACCTCTTTTTCCATTTCTCATTTTTTTCATATAGATCACGCTCCCTTTTATCATCAAGGTTTTCCTGTTGATACACTGATTATACGGGAGCGGTTTTTTACAATTCAATCACCAAGACACTAACTTTTTGAGCACGATATAAACAATATGTTACAAACTATTTAATTGTTTTTTTTCGATATGAGTTTTTGGGCTTCAACTAGCAAATTTGACTTAGAATTCGGGCATTTTTCTTCAAGATACAAATCAAATAGTTCTGATAAGATTTCGCCTACGCGGGGTCCTTTGTCCACACCCAGAGAGATGATATCGTTACCGTCTATTTCCAGGTCCTTTATACTAAATACCGCACCGGAAGATTTCAGTTCTTCGGATATAGCATTCAGTTCTTCAAGACGGTTTATCCTGTTCAGTCCCAAAGGCGAATGCGCAAGGATGTCCGCTCTCTGAAGGACTTTAAGTTTATTCTGTATCTCGTCAGGATACATACTCATAAACTTATGTACCTGTACCCTGTCCGGTTTTATATACGTGTCATGAAGTCTTACCAGCAAACTGACATTGTTAATGAACTGCTTTGGGTATTTCAGTTCATTGAGAACTCTTAACGCAATTTCTTCACTGACACGCGGATGCCCTTTCATGTGACCCGTGCCGTCTTCATCGAACCTGAAGCATACGGGCTTTCCGAGATCATGAAAAAGGGCAGCCATAGCCAGTTCAGGATCACGGCCGGCATCTGCCTCATAAGGAATCTCAGCCAGAACATCAAGCGTGTGTTCAAGCACATCTCTGTCATGGTATTTGGAGTGCTGTTCAAATCCTTTGCACTCACCTATTTCAGGAATTATCACGCTTAACACGCTGCATCCTGTCCTGATTGCCTTGGGAGCATATTTGCCGGTCACGATTCCGATGAGTTCAGCCGCTATCCTCTCGCCGGATATTTTCTTTAATTCGTCAGCATGGTTCTCCATGGCGCTAAGTGTAACCGGCTCTATCTCAAAGCCGAGCTTTGAACAGAACCTTATTGCGCGCAAGATCCTGAGCGCATCTTCACGGAAACGTTCATCGGGATCGCCTACTGCACGTATAAGCTGCTTTGCGCAGTCTTCCTGACCGCCTTCGGGATCGTATATTCTTCCTTCAGAATCCATGTACATTGCATTGATGGTAAAATCTCTGCGCCTGACGTCTTCCCCAATCGTTGTCTTGAAAACTACTTCATCAGGTCTTCTCATATCAGAGTAAGAACCGTCTTCCCTGAAAGTCGTAACCTCAACATCTCCTCCGGAAGTGACGGCTGTAACCGTGCCGTGTTTTGCGGCATTGTCGTAATAGTTTATTCCGGCCTTTTCGAAAATGCTTACTGTCTCATCAGGCTTTGCTGATGTCGCTATGTCATAGTCGTGGGGAGTCTTTCCTAAAACAATATCACGCACGGCGCCGCCGGCCACATAAGCTTTATGGCCGGAAGATCCGATCAGTGTGAGGATCTCCGATACATATGGAGGGATCATTTCCGCAATGCCTGAATCATTGATAATCATGACTTAATTATAATTCGAATCGTCATATTCTTGAAATAATTTAAACATAGTAGTTTGGATATAATTATTGTGTTTATTAAAAAGCGTGCTTTTCGCGAGGAGGGATAATATGGTCTTTACGAGAAAACCTTATCAGATTGATTCCGTTTATTATGAGGACAACACACTCAAGATCGGCTGTGAATGTCAGGAATATTCCGAAGCTCTCACAGGCGGCACGGGAAGCTTTAAGGATACGAAAGGCAGAATGACCATATCGGTCTTCTCTCCTGCAAATAATCTGATCACTGTTAAGGTTACCAACCACCACGCAACACCGCGTTCAAAAGGAGATTCAGCGATCAATCTCGTTCCCACTACGGGCACGCTCGATGACATGGGTGATTATCTCGCATTCAAAACAGGCCATTTTGAAGCACATATAAATAAGAAAACATTTGCTATCAAATTCATTTATTGCGGAAATGAGCTCTGCGCCCAGACAGCATATATGCCTGTCTTCTATAAGACATCTTCAGGCACAGAGAGCAGCTATGCGTTAGCACCTGATGCATGCACAGGCGCATCATTCAATCTCGGTTCAAGAGAACTGATCTACGGTTTGGGCAGCGCAGGCGTTTCCATCGTAAAGAACGGCCAGATCGTTAAGTGCAATAACAGGAGTAATCCCGGAAAGGGTTTTGTTCCTTTCATCCTCTCTGATTCCAAGTATGGTCTCTTCGTAAATACGAACCGTCCCGTTACTTTCGATGTCGGTTCTGACAGCGGCAAACTGAGCTTCGAAGCAGAGAGCGAAGAGATTGAATACAGCATCATCGCAGGTGACACCCTTGTTGAGATCCTTGAGATCTTCAGCCAGCTTAACGGCCGTACACCTGCCCTCTCATATACAACTGCCGGAATCTCACTGGCATTAGACGATGACTATACTCTGACAGCACAGGGCATCATTGATGCAATAAAGAATGCCAGGAGTTCAGGAGTTACTGTAAGCGAGATCTGGCTTGGCAATTCATGGCACCCCGACTACGCACCTTATGGTTTCACATGGGACACTGTAAGATTCCCCGACCCTATAGGTTTTGCCAGAGCTGCATCCGATCTCGGAGTCGTCATCGGTATCGGCATTAATCCTTTCATTTCAGAAAGAGCTCCTGAATATTCCGATCTTTTGGATACAGGCTGTTTCCTCTCATCACCTGACGGAAATGCTGTTCTCTGTGATGCTGACAAGGGTGGCGTCGCACTTCTTGACCTTAATATTCCGGATGCAAGAAGCTGGTTCATCAATGCATGTACAAATCTCGCAAGAGACGGCTTCTCTGTTTTCGAATCCAACTTCACGAATTCACTTTCCGAATCTTTCGAGAAAGCCTCCAGTAAAGACGGATACCTCGCATATTACACCTCGATCATCAATTCCGATCTCAGCGGACTGTCATCACGTGAGCGTGGACGTCTGGGCTCATTCATTATCGCCGATTCTGTTTTCTCCGGTGACCAGCATGCGCCTTACACCAACATCTACACAACAATGACACCTGATTTCTCCGATCTTTCCGCAGCTGTTAAGAATTCCATTTCTTACGGTCTCACGGGCTTTGGCGGAGTAAACATCGACATTCCCGCAAAGGATCTCACTAATCCCAAGCTTTTCGAGCGCTGGACAGGATATGCTGCATATGCTCCTCATGCAAGATTCAAGGGCACACTGAAGTTCCTGGAAGATGCTAAGACTCTCGATTCTATCAAGGCCTTCAACGCAATCAGAACAGGCCTTGCTCCCTATATCTATTCAAGTCTTTGCGAAAACGTTAAGTACGGCACACCTGTCATCCGTGCGATGGCGATTGAGTTTGCTGGAGATCCTGCGGCAGCTGCTTTCGATTCCGAATACATGCTCGGTGCATCACTTCTCGTTGCTCCGGTAACGACCGCCAGCGACAATATCAGAGTCTATATTCCTTCAGGAATCTGGACCGATTTCATGACACACGAGAAGATTCAGGGACCGCGTTACCTTTCACGCAAGATCGCTTCCAACACCGTTCCTGTATTTGTACGTCCTAATTCCATCGTACCTACAAGAACGCCTGATTCCAATGCGGGAATCGGTTCGCTCGATAACCTTACATTCTCATGCTTCGGCCTCGGCAACGGAACTACAGCTGCTTGCGAAGTATTCGCTGACGGCGGCCAGGGTTCAGGCATTATCACGGCTGAAGTTGCAGGCAACAAGATCACGGTCCGCACACAGAATCTCGGCGGAACCAAGAAGCTTGTATTGTCAGGAATCTTCAATGTCGTAGGCTTGTCCGAGTCTGTACCCGAGAAACTCAGCTACGGTACTTCCATCGAGTTCACAAGCAACGAACTGGTGATCAGCTTAGGTTAACGCGGCAATCTGTACTTCGTCGAAGTATTCAATAAGGTCTTTAAAGTACTGCGCTTTTACTTCGGGCTCATTCATGAGCTCGTGACGGTAAGCGCCGTAGTTCTTTGACTTTACATGTGCGCCGGCTTCAGTCATCTTTGCAATTACTTTCTCAACACCGGTTCCGTAACTTCCGACGGGATCCTCGCTGCCATAAGCAAAGAAACACGGGCGGTCAGGTAACTGTGCATATGCGGTCTTGCTCTGCATGAATGATATTATGCTAAACAGGGTTCTGAATCCGTCGCTCGTAAATGTAAATCCGCACATGGGATCTTCAGCGTACTTTTTGACTTCATTCTCATCAGTGGACAACCAGTCGAGGCCCGACTTCGGATTCTTTATGCGCTTGGTGTAGCTGCCGAATGCGATGACGTTGAGCAGATGGTTCTTTCTCTTCTTCCCTCCGAAAACACATGCAACACTTGCCAGGAATTTTCCGAATCCCACAGCAGGGTTCGGACCCATTGTCGATGAGAATACATATCCGTCGAACTGCTTGTTGTATCTTGGAGTGGAGTAGATCGACCTTACGACAAATGAACCCATTGAGTGTCCATAGAGAATGTACTTAAGGCCTTTCCTGCCGAATTTCTCAACTGCATATTCGTGAAGGCCCATCTCGTCTGTCAGGAGCATCTGCCAGCTGTTTTTCGCACCTCCGAAATATCCTTTGGGATAGCCCTTCTCCTCGTTCAGGAAATAAGTCTGTCCGTGACCCGGCATATCCATTCCGCAGACGTGATATCCGGCTTCGTTAAGCTCGGCGATCATCTCTTCGTAGCGCGCAATGTATTCGGCCATTCCGTGACATATCTGGACAACACCTTTTATCTCGGGAGCAGATGACGGATAAAAGAATGCCACTGTCTTATAACCATTGCCTGTTGAACTGACGTATGCCATTCTCTGCGGATTGATCTGTGCCATCTTAAATTCCTCCCGTGCGGGCTTTTTGCCTTGCTTATTACCTGTTATTCTAACATCTTTTCGCCTGTCACAATTGCCACAGCGTTGCTTGAATTTACGGTTTTGAGATTTTTGCTATTTATCATAGAATATAAAACATTAAAAATTTAAAATGTTTTATAATATTTGAACTTGTATTGTAGTATGTTACTATATGCGTGATCTTCAGGATCATTCTCAACTACATACAGTTTACCTAGGAGGGAATAGATATATGTTCGAGATAGTATCGAAGACAAAGCTGGCCGATAAGGTATGGCGTATGGACGTTGTTGCTCCGCTCGTTGCGGGAAAGGCAATGCCCGGACAGTTCCTTATCATCCGCGTCGATAAAGATGGCGAGAGAATTCCTCTTACAGTCTGCGATTTTGACAGAGAAAAGGGTATCGTCACGATAGTCTTCCAGACAGTCGGTGCCGAGACCGAGCGCATGAGCCGCGTTGAAGTCGGCGAATGCTTTGCCGATGTCGTAGGTCCTTTGGGCCGCCCTTCAGATCTTTGCGACCTTCCCATCGAAGAGCTCAAGAAAAAGAAGATCCTCTTCATCGCAGGCGGAGTCGGTACCGCACCCGTTTATAACCAGCTTCAGTGGCTTCACGAAAACGGCGTAAATGTCGACTGTATCCAGGGCGCCAGGACAAAGGACCTGCTCATCCTCGAAGACGAGATGAGAGCAGTCACCGAGAATCTCTACTTCGCAACCGATGACGGTTCATACGGTATCCACGGCAACGTTTGTGTCGCCCTCCAGCAGCTCTGGGATGAAGGCAAGCACTACGACCACTGCGTAGTAATCGGACCCGTCATTATGATGAAGTTCGCATGCCAGCTCACAAAGAAGCTCGGCATCCACACGGTAATCTCAATGAACACCATAATGGTGGACGGCACCGGAATGTGCGGCGCCTGCAGACTTCTCGTAGACGGCGAAGTCAAGTTCGCATGTGTTGACGGTCCCGAGTTTGACGGTCATCTGGTTGATTTCGATCAGGCACTTCAGCGTTCACGTCTTTATAAGACCCAGGAAGGCGAGCTCATGTTAAGGCTCACCGAAGGCGATACTCACAGCGGCGGCTGCGGCATGTGTTCATAAGGGGGATCAGGAAAATGGAATTTGACGTATTAAAGAAAGTACCGGTTTCAGAGCAGGATCCCAAGGTCCGTGCCACAAACTTCGACGAGGTTAATCTCGGCTATACAAAAGAAGAAGCAGTACTTGAAGCATCCCGCTGCCTTAACTGCAAGAATGCACGTTGTATGCAGGGCTGCCCTGTATCCATCAATATTCCGGGCTTCATCTCCAAGCTCAAGGACGGCGATGTTGAGGGAGCATATAACGTAATCTCACTGTCCTCTTCACTCCCCGCTGTATGCGGCCGTGTATGTCCCCAGGAAACACAGTGCGAAGCACAGTGCATCAGAGGTGTTAAGGGCGAAGCAGTATCCATCGGACGTCTCGAAAGATTCGTAGCAGACACCGCAAAGGATATGGGCATCAAGCCTAAGCTTCCTGCTGACCTGGTCAAGAAGGGCAAGAAAGTCGCTGTCATCGGCGCCGGTCCTTCAGGTCTTACTTGCGCTGGCGACCTCGCAAAGCTCGGCTATGACGTAACCATTTTCGAGGCTCTCCACAAGGCAGGCGGCGTACTCGTTTACGGCATCCCCGAATTCCGTCTCCCTAAGGATAAGGTCGTTGCAAAGGAGATCGAGAACGTTAAGAGTCTTGGCGTTGAGATAGTAACTGACGCAGTCATCGGCCGCTCCCTTACGATCGACGACCTGTTCGAGAAGGAAGGCTTCTCCGCTGTATTCATCGGCTCAGGCGCAGGTCTCCCCCGCTTCATGAACATCCCCGGAGAGCAGTCTTTAGGCGTATTCTCCGCAAACGAATATCTCACAAGATCAAACCTCATGGGTGCTTTCTCACCCGATTCGAGAACACCCATCATGAGAGCAAAGAAAGCTGTCATCGTAGGCGGCGGCAACGTTGCAATGGATGCAGCACGTACGGCCAAGCGTCTCGGCGCTGAAGTACATGTCGTATACCGCCGTTCGGAAGCTGAGCTCCCTGCACGTGTTGAAGAAGTCCATCATGCAAAAGAAGAAGGCATCATCTTCGACCTTCTCACCAACCCCGTTGAGATCATTGCTGACGAGAACGGCTGGGTAACAGGATGCAAGTGCATCCGCATGGAATTAGGCGAGCCTGATGCATCAGGCAGAAGATCACCTGTCCCGGTTGAAGGTTCTGAGTTCACCATTGAGTGCGATGCAGTCATCATGTCACTCGGCACATCACCTAATCCTCTTATCAAGACGACAACAGCAGGCCTTGAGACAAACAAGCGCGGCGGCATCATCGTCAACGAGTCGGAGATGACCACAAGAGAAGGTGTTTTCGCAGGCGGCGATGCGGTAACGGGCGCAGCAACGGTTATCCTCGCGATGGGCGCAGGAAAGTCTGCTGCCAAGGGCATCGACGAGTATCTTTCAAAGAACTGAGTTTTCGTGAATTCATAAAATATATCCCCCCGGTGAAGCGTTCATCAGGGGGATTTTTTGTGTGTAAACTTCGAGTACGTAAAACATACAGTAAATTGCTCCAACTACTGTACGATTTACGTATTTACGCCCAAAAATACGTATTTTGTACAGTAATTGCACTGACTTACTGTACGATTTACGTACGGCTGTTCCTTGAGATAAAAGAACGTCATTCCGAACACACGAAAAGAGCCCGCGCTTATGAAAAGCACGGGCCCTGATAAGTCAATTCGTTATACGTGAATTATGCGTTGCAGATGATGGAGAAATCCTCAGCCTTGAGAGAAGCACCACCAACGAGACCGCCGTTGATGTCAGCCTGAGCGAAGAGGCCTGCAGCATTCTTGGCATTGCAGGATCCGCCGTACTGGATCGTGATAGCCTCAGCGCACTTAGGGCAATAGAGCTCAGCGATAACGCCACGGATGAACTTGCAAACTTCCTCAGCCTGCTCGTCTGTAGCTGTCTTGCCTGTGCCGATAGCCCAGATAGGCTCATAAGCGATTGTGATCTGGCAGAGCTTGTCAGCAGGGATA
>CADAIP010000028.1 GCA_902787975.1 Oscillospiraceae bacterium
CCCTTCTCACCTGTAGCAGGGTCTCTTGTGAAAGCAACGCCTGTACCGCAGTCGTCACCCATGTTACCGAATGCCATGGACTGAACGTTAACTGCTGTACCCCATGAATAAGGGATATCGTTGTCTCTTCTGTAAACGTTAGCTCTCGGGTTGTCCCATGATCTGAATACAGCCTTGATAGCGCCAACGAGCTGTTCCTTAGGATCTGTAGGGAAGTCTGTGCCGATCTTTGCCTTGTACTCAGCCTTGAACTGTGAAGCGAGTTCCTTGAGGTCGTCAGCAGTAAGCTCAACGTCCTGCTTAACTCCTCTTTCAGCCTTCATCTTGTCGATGAGCTCTTCGAAATACTTCTTACCGACTTCCATAACAACGTCGGAATACATCTGGATGAATCTTCTGTAGCAGTCCCAAGCCCATCTGGGGTTACCGGACTTTGTAGCGATAACGTCAACAACCTGCTCGTTAAGACCGAGGTTGAGGATTGTGTCCATCATACCAGGCATTGATGCTCTTGCACCGGATCTTACGGAAACGAGGAGAGGGTTCTCGAGATCACCAAACTTCTTTCCTGTGATCTCTTCGAGCTTTACGATGTACTCCATAACCTGGCCCATGATCTCGTCATTGATCTGACGGCCGTCTTCGTAGTACTTTGTGCAAGCCTCTGTGCTGATCGTGAATCCCTGAGGAACAGGAAGACCGATGTTTGTCATCTCAGCAAGGTTAGCGCCCTTACCTCCGAGGAGTTCGCGCATATTTCCGTTGCCTTCGGTGAACAGGTAAACGTACTTTGTCATTCTTTTTATCCGCCTTTCATTTATTGGATTCTTTTGTTTCTCATGTGGCTGTTTAGCCCGCTAAAAACTTATCAGTTTATTTTAACAGATATGCTCCTTAAAAATCGAACTTATCCGAGAAAAATTCATCGAGTTTATCGATAGGGAATCTGATGTTTCCGGGCTCGTACTCGACGTTCTTCATTGAGTCTCTTTCTCTGATGGTTACGCAGCCGTCATTCTCGGAATCGAAATCGTAAACTACGCAGTAAGGAGTACCGATCTCGTCCTGTCTTCTGTAACGCTTACCGATCGACTGACGGTCATCAAGCTCGCACATGTACTTTTTCGAGAGCTTCTCGAAAATAGGCTGAGCCTTATCAGTGAGCTTTGCAGAAAGCGGGAGCACACCGATCTTGATGGGTGCGAGGAAAGGATGGAAGTGCATAACTGTTCTAACGTCGCCACCTTCGAGCTCTTCCTCATCGTAAGCAGAGCAGAGGAAAGCGAGAGTTACACGGTCTGCACCGAGTGATGGTTCGATAACGTAAGGAACGTACTTCTCGTTCTTTGCCGGATCGAAGTATGTGAGATCCTGCTTGGAGAATTCCATGTGCTGCTTAAGATCGTAATCTGTACGGTCAGCGATACCCCAAAGTTCGCCCCAGTCTGTGAAAGGGAAAGCAAACTCGAAGTCTGTTGTAGCTCTGGAATAGAAAGCGAGCTCTTCTTTGGCGTGATCTCTTGTACGGAGTTCAGACTCCTTGATACCGAGATTGATGAGCCAATCGTGGCAGAATGTCTTCCAGTAATCAAACCACTCGAGGTCTGTGCCGGGTTCGCAGAAGAACTCTAACTCCATCTGCTCGAACTCTCTTGTACGGAAGATGAAGTTACCGGGTGTGATCTCGTTACGGAAAGACTTACCGATCTGGCAGATACCGAAGGGGATCTTCTTTCTTGCTGAACGCTGAACGTTAGCGAAGTTAACGAAGATACCCTGGGCTGTCTCAGGTCTCAAGTAAACTTCTGAAGTTGAATCCTCGGTAACACCGATGAATGTCTTGAACATGAGGTTGAACTTACGGATATCCGTGAAGTTGTGGCCGCCGCATACAGGACAGGGAATGTTCTTCTCTCTGATATAAGCTACCATCTCTTCAGGGCTCATACCTTCAACAGGTACGTTCTCGATTCCGTTTTCCTTATTCCAATCCTCTACAAGGTTATCAGCTCTCTGACGTGCCTTGCACTGCTTGCAGTCGATAAGAGGATCGGAGAATCCGCCGACGTGGCCTGAAGCGACCCATGTCTTGGGGTTCATGATGATCGCAGCATCGAGTCCTACATTGTAGGGGCTCTCCTGGACGAACTTCTTCCACCATGCTGCCTTAACGTTATTTTTAAGCTGGACACCTAACGGGCCGTAGTCCCATGAATTTGCGAGACCGCCGTAGATGTCTGAACCGGGATAAACAAAGCCTCTGATCTTAGCCAAGGAGACTATCTTATCCATTGTTTTCTCTACTGCCATACTAAATCAAATTCTCCCTTGAGATTATTCTTCGTCTTCTGCTGAATCGTCAGCGCCTTCGCCTTCGTAAACGACTTCCTCTTCTTCGGAAGCGCCGCCTGCCAAAGCATCGATAAGGTCATCAAGACCCTTGGAGTTAAGACCGCCGGAAGCAGACATTCTCTCTGCTCTTTCTTCCTCGAGCATCTTTCTTCTGTTCTCAGCTTCTTCTCTTCTTCTGATCTTCTCTTCTCTTGTGATCGGGATGACAGCTTCATCCTCTACATCACCCTTTACTGCAACGACCTTGTCAGCAGCAACTTCACGGCAAGCAAGTGATACAACATTTGCTGCACCCTCGCCGTCGATCATGGGCTGTGCGCCGTCTGTCAGTTCTCTTGCACGCTTACTTACCAAAACAGTAAGGTCGTAAGGGCTTGCTGACTTCTCTTTGAGTTTCTCGATTGAAGGATCTGTTAACATCTTTTTACCTCTCTTCTCCTTTTATTCAAGTTCTTTAGCTGTGTGTATATTCTTCGAAGCTTTAAGCTTTTCAGCGGTGATAATCGCAAGAATGTCTCTTGCCGCTTTCTCGAGATCGTCGTTGGTTACTATGTACTCAAATTCACCTGCACGTTCGATCTCTGACTTTGCCTGTTCGAGTCTTTTCCGGATCTTCTCTTCAGTCTCGGTGCCTCTTCCCCTCAGTCTGTTCTCGAGCACTTCCATTGAAGGGGGAAGGATGAATATCGTGACCGTGTCATCGTCAAATTTTCTGTTGAGCGCGAGGCTGCCTTCTATCGTGATATCGAAAAGAACATCCTGGCCTTTTCCTACCATCTCGGCGAGCGGGTCTGACGGTGTGCCATAGTAGTTATCAACATACTTGTCGTACTCGACTATCTTGCCGTCTTTGATCATCTGCTCGAACTGTTCCGTAGTCCTGAAATAATATTCGACGCCGTCTTTTTCCTGGCCTCTCGGAGCTCTCGTCGTAACAGAGATCGAATGTCCTACGCTTCCAGGATTAGCCTGTTCCAAAAGTTCTTCAACTCTCGCAAGGACCGTGCCCTTGCCGACACCTGAAGGACCGGATACTGCTACTATCAATCCTCTGAAATCACTCATCCCAGCATCTCCTTTATCTCTGATGTAGCAAGTGCTGATGTTAATACGAGTCCGCTGTCAGTTACTATTACCGACTTGCACTTCTTACCGGCACAGCAGTCGACGAGCATTCCCCTGTCTTTTGAATCCTGCATCATGCGTCTTACGGGTGAAGACTCAGCGGCAGCGACGCAGATGATGCGTGATGCCTGTGCAATATTTCCGAAGCCGATGTCTATAAATCCAGATGCCATTTTCTGCCTTCCGTTATACGAGATTCTGAATCTGTTCCCTGATCTCTTCGACGAGGTTCTTCATGGAAAGAACTCTTGAAGTGATCTCGATGTCATTGGCCTTGCTTCCCGTTGTGTTAACCTCGCGGTTGATCTCCTGAACTAAGAAATCCATCTTCTTGCCGACGGGACCTTCTTCTGCAAGGATCTTTCTGGCCTGCGAGAAGTGGGATGAAAGTCTTGCCATCTCCTCATCGATTGCGCACTTGTCTGCAAAGATCGCAACTTCTGCAGCAAGACGGTTATCGTCGTAAAATTCTCTCTGGTCGCTTGTTAAGATCTCGTTGATCCTTGCTGAAAGCTTCTGCTTATATGCTTCAACAACTTCAGGTGCTCTTGTTACGACTTCGCCTCTGATCCCTTCGAGTGAATCGATCTTGGAAAGGATGGAAACAACCAGGTTGTCGCCTTCTCTCTTTCTCATCGCGAGCATTCCGTCGATCGCAAGATTCAATGTCTCAAGAAGTTCTTTTGAAGCAGCCTCCTCATCGATCTGGTTCTGCGTGACGCTAAGCACGTCCTGCATCGTTGCGATCCTTGCAACGCCGAAATCATCTTCTCTTCCGGTAACTGCGCTGATAGCCTTTGCAGCTTCGGAGTATTCCTTTGCAAGACCGGAATTAACCGTGACAGTCTGGCCTGCCTCACCCTGGTCTTCGTAATTGATGAAGATGTCGATCTTGCCTCTTAAGAGTCTGTCCGTAACTATGCGGCGGATATCACCGTCAAGATAGTTGAACATTCTGGGCATTCTGATCGATATATCGCAGAATCTGGAATTAACGGATTTCAGTTCAATATTGTATTTTCTGGTGTCGTAAACTTTCTCGCCACGGCCGAAGCCTGTCATCGAGTATGCCATGTGATTACCCCTAATGAAGATATAGACAAAAACGGGCTTGCGCACAAGGGATATCCCTCTGCTTTAAGCCCAAAAGTATTATATATTATATATATAGCGATGTCTATCAAAGATAATTTATCTGTCCCGCAAACGCCTTAATTCATTACGTTTGCGGACTCGAAAAAATTTTTCCGGGGTGTTTTTCGGGCTCCTTGAAATCACCCGTTTTTGCTCAGATTACCCTGACCGGTTTAAACCCGACGTAATCAGCAGAAGAGCAGATGAGTTTCATACCCTTATAATCGCCCTCGTAAGCTTTCTTGTGGGCAGTTCCGTGAAGATGTCCGTAAACGCAGATATCGATGCCGCCTTCAGCCATCATGTCGGCAAATTCGGTGAAATCCATCCTGGAAGTTACAGGCGGATAGTGGATCATCATGATGTGCTTTTTACCGTGCTCAGGATCGGCCTTAACGAGCTCGTCGATGCACATCTTTATCCTTAACTTTTCGCGCTCATAGATCTTCCTATTATCAGAACCTTCAAGACTTTCTTTTGTCTCGATCATCCAGCCTCTCGTGCCTGATATGAGGCAGCCGTCAGCTTCGGTGACATTGGTCCTTACGAGCTCAAGATTATTAAAGCCGTTGGAAGCAAAATACTCTTCCATCTTCCTCATCGTCGTCCACCAGTAATCGTGGTTGCCGCGTGAGAGAAGTTTTCTTCCGGGAAGTTCTGATATGAAGCGGAAATCCTCATCGGCTTTGTCGATATATGTTGACCAGGAAATATCGCCTGCAATGAGCACCGTGTCAGCACCGGTAACTGTGCTTTCCCAGTTATCCTTTACCCTCGAGATATAATCACCCCAGGATGAACCGAATACCTCCATCGTTTTGCCGGGGATACTCAGGGACAGGTGAAGATCTGCCAGTGCATAGATTGCCATCAATACTCCTTAGTGGAAATACTGATAAATTGCCGAAGCGTCCTTGTCCGAAATACCTTTAACTTCTTTAAGCTGCTCTTCGGTCGCATTTTCCACGGCTTTTATTGTACCAAAATGCGAGAGCAGATTCTTGCGCTTTGCAGGACCTATTCCCTCGATGTTTTCGAGCTTGTATCTGATGTTGCGTTTGCCTGCAAGTTTATGCTGATATGAGATCGCGAACCTGTGGACTTCGTTCTGTACAGTCGTAAGGAATCTCAAAAGACCCATCTCGCTGTCGGTAAGGGTTCTTCCTTCAAGCCTTATCTCGCGTCCGTCTTCGAAAACGATTCCCGCAGTCTTATGCCTGTCATTTTTGACCATGCCGGCAAGATAGATATCCTCTGTTCCCTTCATGGATCTTACGACTGATGCAACTGCTTCAAGCTGTCCTTTTCCGCCGTCGACCAATATGATATCCGGATACTTAAATCCGTCTTCTTCGTTGTGCGAAAATCTTCTCTCGAGAGTCTCTCTCATCGACTGGTAGTCGTCCTGCGATTCGACTCTTTTCATCTTGAATAATCTGTAGGACTGCTTGTCCGCGCGGCCATCTTTGAACACGACCATGCCGGCGCAGATGTCGTCATTTCCGAGGTTTGAAATATCGAAAGATTCTGCTCTCGAAAGTCTTCCCTGCGGTGCGCCCAAAAGTTCTTCAAGATATCTCAAAGGCACTGACGGATCAGCATTTGCAGCGCCGCCCCTCAAGATCCTTCTTACCATCATCTCACGCGCATTGTTCTTTGCGAGATCTGCAAGTTCTCTTAATTCGCCGCGCTCTGCAACATGAAGCCTGCAGTTTTTCCCTAGCTTTTCAGTGAGCGTTTTCTCGATGACTTCGAGATCGTTTTCCTCCATCGTAAAAGGCACCAGAATGAGCGGCGGAATGAACGGCGCATCTTCGTAATACTGCATCAGAAAATTCATTAAGATCTCTTCCTGATCGCCTTCTTCACCCGCAAAGAAATATGTTGACGAACCTACTATTCTTCCCTGTCTCAATTCGAGCTTTCTTACGCACGTCTCACCGCAGTCGGAATAAAGTCCTATGGCATCAACATCGCGCTCAATATCAAGGTAAACTCTCTGGTTCTGGCGGATTGCTCGGAGCGCGTAAAGTCTGTCCCTTAATGCTCCCGCTTTCTCGAATTCGAGGTTCTCAGAGCACACTTCCATCTGTGCTTTAATGTCTTTCTCGATGCCGTCGTATTTACCTTCAAAGAACTGCACGATCTGATTTACCATGTTGCGGTAATCGTCACTTTTTACCGTGCCGAGACAAGGCGCCATGCACTTTCCGATGTGATAGTTAAGGCAGGGTCTTTCCTTGCCGATGTCTCTCGGGAAGATCTTCTTGCAACGCTTTAACGGGAAGATGTCATTGATCGCTTTCAATACTTCAAAGCAGTCGGAACCCATGTAGGGACCGTAGTATCTCGCACCCTTTTTGCGCGCTTCGGGGTCAGGCCTGAATGCCTTGAAAACTCTCGGATATGCTTCGTTCAAAGTGACGCAGATATAAGGATATCCTTTATCGTCACGGAGCAGGATATTGTACTTTGGCTGGTATCTCTTGATGAGATTATTTTCGAGCAGGAGCGCCTCAGGTTCGGAGCCTACGACCGTGTATTCAAAATCGGCAACATGGGATACCATCGCCCTTACCTTGGGACTGGATATCGTGCCGCCTCCGAAATAACTCTTCAGTCTGTTCCTGAGTTTTTTTGCTTTACCTACATAAATAACACAGCCCGAAGAGTCCTTCATAAGGTACACTCCGGGGCTTAATGGAACAGTGTCCAGACGCGCGTCGAATTTACCGGCGGGCATTACACTGCGATCTTAGGATTCTTAAGATGGGCAAGAAGTGCGTCGCAAGCTTCCTTCTCATCGTCGCCGTTAGCTTCTATCTCGATCTCGGCGCCGTTCTCGATACCGAGGGACATAACACCCAACAAGCTCTTCGCATTAGCTCTTCTGCCACTGCGGACAATATAGATTGTGCTGTGGAACTGTGAAGCTTTCTGAATCATGACCGCAACGGCCTTCATCTGCAAAGCATCTTCACAATCAAAAACAATCTTTTCTTTAGTCATAATCAGGTACACCCCTCTTTAAATACCTCATAAGTATATTTTTGAGTCTTTCGAAAATCAACAGAAAACGGGCCGATTTGCCCAATTTCGACTATTTACCCCAAATGAATGGGTTTTGACAAAACCTTTTGGTAAAAATATCAATCAAGATCCAGGCTCATCAGGACAGCATCCTTGCCTGAACCATAATAATCACGTCTGTGACCGTATTTCACAAATTTGAGCTTCTCATAAAGTCTTAACGCGGGAACGTTATCGTGCTCAACCTCGAGAAAAACCTTCACGATCCCGGATGCTTTAAGCTCATCTAACATCGCCCGGAAAAGCTTTGTGCCGATGCCTTTTCCCCTGAATTCCTTTTGCGTTACGATGTTGCCGATGTTGCTCTCATCAAGCACTGATTCAGCACCGACATAACCTGCGATCTTTCCGTCAGCTACGGCAACGAGGCATCTTTTATTGTCATCGGTTATAAGTGATTCGATCGCTTTTCTTTCCCACGGATGAACGATGGAACCGGTCTCAAGTTCCATGATCTCAGATACGTCATCAAGTTCAGCGGGTCTGATGATTATCTCAGGCTCAGCCATTCTTCTTAAGCCTTTCAGCCTGTGAAACGGCACAATAAGATGCTTTTAAATCTCTTGCATCGATAAGTTTGCCGCTTGCAAATGCAGCAAGCGCAACACCCTTGGGCATTATCGCAGCGCCCGGCGCATAGTAGATATTAAGTCCGGACTTTGCTTTCTCAAAAGCTTTCTTCATTACGTTTGCGCCGCTTCCCACGACTATGATCTGGCGTCTAGCACCATAGATTATCTCAGGTATTTTCTCGATCTTTGCGACGAATGCATCGGCATCGTATGCATCTTCGGCCAGCAAAGATCTTAACGTGTCATCTTCTGCCGCCTGCGCGAAAACCCTGTTGTTCCTGGCATCGATCGCCGGAACGATCAGCGTCTCATTTTTGGGAGTCATGGTCGCATTCTCGCACGATCTCGCGAGTGCTTCTGTGGAAGATACGGCTATGCACTTTTTGCCTGAAGCAAGTGCCATGCCCTTAACCGCAGCAAGCCCTATCCTTATTCCGGTAAATGAACCCGGACCGACAGTTACAGCATAACCATCTAAGTCTTCGTGCTTGATCTTCGCTTTCTCCATTACCCTGTGGACCAGAGGCATGAATGTCTCTGAATGAGTCAGCGTTTCAAAAGAAAGCTCGTAGCAGATCTCCTTGCCGTCTTCAAATATTCCGGCACTGCAGTTACTGTTTGATGTATCACAGACAAGTAATCTCATTCTTCGATCTCTGCTCCCGCCTTTTCAGCTGCCTCTTTAATATAATTTATGTGCTTCTCACCTGACTCACACGCGAAATTTCTCGTGTTGCCGTCACCTGTTATTGTCATCTTAATCGTGTCTTCAGGCAACAGTTCCTCTATTATGTCACTCCATTCGATGACACACACGCCGCCTCTGAAAAAATACTCATCAAGCCCGCTCATAAGGAAATCTTCAGGACCTGAAAGTCTGTATGTATCAAAGTGGAAGAGCATAAGTCTTCCGCCTTCGTATTCGTTAACGATGGTAAAAGTAGGACTCGATACATGGGATGTGGAACCGAGGCCGCCTGAAATGCCTCTTGTAAGACATGTCTTTCCCGCACCCAGATCTCCTGTCAATGCGATAACATCTCCGGCAACAAGAGACTTGGCAAGTTCATAGCCAAATCTTTCTGTCTGTTCCGGAGATGTAGTCTTGAAAGTTATCATGCCTTATCCTTCCTTTGCGTAGTAATTCTACATTCAAAGAGGATAAATAGCAAAAGATACTTAATACAGCTTATTCTTCTTTATTCAGGCATTCCTTACACAGTTTTAAAAGTACCGGGATATCATCTGTAGCAGTTTCCCAAATTATGTCCATATCAAGATCCATATATTCATGTGCAATCCAGTTTCTCAATCCTTTAACGGCACTCCATGAAATCTGTTCCCGAGTGCTTTCAATAAATTCACTGGTAAGATTTCTTGATAACTCACTGATCTGCATTAATGACATGCATACAGAATTATAGAAAGCTCTGTCTTTCTTAAAGTTATCTATTGTGTTTCCAAATCGGTTTATAAATCCTTCTAAATCTTTACAATGCGTATAGATGTGCAGAAGAATCTGTTCATCGCGTTTATCCATATATCACTCGCTTCTCCTTTTCTAAGTTTTCAATAAAGATTTTTGAATAGTCCTGAGTTCGTTCTTGAGTTAATGACCTGGTTGTAATCAGATCAACCGGTTTTTTCAGTACATTTTTAAAATCTTCCAATGCACCAATTACTTCAAGCCCATGAAGAGTACCCACCTCTATCATCAGATCAACATCGCTGTCAGGATTTGCTTCTCCTCTTGCATAGGAACCGAAAATATAAACTTTGGGGATATTGTATTTTTTTGCTACAGGGGCAATCCGTTCAGCTATCTCATCCAGTGTGTAAACACACTCGCCTCTCATCAGGACTTCCATCTGAACACCAAGTGCTGAGGCTATCTTGAATACTGCGCCGGCATTGCAGTTGTTAATACTTAATTTCTCATTTACCAGCCTGTTGATGGTCGTATATGGAAGTCCGGTCTGCTTGGAAAGACTATACATAGTCATTCCACTGTCATTTAATGCATCTTTAAAACCACTATTCATAACAATATCTCCTTGCACAAGGTATAACACAGCCGTGTTATATTAACTAAAATATAACACCGTCGTGTTATAGTGTCAACAAAGAAAAAGGCCGTTCCAAACGGAACGACCTTTGAAGTTCTGTAGTAAATCGGATAACGATTAACGCTTTGAGAACTGTGAAGCCTTTCTTGCCTTCTTGAGACCCGGCTTCTTTCTTTCCTTCATACGTGCGTCACGTGTGAGGAATCCGCTCTCCTTCTTCATCAGCTTCAACCAATGCTCTTGAAATACCGTGACGGATAGCACCAGCCTGACCGGAAATACCGCCGCCTACAGCCTTAACGATAACGTCGAACTTATCCTCAGTCTGTGTAGCTGCGAGAGGCTGACGAACGATGAGCTTCAATGTATCAAGACCGAAGTAATCATCGATGTCCTTGCCGTTGATCGTGATCTTGCCCTTACCGGGAACCAAACGAACGGCTGCTACTGCGTCCTTACGACGGCCTGTGCCGTAATAATATACTTTGCTGCTTGTTTTCTTTGCTGCCATTATCAGTAGTCCTCCGATTAGAATGTGTAAACTTCAGGCTTCTGTGCTGTCTGCTCATAGTCAGGACCAGCATATACGTGAAGCTTTCTGAACATCTGACGGCCGAGAGAGTTCTTAGGGAGCATGCCCTTAACTGCGATCTCGAAAGCCTTCTCAGGGTTCTTTGCCATCAATGTGCGGTAGTCTACTTCCTTAAGTCCACCCGGGAAACCTGAGTGATGACGATACTTCTTATCGTCGAGCTTCTTACCTGTAAGAACCAACTTATCAACGTTGATTACGATTACGTTATCTCCGGTATCAAGGAAAGGAGTGTATGTAGGCTTGTGCTTACCTCTTAAGAGCTTAGCAACTTCTGTAGCGCAACGACCGAGAACCATGCCCTCTGCGTCGATTACGAGCCATTTCCTTTCAATTGAATCCTTGGTTGCAACATATGTGCCCATGTGTTTGTCTCCTTAAATTCATTGATTTTTTATCTCACGAAAGGGCAAAATACACCCTTTTTATGCGCAAGCTCGGATATAATAACCGCCTTGCACGGATATGTCAACATTTTTCTCGAAAAAACTTTAAGAATTCTCATAAAATCGTCGAAATTCGCCGTTATTCTCGATTATCTGACAACTCTGAAGATGACTTCGTTGATCGTATCAACACCATCAGTAAGGAGCTCGAGCTGTGTCTTGGTTCCCTTGTAAGCAGCACCGAATTCGTACTCGCTTGTAGGTGTTCCGAGGAGAGCCTTTGTGTCCTTAAGTGAATCGCCTACGTGGAATCCGCCGCAATCGATGATGGAATCGTCAATCTGGATAACTTCGATAAGCTCAACACCCTGGTCTCTGTATGCACCAAGTGTGAATCCCTGATACATATAAGCAACGTCAACGCCCTGACCTGCGCAGGAAGCGTCTTCTCTCTGGTCGTAGTCATCACCACAGATTGCCAAAGCCTCACTGGCAGGCATACCGGGATAGATCTTGTAGCCGTTGTATGTGAAACCGTACTCATTTTCCATTGAAGTATCCGGTTCAGAATTCTCGATTGCGATCTGTGTCTGGCCGCCCTCGATACGTGTAGCTACAGCTGTCTCACCTGCTGTCTCATTGGTTGAGCATCCTGCAAACATTGCTGCTGCCATGCACAATGCGATGGCTGCTGTCATAATCTTTGTTTTCTTCATTTTCTTTTCTCCTTTTCTTTCCTATTATCTCTAATGTATAGATTAGGCATATTCAGGGGTTCCGTCTGCTCTTACCGGCAGCATGGAACCGTTAAACTGGTGACGGCTGTCCATGATCTCATCATCCGTAAGCTCGAAATACAGGGACTGATGGTTCATGAACTTCGTCGAATCACAATGATACCACTCGCCATCTATTTTGACGAGATTCCAGTAATGGCCGTTATATGTGATCGGATATCTTAATACCGTCATGTTAGGTATTCCCGCACAATCCAGGAGGACCTTGCAGCAGGCATAAAAGCCATAGCAATCTCCGGAGTGTTTTGTAAGCGCATCGTATGCAGCTTCCTCGAATGTCACGCTGGCATTAATAGTCTCATAAGAAACATATGAATGTACCCAGGTGAAGATATTAAGGGCTGTCTCCCTGTCATCCTCGCCCCGCAATTCATCAAGAAGATCCATGGCTATTCTGTAAAGCTCGTTATGGTAAGGTGAATCCCATGAACTGCCGGAACCTGTTACGCTGTCATTGTCGTCCGACGGCTTAATGATTACATTGGCATTCTGTCTGCGGACATTTCCTGCGACATCAATGGCACTGTATGTGATTACATACTTGCCGGGTTCACCGATGCAGACTCTTGAAGAATCAACGGTAAATCTGGGAGCTTCATCGTAATCGTCCGTTACCGTAATGCCCTCGAAATAGTTGATCACGGCATCTTCGGAGTCACCGATGGTGATGTCATGGATACCATAAAACAAAGGGGCATTGTGGTCGTCGGTTACATGAAAAGGAACATCTATTACTGTTGAATTGTTGTACCAGTCCGTAACGACTACAGGAACAAGATAATCACCCGTAAGCTGGAAATCCGGAACACCATCCTTATATTCAATCGTAGCAATACCGGAGAGGTCGTAAAGATATCCGACGCATTCTGATGCTTCAGGCCATTCAAGACTTGCATACTGATTTTTAGGAAGTGCGATTCCCTTTGGTGCAGTATGGTCCTCGATCCTTAAAGTGACGTCCTTTTCGAATGCTTCGTCGTAGAAGACCTTAAGCATGTAGATCGAAGGAACGTTTGTATCAATGCCGGATATGTCGGTAACGAACCTTGCATCCTCCGGGCAGTCTTTGAAGAAGTCCTCAATTTTAATCTGGGAACCAGCTTCGATTGTTACATCTTTTATTATGTTGCGTTCTGCATCCCTGATGGTGAAATACACCGTGGCCGCAACAATAGCGGCACAGTAAATACATGCCAGAATCTTTCCAATAATTTTCTTCATACGGATTATTTGCTAATTACTAAATATACTTTCTTATATACAGACCATATCAGCCGCCTTCAACCGGTGTAGGCGCAGGTGTATCTTCCGAAGGTTCAGACGGTGTCGGCTGCGGCTCCGTCTCTGACTCAGACGGTGTCGGCTGCGGTTCCGTCTCTGACTCGAACGGTGTCGGCTGCGGTTCCGTCTCGGACTCAGTCGGTGACGGTTGCGGTTCCGTCTCTGATTCAGACGGTGACGGAGAAACCGACGGAGATGGCGTCTCTGTACCTGTCGGAGTAGGTGAAACCGACGGAGAAGGTGACTCTGCACCGGTCGGTGTTACTGACGGTGACGGAGATGCCGAAGGTGTAGGCGATGGTGAAGGAGATGGCGTAGGTGTAGCCAGGAACTCCGATGAACCGCCTGCACGTGCGGGATACAGCGAACCGTTGAACTGGTGATACTTATCGTTGATCTCATCATCCGTGCACATAAACCATACGCCCGGATGATCGTTGTAACCTTCTGTAGCATCGCAGTGATACCACTCACCATTAAGCTGTACAAGAAGCCAATAGTGAATATTTCCGTTGTACTGGGGATAACGGTCGACTCTCATGTTAGGGATACCAGCTGCATCAAGAAGCATCTTGCAGCATGCATAGTAAACGTAGCAGTCACCGCTGTGTCTTGTAAACCCTCTGTACGCAGCATCCTCATAATCGGGTGTTCCGGAGAGAAGTCTGAACCACAAAGTGTCGTGGACCCAGTTGAAGATCGCTCTTGCGGTCTCGACATCACTGCCTCTTCTGAGTCCTGAAACGATACTGTCGGCAAGAGCATAAGGATCGCCGTCACCGACATAATATGTACCTGTCTCGGAACTCGTATTCGAAGTAGTTTCTTCCTCTTCTTCAACAGGCATGTTGATCGTAAGCTTGCACTTCGCTGTTGAGATATTGCCGGCCTTATCGATCGCCTTGTAAACGAGATCGTAAGTTCCGCCCTTTCCGTAATTGACAAGTGACTCATCAACCTTGATGACGGGCTCCGGATCGTAATCGTCTGTTACCGTTACTCCCGCAAAGAAGTTGAGCTGGTCAGGGTTGCCTTCAAGAGTAAGGTCATGAACACCCTTGATGACCGGGGGAGTATGGTCGTCGATCATGTTGAAAGGGACCTGGAAAAGAGTTGTATTTCCGTAAACGTCTGTTGCGGAGATCGATACCTGGAACATACCGCCATTTGTAAACTTCGGCGTTCCTTCCGTATAAACGACTTTTGCAATGCCTGAAAGATCGAAAAGATCAGCAATACACTCTTTGGGTTCAGGCATTTTCCAATTAAGATAAAGTTCCTGAGGAATAGGCTCACCGGTAGGTCCTGTGTGATCTTCAATCCTCAAGATGACATCAGCAACCTTGTTGCGGCCGTATCCGATCTTAAGCTGGTATACGGCAGGCTGTGTAATGTCGATTCCGGAAACGTCAGTAAGGAATACTGCATCCATGGGAACATTATCAAAAAATGCATCAAGAGTAATTGCGGAACCTGCTTCAAGCACAACGTCTTCCCTGACGGCTGCATTGCTTCCTCCGACAGGAACAAACAGCATTATTCCGCACACGATGGCAACGACTCCCAGTACGATGATGCCTGCAAGCATTGCAATCTGTTTTTTGCTTAACGGAGTCTTTGTTTTGACTGCGTTTCCAACTTTTGCGTCTTCGGGTGAAACCTTACCGCTGTAGAGCATTGTGGCATCATTTACTTCGGCAGAACTTCTATAGTTTCTTCCGGCAACGTAATCAGCTGCCATGCCTGCCAAAGGATCCTCTTCGCCCTCAAATGTCTGGAAATAATCCGTCTCGGTTATCGGTTCTGAATAACCTTGCTGGGCATTGTAATAGCCGTTTGAATTCTGACTGGTACTGTAATCGTTGTAGTACCCGTTTGATCCCTGCCCTGCATTGTTGTATCCGTCAGAACCCGTCGAAGATCCCTGGGACCCGCTGCCAGAGTAAGGATTTTCGTTAACCCCGATGGAAGGTTTCCGGGCACTTCTTGCACCCTGATCACCCCGCAGCGGTGTTAATCCTCTTTCTGTGTTCTTTTTCATAACTTTTTCCTTTAATCCCCATTAAAGTTCTTGCTATTCAATATAAGGGAAATCCGAATCAATGGTTCCCTGGTAAACGTTAACATAACTCTGTACAGAGTCAGTTGCTCTCTCCGGATACGAATCCATATCAAAATCGTGATTCGTCGGAGCGTGAATGATCTCATAGTCAGTCATCATGAAGCAGAAATATGCTTTAGGCGTATAGTCGTTGAAATACTTCTGCGCATCACAGTGCCACCATTCGCCGTTAAGCTTTACAAGGCACCAGTAATGCCAGTTGTCCCAACTGTTGGACCTTTCTCTGACAACGCATAAGTTCTCGATTCCTGCCACGTCAAGCATCGCCTTGCAGCAAGCCCATGTTCCGTAACAGGATGAGTATCTCTTTGTGAAAGTGTTGATGGCAGCAACTGCCCAGTTGTCGTACTGGGGAGTGCTGAGCATGAAGCTGATGTTGTTGTGTACCCAGTAGAAGATCTTCATTGCCTTCTCGACTTCGGTATCCTCATACCAGAGGATGTCATCGAGGATCTCCTCTGCCATCGCATACGCTTCTTCAACATAAGCCTGGGTCTCGGCAGAAGTCATCTCGGCATTGTCGATGATAACAACATGTACAGTTACAGTTACTGAAGACTGGTTTCCGACATCGTCAGAAGCTGTATACGTAACAGGATAATCGCCTACAACGTGGAGGTTTACCTGTGAGTTGTCGATTACAAGGATGGGATTCTCGCAATAGTCGTCTGTAACGATAATGCCGTCTCTGTATGCTACGGATTCACTGCCGACCATGATGTCAAAATCACATGCTCCCATGATCACCGGAGCTGTCGTATCCTTAATGACCGTGAAAGGAACGTCGACAATGGAATAGTTGCCGCTGGTATCGGTAAGCCTTACTTTGACGTCGAATTTTCCGCCCTTTGAGAGATCCGGCTCACCGTCGTTATATGTGCAGTGAACATCAGTCATGTCCCAAACGTCTTTTACGAGAGTCTTCGGCTCGGGTGCTGCGCCGGAATACATGTGCTGCGGAACCGGGTTTGCGATAGGAGCCGTACGGTCAACAACGTTAAGAACAGAGTGAACTACATGTCCGCCGCAGTCGATTGCAATGTCATAGGATGCGAGCATTCCCGTATCGATCATGTCGACATTCGTAATGAACTTTGTGTTCGGCGGAATCTGTGTAAAAAAGCAATCGAGTGTGATCGGATGACCATACTCGATATCAACCTGGGAGAGACACTCCTGTTCTATATTGGTAATAAGTCCGGAGTATAGAAAGTAAGCCGCTGTATAACCTAACAAAGCTCCTGCGAGAAGCGGCATAAACACTACTCCCAAAAACTTTGAAAGGGTTAACTTGGATTTCTTTCCTACTCTGGTCATTATAGATAATCTTGTGTTCCGAAATATGTAATGAACTGAACTTTTCCGTCATCCTTAAAATCGAACTGGAGCTTAGAAGAACCCTTTGTATAAGCAAGGCTCAAACCTGTATCAATAGCAGGCTCGCCATAAGCTGCTCTTACTTCTTCCATTGTGCTGCCGATGTGAATCCCTTCAGGAGTTGAAACTGTATCGTCCTTAAGGAAGATTCTTGTGATGATCTCATCAGAATTAAGTCTGAGCTCAACATCGAATGCAGATGTCTTGTATGTTGTTGCAAGACCTACACCTGCACATGAAGCTTCCATAGCTACTTCGTAGTTGTCAGGGAGCTTGGATTCATCGATTGCTGTATCTACGATAAAGTCGTAGCCGTTGTAATTGAAAGCGAAATTCTCAGATCCGACATTAGCTGCATCTGTAGCTTCGGGATTTGAACCTGCATTCTGGCTCTGTGTAGAAATGATGTTGATATCTGAAGATACCGGCTCAGGCTCACCTGCGCATGCGCAGAGACTCATACCGACAATACTCAAACTCATAAGAAGAGCTGTTGCTTTAACGAATTTCATTATTCCTTATCCTCCAAATCGTTAAATTAAACACCATAATATGATACACCAAGCGTGTATCTCACATATGACAAAAATAGGAAATAATGCAAGAATTTTTTACTCTAAAATGACTAATTATATTATTAAATCAGTAGGTTAATTCTCAACGGCATTAAGACCGTAATTCCTGAGCTCACCATAAGTGGCGATCTCATACAGCTGGTCGTCTCTCATGTCGTTGTAGAACTGGATGTCCTTTTCATATTCTGCAGCTACCGCAGGAACGGTCCTGTAATCGGTCAGGTCATAGTTATCAACGAGGTACTGGCCGAAGAAAACGCTAAGCTTTTCGGCACCATAGATATTGAGGTGGACGCCTGCATCATAAGTATCGACGCTCATGTCGAGACCCATCTCTTCAGCATAATCGTTGAAATTGATATAGGTAAGACCGTACTGGTCAGCATAATTCTGCACATTCTCATCCCACTGTTTGTACCACTTGTATTCGATCGGGGCACGGACCAGAAGGAGCTCTATCCCGTTCTCCTCGCAAAGGATCCTGATCTGGTCGAGATAGTACATGGCATTGTCGCCGAACTTATATTCAAGCTGGAGCGGCATCGGAGGGAAAGGTTCCATAGGCTTAACATCGCAGCGCATATAATAGCCGTTATGCGAAGTGATGTCTTTTGAGAAAACATGCTCGAAATCCGTTCTTGTCAGCTCATTCCACCTGTCATGGAAACGGAGGACCGGAAAAACATAGGAAACAAAAGTCTCGCCTTCTGTCATCGAAGCATTGATCGCATCAACCTTATCCTTGGACCATCTCATGCCGTCCAGGGTCATTCTGTTATATGCCTCATTGCGCGGCGCATCGATCTGGAGGTTGTGAACGGAAAGAACGACCACCTTGGGAGTCTCCGTCCTTAAAACGTCCTTCAGAAGATAGTAAGACTGGCATACATACTGCTCACCTGAACCTCTGATGTAGGATGAGATTCCATACTCCTCATACATCTTGATCGGCGAATAGCTCTCATACGCATCGCAGTCGCCCAGGATAATTACATCGTGAGGCACCTTTTCCTTGTAGTACTCTTCGGTAAAGGAGCCCTCGATAACACCTCTCTGATACTTGGGCATCAGAAGCTTCTGGATAAAACCCAGTATTGCAAAAGTAAGCGCCAGCAAAACCAGCGCAATGACAACTCTTTTTACGACCTTGTTTTCTTTGGTGGATTTATCAGCCATTACATTGCCTTTTTAAGACGGCGGAAATCACCTAATGCTTTCCAGCCGATCTTGACGATCTTCTTTATGTTAATGGAGTTTGTACCGCCCTGGCGCGGTCTGAAAGTTATTTCACGGAATGCATGTTCTTCACCGTAATGGACAAAGTAAGTAGTCATCATGATGTTCGGCAGGTTGTAATCCTTGTCGAGCTTGGGAAGATACTTGGCTACTGTCTTGGCATCCATGAGTCTGAACGGAGCATTCGCATCCGGAATCTTTACGTGGAAATAGCACTTGAGAAGGAAACATACCACCTTCTCGACAAATGCCCTGGACTTACCGTCGCCTCTTACAACACGGTGACCGAAGATACCCTTATATCCGTGACGCATCTGCCAGAAAGAATCAAACTCTGCGGGCATTGTCTGTCCGTCTGAATCAGTCTGGAAAATGAAATCCGCGCCGCGTTTTATCGAATAATCATAAAGCGCAATTACCTTCGGGCCATGCTGCTTGCCGGTATCAGACAAGATCTCGAGCTGGGGATGATCTTTCTTAAACATCTCCAGAAGTTCGTGGGTTCTGTCCGTGCTTCCGCTGTCCGCGATAACAAGCCTCGATGAAGGATCCTTGCCCTCAAGAACCGGATACCATGAAGTCACAACATCAATGATGTTGTCTTCTTCGTTATATGCCGGCATGACGATATAAAGAATATCCACGGTCCACTCCTCAAACTTACAATTCAATTCCTATGGATTATAACAAATAACCGAGCAACTTGCTTGCAAGGGTTGCGACTTATTCAGGATCTATCGTGTGATCTTTGTAGTGGATCCTACTCTGGACAGATTCCGTCGCACTGGGCGGGTAGTCGTCAACTCTGTACTGGAATCCGTTCCAGCCGCCCTGCCAGAAGTTCTGGAGTTCCTTCGTCGTGTACATGAAGAAATAACTGTCATAGCCTTCACGCCATGTAGCATCACAGTGATACCACTGGCCATTGAGTTTGACGTAATTCCAGAAGTGAGTGGCTGTCTCATACGGCCATCTCTCAATGATCATGTTTTCGATGCCGGCTACATCTAACAGGACCTTAACGGCATATACCGTCGAATAGCAGTTGCCTGTACGGTAAAGGAATGCGTTATATGCAGCCTCCGTCCAGGAATCACTGTTTGTCTTTAAGATGAACCTGATGTTATACCGGCACCACCATACGATCTGCAATGCGATCTCTTCTTCAGTCATGCCGGGCTCGGTGATCTCATCCAGTATCTCCCTTGCGGCTTCGTAGACCACTTCAGGCTCGATATACCCTTCAGGTTTCTCTTTTATCGTAAGATCAACGGTGACGGAAGTGCTGTTACCGGAGAAATCCGTTGCAGTATAGATAACCTCATAGACGCCTTCCTCATCTGCGTTTACAGCCGAGTTATCGATCGTGATCACGGGATCGGGATCGTAATCGTCAGTTACAATGAGTGTGCTCCTATATGTAATCGAATCTCCGATGTAAGCTTCAAAATCCAATGCGCCTTTAATCTCAGGGGGTGTGGAATCTCTGGTCACACTAAACGGCACGGTTATAAGTGTCTCATTGCCGCATGCGTCAACTAATGCTGCAGTGGCAAACAGATTTCCGCCATAGGACATGTCCGGAACATTTTTCCAATAAGCGGTAACATCAGTTACGTCATTGATGTTTGTAATACAGGACAAAGCATCCGGCAGCTCCAGACCGGCAAATGTTTCCTGAGCGACACCCTCGCCCGTCGGCGGAACAGTGTCAACGATATAGAGCTTGCAGGGGTAGTTTAATCCGTAGATATTGATGTTGAAATTCACCGTCTGCGGAAGATTAATGTTGACCTCATCAAAATTCAGATTGCACTTCATAAGATCCGGGAAAGTCAGTTCACCGTTGAAGTACATGCTGATATCCGGTTTTACAGTTCCAGCCTCTATTGTTACTTCGCTGTTCAGAAGCGACGTCTCATTCTGATAGAAGCCAATTACGCCGGCAACAAGCACCGTAAGCAAAAGAATAACGGCCGCTGCTACGAGCAGCTTGATAAGTCCTTTGGAAGTCTGTACAGGCTTTTGCTGAACCTTCTTTGGCGGATTGCGCTTGGCGTTGACAGGAGCATTAGGGCGGACATTTTTCGAAGGTACCGCCCTTGCAGGCTGAGGCTTACGCTGAACATCAGGCTTCCTTTGAACCGGACGCTGCGGAGCGTTTCTTCCCGGGTTTTGAACAGGTGCTCTTCTTTGTCCTGACGGGTGATTTGCAGATACACTTCCGGAATTAACAGGTCTTCTCTGCACCGGTCGGGCATTCTGCCGCGTTTCCGGATTTTTGTTCATTCCGCCGTTTTGGTTATTCATACTACTCTCTAATACTGTGGCTTCCGTAATTTATCATGTACTGGACCGAATCCGTAGCAGATTCCGGATAAAGGTCCTCATCGAAATTATACCCGTTCCATCCGCCTTCCCAAACGTCACGCAATTCATCTGTGGTCAACATGAAGAAATAACCGTCATATCCCATTCTCGGAGTCGAATCGCAGTGATACCACTCACCGTCGATCTGGATGTAATTCCAGAAGTGCGGATTATAGATATAAGGGTCTCTGATAATGATCATGTTTTCTATTCCGGCAACATCGAAAAGTGCCTTGGCCGTCATCGCGAAAACATAGCAGTTACCTGAACGCTTCGTAAGACCATCATATGCCGCTCTTGTCCAGTTGGTGTCATCGCAGACTGAAACATAGTGGACATTATATCTGACCCACCATGTGATCTGGATGGCCATTTCCATATCGCTCATGCCGTCCCATGTGATGCTGTTCAGGACATCGCGCGCTTCTTCATAAACTATCTCAGGATCGACCCATGTATCAGGCTTCTCGCTCAGGGTAAGCCAGATAGAGACCTCGGAGACATTGCCCGTCAGGTCACGTGCCCTGTAGATGACTTCATAAGATCCTTCCTCTTCGAAATTAACTCCGCTGGTATCAACTTCAATAGTCGGATTCGGATCAAGATCATCTGTTACGGTGACGTTTTCCATATATGAGATCGAGTCGCCGATAAAGACTTCGATATCTTCCGGTCCTTCTATAACAGGCGGTCTTATGTCTCTTGTTACAGTAAGAGGAACATCAACTATCGTAACGTTTCCCGATGAATCGGTAATGCGTGCCTTAGCAGTAAAATAACCGCCCCATGTATAGTCCGGGATTTCTTCCCACTCGATCGTTACATCGTTCAGATCGTAAACATCTTTAATGCATTCTTCGACCGGCGGAAGATCGTCTGTCGAATAAAACTTCTGGGGTATGCCCTCTGCAACAGGCGCGGTCGTGTCCACTATCTCAAGAACACAGGGAAAATGATTACCGTAAATAGTGACGGTAAATCTTATGGTCTGCGGAATCGTGTAATTAACTGTCGAAAAGTCCAGATTGGAATATACATACTGCGGGAAAGTGGGTTCGCCGGTGACATACATGCTCATGTCTGCAGTCTGTCCGGCTTCTATTGTGTTCTCACGGACAAGCATTGCAGTATCCTGATCGTAAATGGAGATCGCCATGTATTCCACGCCGAAAACAATAAGCAGCAAAACAAATATGATAGTGAGCGGCACAAGACCCTTATGTCTTTTCTTAATGCCATAGAGTTCTTTAGTGCTTACTCGCTTTGTACGTGCGGGAGAATTCTTTGAGTTTGCGGGTTTGAGGTGCTTTACTGTAGACTTGACTTTTTTCGCAGTCTTGCGTTCTAGTGCAGCCTCATGCTCCACAGCTTTTTTTACTGCGGCATCAGCGGATCTTACCCGTGCTCTCTCGTGTCCTCTTTTGGAGAACTCTTCACCCATGTAGAAGCCCCTTTATCGCTCCGGATAGTTACCCGTGAAGCATGCGTCACAATATCTGAAACCATCCCCACCGAGCATTGCGTCCAAATCTTCAGTATCAAGATAACCTAAAGAGTCGGCACCTATTATGCCACAGATTTCAGGGATTGTGTGACTGCAGGCGATAAGATGCTCCTCATCCGGTACGTCAGTACCATAATAACAAGGGTGCATAAACGGCGGTGAACTGATCCTGACATGGACTTCTACAGCTCCCGCATTTCTTAACATGTTGACCTGATTTGCGATCGTATTTCCTCTAACGATCGAATCGTCGATTATTACAACTCTCTTGCCCTTAACAACGGCAGAGATGGGATTGAGCTTGATCTTAACAGCCTGTTTGCGCTGTTCCTGTGAAGGCTTGATAAATGTTCTTCCGACATAGGAATTTTTAACGAATCCCTTCTCATAAGGAATGCCTGACTCAGCCGAAAAACCTAAAGCCGCATCGATTCCGGACTCCGGAACACCGATTACGATGTCGCAGTCACAGGGATGTTTTCTTGCAAGGATCCTTCCGGCTTCCCTTCTTGCCATGGCAACGGAAATGCCGTCGATGACAGAGTCAGGTCTTGCAAAATAGATGTATTCGAAAACGCATTTCTTCATGCCGCGCTTGATACCGGAATCTATAGATCTGATATTGCCGTCTTCGACAACAACGATCTCACCGGGGTTTATGTCTCTGATAAACTCAGCGCCCACTGCTTCAAGAGCGCATGTCTCGGAACAGAAAATCGTGGCATTGTCGAGCTTGCCCATGACAAGGGGCTTCAAGCCAAACGGGTCTCTTGCGGCAATGAGTTTTCTGGGGCTCATTACAAGGAGAGCGTAACCGCCCTTAATAATGCCCATGACTTCCTTTACTGCTTCTTCAACAGAAGGTGTGGAAGATCTCTTGCTCGCGATAAGATATGCGATAACCTCCGAATCGGTGGTCGTATGGAAAATGGCACCCTTATCCTCGAGCTCTCTTTTGAGTTCGATGGCGTTGGTGAGATTTCCGTTATGTGCGATGGAAAGAGTACCCTTTGAATACTGGGTAACGATAGGCTGAGCATTCTCCGGAACGCTGCCGCCTGCTGTGGAATATCTTACATGGCCGATCGCGATGTCGCCTTTGAGATTCTTGATCTTGTCTTTGCTTAAGACATCACTGACAAGTCCCATGCCCTTGACGCACTCGATAGAGGCATCGTCATTGGTCGCGATACCACAACTCTCCTGTCCCCTGTGCTGGAGACTGAAAAGTCCGTAATAAACATCACTGGCGCAGTACTCACTGCCGTGAATTCCGAATATTCCGCATTCTTCATGTATGGCCATGAGTAGATTTTAACACCCAGTTAGCGAACAGATATAAGTAAATCTGTCTGTATTTTGGAACCTCAATTTCGGTTCTGTTTGGATATAACAACAACTCAGGGTGCCGATAGTAGTAAAATAGCCCTGTTATGGAAGATCTGTTTGCCAATTGCAATCTCTGCCCGAGAAGGTGCGGAGCCGACAGGACCGGCGGTAAGACCGGTTACTGCAGAATGCCCGGATACCCTGTCGTAAACCTCATAAAGCTTCATTACGGCGAGGAGCCGATCATATCGGGAGATAAAGGCAGCGGCACAGTGTTTTTTGAAGGATGCAGTTTAGGCTGCGTTTTCTGCCAGAATTACACAATCTCAAGAGGTCCCACGGGCCTGGGAATGAAGATGGACAGTTCTTCTCTTGCAGATGCTTATCTTAAGCTTCAGGATGATGGTGCAAACAACATAAATCTCGTAACGCCTATGCATTTTGCTCCTGCAGTTGCTGATTCGATATCTATCGCGAAAACAAGAGGCCTTAAGATACCCATCGCAGTAAACTGTTCGGGCTACGACCTTGTATCAACGCTGAAACTTTTCGACGGGCTGGTCGATATATACATGCCGGACATGAAATATTTCTCGCCCAAATTCTCTTCCGAGTATTCAAACGCCAAAGATTACTTCACGGTCTGCTGCCAGGCCATAGACGAGATGGTAAGGCAGACCGGTGATATCGTCATGGGAGATGACGGCCTGATCAAAAAAGGCGTTATCGTAAGACATCTTATTCTTCCGGGAGGCCTTTTCGATTCAAAGCATGTCCTGGATTATCTGACTTCAAGATACGGAAACAGGATCTTCATAAGCCTCATGAGCCAGTACACGCCGATGCCGTCATGCACGGGCAGGCTCAAAGAACGTCCGTCCCAAAGGACATGTGAGAGTCTCGCAGATTACCTTGCATCAAAAGGCCAGACCAACGCTTTCATCCAGGAATATGAATCCTCCGGAAACGAAATGATTCCGGACTTCAAGACCTGAAGCTGGAATCACTGTTGACTGTTTGTTTTTCAGATATCAAAGGATGCCTTCGATGATCTCTTCGAGCTTGGGCTGCGGAACGAAGCCCAGGGACTCATTTACAACCTCGCCATCCTTAAAGAACTTAACCGCAGGAATATTCTCGATTCCGTACTGGTTTGCAAACTCAGTTGAATCATCACAGTTATACTTGCATACCTTGAGCTTGCCGTCGTACTTCTCTGCTATGGCAGAAATGATGGGGCCGAGCATCTTGCAGGGTCCGCACCAGGGTGCCCAGAAGTCAACGAGAACAGGCAAGCTGCTCATAAGAACTTCCTCTTCAAAATTCATGTCATCCAAAATAATTTCTGCCATTGATCTGTCTCCTTCCAAATCAGTTATTGCAATCTCCGTTGCACTTCTTGTCCTTTGAAAAGCAGCATTCGCCGCCTTCACATACTCTGTAGTTACCGCCTTCGACACACAATATCTTGCCGTTTATCAGGGCATCCGCGATCTTAAATCTTGCCGATTCATAGATCTCAGTCACCGTGGTCCTCGAGATATCCATGAGAGCTGCACATTCCTCATGTGTTTTATTCTGGTAATCCACATGACGGATAGTCTCATACTCTTCGATCGTGAGGACCTGCGATTCTTTGTCCGTACCATCCTGCGGAACGAACTTAGTGAACTTGGGTTTCTCACAAACCCTTCTGACTCTTACCGGTCTTGGCACGCGTGTACTCCTAAAAAAATGACATATGCCGTGTTTACGACATATGTCAAGTATAACATTATCTTTTGAAATTCAATAATACACGTCTCATCAGATATCTTCACCCAAAGAAGCAAGGTACTGGCCGTAATCGGTCTTGGACATGGACTGGGCAAGCTCAATGAACTTCTCCTTCTCTATCCATCTGTTGTGCCATGCGATCTCTTCAAGACATCCGATCATTCTTCCTGATCTCTGTGCGGCTCTGATCTGACCAGCAGCTTCATAGAGGCTGTCCGGATTACCTGCGTCGAACCAGGAGAATTCCTTACCCAGAGGAATTACGTGGAGCTGGTCTTTCTTAAGGTATTCCTCATTGACTGATGTGATCTCAAGCTCTCCTCTTGCGGAAGGCTGGATGTTTGCCGCGATATCGCAAACCTGTGAATCGTAGAAATAGAGTCCGGGAACGATGTAATTTGACTTGGGATGGCGGGGCTTCTCCTCGATGGATACTGCCTTTCCGTCAGCATCAAACTCAACGACACCAAAAGCTCTGGGGTCAGCTACGTAATAACCGAAGATAACTGCGCCCTGTTCCTGACGGCTTGCGAGTCTGAGCTTACGTCTGAAGAAAGGTCCGTAGAAGATGTTGTCTCCGAGAGCGAGGCAAACTGAATCGCCTGCGATGAAATCCTTGGCGATGATGAAAGCATCGGCAATACCTCTCTGAACCTTCTGTTCCATATACTGGATCGAGACTCCGAGATGTTCGCCGTTACCCAGAAGATCGACGAAAGGCTTTGTATCGTCAGGCGGAGTGATTACGAGGATATCTTTGATTCCGGCTTCCATAAGAACGGAGAGCGGATAGTAGATCATCGGCTTATCGTAAACGGGGAGCAAAGGCTTGCACACCGGCTTTGTAATGGGATAAAGACGGGTGCCCTTTCCTGCAGCAAGAATAATACCTTTCACTTGGCTACCTCCGGAAATTCAAATTCTGTTGATACTATAAATATACATTACCGCGGACATATTTGAAAGTTCGTATAAAAAGACACTTTCGCAAAATCACACGATAGTCACATCGTACCCACAAAAAGAAAAAAGCCTTGAATACTCAAGGCTTTTGGTGGAGCGGGATACGAGATTCGGACTCGCGACTTTCACCTTGGCAAGGTGACACTCTACCACTGAGTTAATCCCGCGTGCCTGATTATTATATGGTCGAGCCTATTTTTTGTCAACACCAAATTTCAAGAAATTATTTTTCCGCAAAAAGCGCCGTAAAACCCGCTTACTGGTCGCTTATGTCATTGTCGATGGTAACCTGGACATCATATCCCGGAAGGGCTTCCTTAACATCACCAACTATATGCGCGATAAGACCTTCCCTGTCCTGCTCATCAAAATCAACAACGACGTCGAAGACGATCTTCTTTCTCTCCTCATCAACATAGAATCCGTGGATCTGGAGAATGTGTTTATGGTCAACGACAAGTCCGGCGATCTCATTTCTCATCTTCATGAGATGCTCGTCTGAGGAATTATTGGAATAGATTCCGACAGCCGTAAGGATTATGCCTGTATCTACATAAACCTTCTCGGTGATGCTTCTGGTAAGAGCATCTATCTGATGAGCGGTCATGGTGTCGTCGACTTCAATGTGGACTGAACCGAGATATCTTTCCGGTCCGTAATTGTGAAGGACAATATCGTAAGCACCGTGAACTTCGTCAAACGAATTGACGCTTTCCTTAACCTTCCTCGTATATTCAGCTTCAACTCTGTGGCCGAGCATGTCATCAACGGCTTCGAAAATGATCTCTAAACCTGCTTTAAGAATGAAGAGCGAGATGGCAACACTGACATATGCTTCGATGTTGAACTTGAAAACGAGGAGTATCACTGCGGATACAAGTACTGCAGTCGATAAGATGGCATCGAAAAGAGCATCTGTTCCAGATGACATCAGAAGATCTGACTTTACCTTCTTACCCTGCTTTCTGACAAAAAGGCCAAGTGCGATCTTAACGACGATCGCAACGGAGATTATCGCAAGAGACAAAGCTGAATGCTCAGGCTCAACGGGATTGATTATCTTCTTTACCGACTCTATCATGGCCGTTAAACCGGCATATATGATAAGAGCGGCAATGATCATCTGTGCAAGATATTCGACTCTTCCGTGACCTAACGGATGCTTCTTGTCAGGCTTTTTGGATGCGATCTTAGTGCCGATTATCGCGACTAAAGACGATAACACGTCACTAAAGTTATTAACGGCATCAAGGACCATGGCCGTCGAATGCGCAGCAACACCTATCAGAGCTTTAAAAGATGCAAGAAAAACATTGGCAACTATGCCGATAATGCCTGTCGTTACTATCGTCTTTTCTCTGTTTATGCTCTTTTCCTGACTGGCCATGTTCATTTAGCTCCTGAAAATTTAAGGGCCGCGGAAGGATCTTCCGATTCCTGCCGCGAACCCGGTTTATCTTTATAATTCAGCGATTTACGCAGGCTGGAAATTTTCCTTGCCTACACCGCAAACAGGACATTTCCAATCCTCAGGGATATCCTCGAATGCTGTGCCGGGTGCAATTCCGCTGTCGGGATCACCGATCTCGGGATCGTATTCGTAGCCGCATAAAGTGCATACATATTTCTGCATAATTTTTCCTCCTTGGATTTTGGTATAAAAATATTTTACTTCTTTTGAGAATTGTTTTATATCAATTTCCCGATGTGTTTTCCCGCGAAAATAAAAGATCCCCTTCCATATTTATATCCGGAAAGAGATCTTTTGTTATGGAGCGGGTTACGGGGTTCGAACCCGCGACATTCAGCTTGGGAAGCTGACACTCTACCAACTGAGTTAAACCCGCAAAGCCTTAATTCAAAGCAATCTTATCAGACCTGGTCAGGCAAATCAAACGCCGGAGCCAGCTTGATCCTGGTGTCTTCGGCAAACTTCAAAAAGTCATCACACATCTCATGTCTGAAGTCATCTGTGACGAAAGGAAGCCAGAACTGCGTATCAGAAAAATTGGCCCAGATGAGCATGTAAGCAAGGCTCTTTCCGCTCTCTGTCGAAGTAATCGCATCAAGGGTCTGTGTAAACCAGTCAGGCACTGTGTTATCCATCGGCGCAAGGCCTTCGAAATAACCATTCTCGGTATCAAGTGAGCGGTAACCGATCTCGGTAAGTGCCGTGATCTTTCCACGCTCTTCAGCGATCCTGTCGATAACATCAAAAGACGATGTCAGTTTGTGATAGAAACCGTCTCCCTTGTGAGGCTTGTCGTGATAGTAATCAAGTCCCAGAATATCAATGTAGTCGTCACCCGGATATCTGGAAAGATATTCGGTATCACTTGTTACAGGACCATTCGGAGAATAGGCAACAGCAAGGTTATCTACGCCCTTCTGGTCCATGAGGTAATCAACGGTATATCTGAAAAGATCGATATATTCCTCATCTGTAAGGAAATCTTTGCCCCACCAGAACCAGCTGCCATTGCATTCGTGGAATGGACGGAAGATCATGGGGATCTTCTCGCCTTCAACATCGACACATGCAGATGCAAATTCTGCGATCATATCGAGGAATCTGCAGTATTTCGCATTGAGATCTCCGCCGGGCATGATTCTTTTGCCGCAATCGCCTTCTGTGATGTTCGGAGAATAATCGTAGAACTCCTCACCGCCTAACGTGAAGTTCGGCATGTGTGAAGAAAGCGTGATGATTATCCCCTCTCTTCTCATATTCTTGACTGCTGTTACGAGTTCATTCATTGTGCCCTCATAACCCGTGAAACCCAATGTATCTATTCCTACGACAGCAGGATGGCTTCCGCAAAGATTCTTGCAGTCTGATTCCGTGCCGTCGGTTGAATTTATTGACACGCCAATATGGCCTGCGTTCTGCTGGCCAAAAAGGATCCGGTCGCTTAATGAGTAGTCTCTTAAAAGATTTAAGAGTGCCTCTAGCTTCTCTGTTCTTTTGTACTTAAAGTTCATTATTACTTCTTTTCCTGCTTCTTCTGAAAATCTCCAAAAGGATCCTGGATATCCGAGATATCGCCGCCCAGATGCTGGATAGCGGACATCATCTCGTAGAAGAGGTCTCTCTCGATCGACTTCTGATTGCGGTTGATGTAATTCTTGAACATTGCAACTGCTCTGTCATCGCCGTAATCAGCAAGGCAGATTACCGCATAGATCTTGTTCGTCATGTATCTGAACGCATGTCTCAATGTCTGATAGATTTCTTCAGTCTTATGCTGTTTGCCGATCTCTGTAAGCATGATGACAACATCTTCGCAAGGTCCTTCAAGGCCTGTATCGATGTTGTTTTCGATGATGCCGATGAGGTAAGGCTCAGATACTTCAGGGAATGCCTCGATATATTCTGCGATGGACTCAGCGACGAATTCTCTTGTCTGGCCATAGCTTAAGTAACGGTCGAGCACCGCCTGGATAAAGCAGGGTTCCTTCATCTGAATGAGGACTTCAAAGCATGCGATAGCCTTCTGGAACTGCATCTCGAAAAGAACATTCTCATCAGAAAGCTCTTCTTCTGTCCATGCGCACTCACCGATGACCTTTCCGCAGTAATCCCTTACCATGTCAGCAGACTCTGTAGCTATGCTTGATACAAGGGACTGGGGAACGCCTCTGTCGAGGTTAAGGGCACTGTATTCAAGTGCCTCAGTCTTCTCTTCGAAGCTCAATTCATCCATTACCTGACGCATGGACTTGTCACCTAAGCGTTCATCAGGTTCATTCTCGAGCTTTGCCGTAGCCTCGTCTGTCTCTTCTTTTGCAAGACGCTGGATATATTCCTCGTATGTTGTATCATCAACATCGTCGGGCTTCTGATCTAGCTTGTCACCGAACTCGTCGAGCTTCTGCTCAAGGATCAGTGCGCCGATCTCATCGTATCTTTTAAGTAATTCCTTTATATCCTCTCTCATGCAAACCTCATCTCCCGGGGTATCCGTAATCTCAATTGAATAGCAACTATTTTACTCTGATTGTCTGACTAAAAAAAGCGTCGCTTTGTAAGAAAAGCGACGCTTTTGGAGGTACCACCCAGATTTGAACTGGGGATCAGGGTTTTGCAGACCCATGCCTTACCACTTGGCTATGGTACCATTGGTGACCCGTACGAGAGTTCGTTACTCCGCCGTGAAAGGGCGACGTCTTAGCCGGTTGACCAACGGGCCTTTTATGGTAGCGGCGGTGGGATTCGAACCTACGACCTGCCGGGTATGAACCGGACGCTCTGGCCAACTGAGCTACGCCGCCATAAAAGTTGCTTTGAAATTATATCCACTCATAGATTTAAAGTCAATAGCAATTAGCAATCAAAATGGCTTTATTCAATTGCTGATAAGTATTGGGTTATAAAAAGGAAAGAGGCTGCCCACATTGGACAGCCTCTATAAGTCACTATTCTAAAGTATTTAGAAGAATTACTTGAGCTCGAGCTCACCGCCGCAATCTGCGAGCTTCTTCATAAGGTCATCAGCCTCTTCCTTAGAAACGTTCTCCTTGAGGGCAACAGGTGCCTTCTCAACGAGTTCCTTAGCTTCCTTAAGACCCATACCAAGAACATCCTTAACTGCCTTGATA
>CADAIP010000029.1 GCA_902787975.1 Oscillospiraceae bacterium
AATCTCGTAAGCGAGCTCACGTGTTCCGATTGTGTCGAATGCATCAATCGTAGCACCTGATTCGATCTTAGCCTTAATTGTGTCAGTAAGAGAAGCAATGCCCTCCTCACCTGCAGCGGTGCTGAGAACTGTGATCAAACGATACTGGTTTGCCATTGTTATTCACCTCCTTCTGGACTTTACGGCCCGGCCTGTACCGGGCAAGGATGCCGTCCATATATAAACGGCAACGTGAAGAATAACACAGCAACAGAACCAAAGTCAAGCATTTACTATATAAATAGAGCTGTTATCGCCGTTCATGTCCTGCCTAATTCTTACAGGGAGATTCTAACAACCCGAAAATCAAAATTCTACCCTTTCAGAGCAGATTGAGACTTTGGAGCAAAAATTGAGACTAGTCTCAATTTTTTCTGTCCCCAAAAACGAATTAAACTCGTGATGCACCGAGGTCTTTCAGGATATACGGGAACAGTATCTCAAGCCATGCATTCAGGGCTTTTGCGGTGTGAAGATATGTCTCGTAATTCTCTCCTGAAGGGTCAGGAACGGATATAGACATGACTCTTCCGGAAGAGTCTTTCATGACAAGTCCGTTTGCAGCTGCAAACGTCGACAGGGAGAAAACCTTGTCCTTTATCTCAGGGAATGCCTTAGTGATCGCAAACGCCTGCTCATCCCTTACTGTCAGGATAAGGTCATTGCAGTCGTAGATTGCGGGATTTGCCCTTCTTGATTCGATGGAACTGAGACCCAGGCCGGTAAGATCTCTTACTGCCTTATCCATCTGCTGATCCGGATCCAGGCCGTCCATTGCAGTAAGTCCTGCAGACTCGCAGTAGATCTCAAAGCCTGTGTCGGCCGCGGAGTTCGATATGTATGGCTCGTTCTTTTCGAGCATGCGTCTCATAAGAGCTTCGCAGCATGCAGACAAAGAAATGTTGTTGTCGTCTACAAAGAGCACGGAACCCGTAAATGTATCCTTGAAAGCATCGATCGGAAGCGGAGTTCTTGCAGGCCTTGCAGGTGCGGGCATCCCGGGAGTGAGTTCTTCTTTCTTGCCTGATGCCTTGCCGAGTCTGTTCATGTAAGCAACAGACAGACCTTCGCCGTTAAATCCCTGCGCAAGAATAACGTCGACTTCCTGAACGTCCAGAAATCTCAGGCCTTCGAAAAGCCCGTGGGATGCGCATGACACGTCAACCGTCTTTCCGTAAACACAAAACTCGGTATGTGCGGAAAGGATCTTGTCGTTAAGCTTGTCGTAAACGGCCTTGATCTCGCTGCCGCAATAAAGACCGATCCTTGTAAAAGGATTTTTCGAAAGAAGTTCTCTAGATCTCAGGATGAATGGAGATGCGATATTGACCAGTTCCTTTGCTTCATCATCAGAAAGCTTCTTAAGGTCTTCAACAGTGAATTTAGCATCCGCGATTTTTCCGTCAGTTCCTATGGCATCGTCACCTGTGATCTTTGTTCCTTCAGGCATTTCCATGATCTCAACCTGGGCATAAGGCGCATAGTGGCGGTACTTCATTCCGGGTGATCTTGGAGCTTCCTTGCCTGATAACGAACCTGCCATAACGGCCTCCTTGTCTTTCAATACAGAATCGATGTCCGCCTTGGTAACCGCGCCCGGTCTTAAGATGACCGGATCTTTTCCGGTACAGTCAACAACAGTTGATTCGAGACCAAACTCAGAATCGCCGCCGTCAATGACCGCATAGATATATCCGTCCATATCTTCAAGCACGGATCTTGCACCCGTGGGGGAAGGTCGTCCGGAAAGATTTGCTGAAGGTGCCGCAACGGGCACGCCGCAGTATTTAAGGAACTTATTTGCAACGGGATGTGAAGGCATTCTTACGCCGACCGTATCAAGGCCTGCAGTAGTCTCGTCAGAGATCGAATCAGCCTTCTTCATTACTATCGTGATAGGACCCGGCATGAAAGCATCGATTAACGTCTGCGCAAGAGGAGTGATCTCGGAAACGATGTCTTTTATCTGCTCTTTATCACCGATATGGCAGATGAGCGGATTATCCGCAGGACGTCCCTTGGCTTCGAAAACTTTCTTTACCGCTTTACCGTTACCGCCGTCACAGCCAAGACCGTAAACAGTCTCCGTGGGAAAACCTATTACTTCTCCGTTTCTTAAGTGCTCTGCGGCATCCTTTAATGCCGCATCGTCGTCTGATTCTATAAGTATTGTCTTCTTATATTTTTTTTCGCGGTCCATATATATCACCTTATATTATTCTTCATTACTGCTCGCATTATCTGCCGCCTGTGCCAGAGTCAGCGCATCGACTATCTCATCAAGATCGCCTGCAAGGATACTGTCCAGCTTATAAAGTGTCAATCCGATCCTATGGTCGGTTACTCTTCCCTGATGATAATTATATGTGCGGATCCTCTCGGATCTGTCACCTGTTCCAACCTGTGATTTTCTTTCGTCGCTTATCCTGTCCACATCGGCCTGATGAGCTATTGCCCACAAACGTGACTGAAGGACTTCCATCGCCTTTTCCTTGTTCTGGATCTGGGATCTCTCGTCCTGACAGGTAACGACCATTCCGGTCGGAAGATGCGTGATCCTTATTGCGGATGATGTCTTGTTGATATGCTGTCCGCCCGCGCCTGATGACCTGAACCTGTCGATCTTAAGGTCATTGGGATTTATCTCGAAGTCAGTCGGTTCAGCCTTAGGGAGAACTGCAACCGTAGCAGTTGAAGTGTGGACTCTTCCGCCGGATTCGGTTACCGGCACTCTCTGCACCCTGTGCACTCCGCTCTCGAACTTCATGCGTGAATAAGCTCTAGGTCCGTCGATCTCTGCAATTATCTCTTTATATCCGCCAAGTTCCGTCGGGCTCATGTCAACGACACTCACGTCAAATCCTTTAAGCGCGGCATAGCCCTTATACATCTTGAATAGATCAGACGCAAAGAGCGCGGATTCCTCACCGCCGGCACCTGCCCTGATCTCAAGGATTACGGATCTTGAATCTCTGGGGTCACCGGGAGTCAGATATATCATGAGTTCTTTTTCGAGTGCGGCAAGTCTGTCTTTTGCATCGGCAAGCTCACTGTTTGCAAAACTTCTCATCTCGTCATCGCTTCCGAGATCACCACTCTCGAGAAGAGCAAGTATTCCTTCAATTTCCTTTTCGCAGGCTTCGTAACTCTTAATGGCTTCCACCTGCGGATTAAGTGCGGCAAGTTCTTTTGAATACTTTGTATATTCTTCAGGACGCGAAGCAACAGCCGGATCACTCAATGTTCCGGTAAGCTCCTCGTATTTTGCTTTTATCAGGTCTGTCTTGCTCTTATCTATAGCCATTGCTATTCAAAAGTATCACATACGGATAATTATTTCCAATAAAGAAGCTGCCCCGAAAAGAAGCAGCTTCCGCAATTTTTATTGTTAACGGTTTTATGCCTGAGGTGCCGGAGGTACCTGACCCGGCTGGGGCGCAGCAGGAGCGGCAGGTGCCACAGGTGCAGCGGGAGCAACGGGTGCTATCGGAGCAACAGGAGCCTGAGGTGCCACGGGCGTCCTGTTCTGAACAGGCACATTGGTCAATACCTCATACTCAAGCTTATGTCTCAAAGGCTTCTGGCAGCGCGGACAATAAACGAATCCGTGCGGATACCACGCTCTGTGACCAAGATCATACGTATGGTAATCGAATTCATAGTAACAGTACTCGCATCTGCAGTGGAATGTCGGATTGTACTCCATATATCCTGCAACGGGATAAGGATTTACAACACCGCTGTTCTGAACCCAGGGTCTTGCAGGTCTTAGCTGCTGCTGGACCTGAACAGGCGGAACAGTTGCAACAGGTGCTGCGGGAGCAACGGGCGCTGCGGGAGCAGGAGCAGCTCCTGCCTGAGCTCTGAAATTAAATCCGCATTTCATGCAGAAATTGGCCTCATCATTGACCTGAGTTCCGCACTGATTACAGAACTTGCTCATTGATTCTTCCTCCTCTTATTCCATATTTACACTATCGATAATTATACGGCTTACAATACACAATGGTCAAATCAGCAGTCGCTCCTGTCATCTATGATGTTGCCATTTCTGACGTTCTTTTCGATGAAATTTTCTTTCTCATATTCCCATATCTGTTCCGATCCTAAACGCACTCTTTCATTACGTTTTAACACCTGGCTCCGTTTAACACCATGTTCTTTCCATGCACGTCCGTCCGTCGCATCATTTAAGATCAGCGGCTGGAAGCAGTCCATCGTTCTTGCAAATCTTGCTTCCGGTGTTTTCTGTTCTTCAAACTCATACCAGAGGTTCTTCAGATATTCGCCCTGGTCTTCAGGCAAAAGCCCGTATAGTTTATCCGCTGCTTTTGCCTCGCGTTCTGCCTGTGTCTTCTTTCCTTCCTCATCATATGCATATGTGTCACCTGCATATACTTCAACGAGATCATGAATCAGGAGCATCGTAACAGTCTTTAATACATCTATATCTTCATTAGCATATTCTTTGAGAAGAAGCGTCATTATCGCCATGTGCCATGCGTGCTGTGCATCGTCTTCGCGCGTCTCACAATCGGTAATATAATTCTGGCGCTTGATCATCTTCTCTTTATCAATTTCTCTGATGAAAGCCAGCTGTTTTTCAAGTCTTTCTTTGTCATCCATAGTTTTCTCCACCCCCAAATCAAAGTGTACTGAGATTAAGTTTTCCATATTTCTTATATACTCTTACATAATCGTTTACTGCACACAGATGGCGGTCAATGATGTTATTCCATCCGATCTCGTTCAGATTGTCATAATCATCACAAAAGAAATTCTTCAGATCATTCATCACTTTTACCATTCGTGCTTCAAGATCAGTATATAAACAGATGAGATGCACTCCGCCCTCATCCTCTTTGCTGTTGTGACCGCTCATTGTCTCAATGATTATTATCTTGTTTCTCTTATCGAGTTCAGTCATCTTTTCCATCTCATCCAGAAGATGTGATACCCAGTAATTCAGATCAACATGTCTTCTGTTAAGGACCTTGATAATTGAATTGTGTTTGTTCCAAACAATATCTTCATCTTCCCAGAGTTTCTCGAAAAGACCTTCCATGATCTCCTCATCCCATTTACGAAGCAGATCTTCACCGGGATTCATAGCCTTATATCTTTCATAAGCGGCGCTGTCTTCCCTGGCCATATGAAATGTTGAGCCCTGAAATCTTATATAACTCTCTTTAACCGGATCAATCATATTTATATATCCCTTCACTTGCTATATTAATTTATACCATTTTCAATTAGCGCAATAAAAGAAAAAGACGACCGGAACAGCTTCCAATCGTCTTTGGCATGGTGGATGATACAGGGCTCGAACCTGTGACCCCATGCACGTCAAGCATGTACTCTAGCCAGCTGAGCTAATCATCCTTAAATGAACTTTGAAAGTATACCTTGTTTTATTCTCTTTGACAATCTGTTCTTTTGATCCGTTTTTGAACTCGATTATTAACAAATTGTAAACAGGTTTGTTAACAATTCAATTTATCAAATATGTTCTGTTTATAGTTTTTTTATTGAATTTATGATTTGAGAATGTAAATTCACCACCCATGAACCGCTTGAAATCAATGGAATTTTGCCCATTTTGCACCATTATGCACAAAAACAGACAAACCCCATTGGTTACTCGCACAAATTAGGGAGAAAATATGAAAAATATGAACACATTGTGAACAGTCTGTGATATATTTGTTTCATACAAAGCAAATCTTTTTTCGGGGAGGTAGCTTATGAGAAAAATCGGAAAGACACGTAAGGGTTTCACACTTGTTGAAATGGTTCTTGTTATTGCTATCATTGTCATCCTCACAGGTATTCTCGTAGTAGCTGTAGGTAAATACTTAGATGCAACATATGCTGCAAACATTTCTCTTTCTCAGCACAATAGCCAGATCGAAGAAGTATATTCAGAATGCAGCTCTGCAACAGGTATCATTTAACAAATAGAGTATTTTGAGCTCGTCTCAAGGGTAATCAGACATCAAAACCTCTTATCCATAAAAGTGAAGCACGCAAAAAACCTCCCAAATCTTTGGGAGGTTTTTTGTTGGTTTATTCACTTATAACAGCGGATCTTATTCCAGCGTGATATTCAGTACCTGGGGATTGTGGTCGCTGCTTTCAAATCCGAGATCCACGATTTCATAAGAATCGACTCTGATATTAGAAGAGACAATAAATCCGTCGATAATGTAATACTGAAGCGAATTTGGATCGTTGCCTTCCAGAGGAGCATAAAGTGATCTGCATGATGCAATGTCAGAACTCATAAGGAACTGCCAGTCTGCTTCATAAGGACTTACATCCATATCTGCAGGCTGCCACTGTTCAGGATATACAGGGAAATTGTCCGCAATATTCGAGAAAGTCTGGTTGAAATCGCCACCTGCAATTACATAATTACCCTTCGCAGTCTCCTCATTAAGGATACCCATCAGCATCTCTGCCTGAGCAGCCTTACCTTCACCGTCATCATAAGCTTCAAGGTGAAGATTTACGATTACGAGTTCCTTACCGCCTTCAACGGGAATTCTTGTGATAAGAAGACATCTCTTAAGATTGAATGTTCTGATTGGCCATGTAAAAGGACAAGGCAGCTGTACTCTTGTTGCAGAAGTTGTCGGATAACTTGAATATGTGGCAATACCTGAATCGATATGTCCGTATGGCGGAACCGGGATAGGGAAAAACTCAACTCTGAAGTTGTTTGCAAATGCCATGTTGTTAAAACCCAAACCGTCAAAATACAAGGTCTCATTAACGTGACGGCTTCTGCTGCTGTCAAGGTCGATCTCCTGAAGCAGAAGGATATCAGGATCCTGTGCCTTGATCTCACTGACGATATTGTCCATGTTTGCCCTTACGCGGGCTTCATCGCCGGTATATACCATCTTACCGCCGTCCATAAAGAAGTCGGCATTGTCACCTAACGCACCATAACCGATATTCCAGGCAACAAACTTTACCGAGTCACCTGCTGCAAGGGACTTAGCCTGTCCTCCGACAGTTTGAACCGGAACAACTTCAGTATCCTCCGGTTTGTATTCAACGATTGTAAGCCAAGTCAGCAATCCGCCGACAAGTACAAGCAGGACGATTACTATAACAAGCAATGCCTTTAAGATCTTCTTTAAAGCTTTCATCTTCGCTCCTCCGGACTATTAGTCCCACAAAAATACATTGCCTATTATAAACTAATGTTCCGGAAAACAATCATTCAGTAATCCCGGTTTCTGTATAAATACTCTATGCCGTAATCTATCATGTCCTTTACCTGTTCATTGGTCCTTCTGCCGCCTTTTTTACGGTTGCAGCGCCAGCACAGGCATTGAAGGTTATCTATATCTTTTCCTGTTCCGCCCTGGGATACGGACCGGATGTGATCTGCTTCAAGAAGGAGATAATCACCCAGACCTTCACACAGACTGTCCAGATAATCTTTTGAGATACCGCATATCTGACAGGTGTAATTATCACGCTCAAAAACTTCCGTTTTATCAGACACCCTGATCCTTCTTCTGCGTGCAACTTCCCTGTCGATCTCTTCCTGCCTTAAAATATCACGCTGCTGGCGTCTGAATCTGAACGTCACAACGATAAATGCAAGCAGAACGATTGCAAGAAGGATTATCAACGCATATACGATCACAGGTGATCCGGAAAAATCATCAAACCAAGTCATAAGCCTGTCTCCATATTTTTTTCAATCAGATTATATAAGATCCGGTCTTAACAATCTTTCTATTAATAGGACTAACAGACAGGTTCAACCCAGGTTTATCAGGATGTTTCTAAGTAAAATCGTATCTTACCGATAGATACAATTCACGAATTCAGCAGAGGAAACTATAGTTTTCCTTGAAATAACCGTAATCGACAAAGTTGAATGTGATCGAAGTTATCTTGGCATTTTCTTCCCTGTTTACCGAATAGAAAACGATTACGGCATCAGACGGAGCTGTCTCCATCGTTCCCCATAAATATGCGGAAAAGTAATGTTCCGGATCTTCTTCATTGATCGTAAGAGCTCCGTTATCTATAAGGAACCTTATCTCTTCAGATTCATCATCGCCTTTACGCCAGATCTTAAGCGGCTTGGCGATCTGGAGATACCAGTCAGCTTCCAGGTGTTCGTGATTTTTCTGGAACCAGTCTCTCTCGCAGGGTGACGGGAAACCTTCTTCGTCAACTTTAAAATAGTCACCGGTATGAGCCATCTGGCCTTTGCCTTCGGTAGCTTCCTTTGAGAAGACCTCATAAAGTCCGTTGGGATGTCTTACGATCCTTTCCGAACTTATCATCTTCTGTTCCATATCAGAGCCGGCACCAAACTCCCACGCCTGGCGCTTAGTATTCTTTTTTATTGCATAAGAAGGTTTTTCATTTTCAGGTGCCATATCAGATACTTCCGTTAATTCGCAAATTTTACTAACAGATTATAACACGTTATTATATAATCAAAATATGTTGAGAAACAAATCTGACATTATTCTTTCGATAATCATTCCGGCTTACAACTGTGAGCCCTATATAAACGAGTGTTTAAATTCCATACTTGATTACAATCACAAAGGAGTTGAGATCATTGTCGTAGACGACGGTTCAACTGATGGAACCAAGAGCATTCTCTCAGGCTACGAGAATGTCTACGATAATCTGAAGATCCTATACTGCTCACACAAAGGTTCATCAGCAGCACGCAATATCGGCCTTGATAACTGCAGCGGCGAGTTCGTCGCTTTTCTGGATTGCGATGACACAATAAGATCAGGATTTATCAACGAAGGACTCGGACAGATATCCAGAAATGCCGACCTTTATATTTTCGGAATCGAGAGATTATATCTTTCAGGCGAAAAGGAACTCTGGAATGTATCCGATCACGAATACGCTAATGTCTCTGATTTTGCTGATGAATATATCCGCGTCAGAAAACTTCTGATCTACTCCAATTGCAATAAGTTCTACAGGAGAAAGATCATTGAAGAAAACCATCTGCGATTCGATGAAACTCTGCTTTACGGCGCGGACAGATTATTCAATTACAATTATCTTCCTTTTGCAGGCAGTGTGATCACTTCGTCTCTCATCATGCTAAGTTACAGACAGAGAAGCGGAAATTCGCAGTCCCCTGCCCATGTACCTGAATTTTTCAAGAACGTAGTTGATCTTCACAGAGCTAAGATCAACTGTTTCTGCAATCTGTCAAATGGAACTACCACAGACGAACAGATAGATTTTATTGCTTACGATCTGTCCAGAGAAGTCGAACGCGCAATAGACCGTTTCGATGCTCATCCTGAAGAAAAGGAAGAGAATCTTCCTTACATAAACAGACTTGTTTTCGGAAGCATTCCGGATCTCAAAAATCCCATCGATATCTTGCTGGTCCTTGGCAGCAACAACTGTGAATACAGAGTTCAGCGCGCTCTTGAGATAGGTAAGCTCTATCCCGGAATACGCTATATCGTCAGCGGCGGGAATCCGCACATCAGCGGCATCGGAACCGAAGCGGAATTCATGGCAGATTACCTGAAGAAAAACGGCGTTCCCGTAACCGATTACATTCTCGAAAACAGAGCCAGAAACTCATTTGAAAACTTGTCTTTTTCTTCAAGTATCGTCGATTCGATAGAGCATGAAAGACCTGAAGGTTCTCCCAAACTCCGTATCGGAATAATAACTGGAGGATTCCACATTCCGAGAACGAGAATGGCTTTGGAATCAGTAAACGGATTTCCTAATGCAGAAGTTGTTTTCATACCCGCATACGGTCCCAATACTGCTCCAGACAACTGGTTTGCAAATCCGACAGGACGCGCGGTAGTTCTGTCAGAAATCAGAAAACTGGCAACACTTAAAAAGTTCAAGGACTACAAATTAGGACCATTCAGATAACATTTAATGTTCAAACAAAAAGCACCTTAATCACATGACTAAGGTGCTTAATTATTTACTGTATTTATCTGCTATTCCCGATGCCGCGTAACTGTCAGGTTTTATAAGGCAGACGTATCCCTGGCTTGTGACCCAGCTGACGACTTCCTTGATCAGAACGTTTGTCTTACCGGATCTTCCAATGTCGCAGTGAATCTGGAAAGAAACATCAAGATCATCAAGCAGTATTTCTCTTTCCATGAAAAGTACTTCCAGTTCATCGAGAAGATCATGTGCAATAAAAAGACTGCGGCTCGTCTCTTCGTTGATCTTCTGCTTGAGGTTGGTGATCAGATGAATGAACTCGATGTTGTAAAAATACGTTCCGCCCATGCCCTTCTTATGTATGGCGATTACTTCAACCATCTTTGTCCTGTCAAAATTCTGGCTGTCCGTTCCAACTGTTATCTCGTAACTGTTGGTCTTATCGGACATGATGATCTCGAAGATCTTTCTTGCTATGTCAGGAACGCTTGTAGTCTGTCCCTGAGCTGTCTTGAACATGATAACTTCTCCTTTCTTTCGTTTTTAATCTGGCGGTCACAGAGGGAATCGAACCCCCATTTTCCGGTTCGTAGCCGGACGGTTTATCCGTTAGCCTATGTAGCCTTTGTAGCTTCCGCTGAGACTCGAACACAGATTCAGGGTTGGCTGACCACTGCACCGGCCGACGGTGACAGAAGCATTTGGTTGGAAAGGAGAGACTCGAACTCTCGACCACCGCTTTATAAGAACGGCACTCTAACCGGCTGAGTTACTTTCCAGTATCTGGTCGCAGCTGATAGAATCGAACTATCGTTACCCGCATATCAGACGGGTTTCCTGCCTTTGAAAGAAGCTGCGATTTGGTGCCGCCTGAGGGTATCGAACCCACTCGAAGTGCTTGAACTGACGGATTTACAGTCCGTCCCGCCTCCTTAACGGATTACGACGGCAAATTGGGTGGAACACCGGGGATCAAACCCGAACCTGCAGTGCCACAAACTGCCGTGCTGTCATTACACCATGGACCACATATAAACGTTGGTGTCCGAGGCGGGACTCGAACCCGCAAAACCTGCGTCCTTAGCGCAGTACCTATGCCAATTCGGTTACACGGACATTTGGTCGGAGTAGAAGGAGTCGAACCTTCGCCACGTGGTCCCAGGCCACGGATACTTCCGTTATACGACACCCCGATGATGAAACAGGCCGTATTCCTATTATCAGGAGGACTCTACAAAACAACCTGTTTCAATTGCGGATCTTAAGACTGAATGCAATCAGTCATTGGCGACCTCAAGGGGAGTCGAACCCCTGTCTCCGGCGTGACAAGCCGACATAATTGCCGCTATACCATGAGGCCATATTGGTGGACCCGAAGAGACTTGAACTCCCATCACCCGGATTAAAGGTCCGGTGTGTTACCTTTACACTACAGATCCATGGTGGACGGTGTTGGTTTCGATCCAACCTCCCTTGGGCTTCAACCAAGTGCTTTCACCAGATTAGCTAACCATCCGTTTTTGGGATAACAAGAAAGACGCCACGTCTTTAATGCCATCCCCAGACATCTCGAAAGAGTGCCTGTTTCTTTCGAAGAGTCTGTACTGGCACCCATGGAAGGACTTGAACCTTCAACCTCCCGGTTAACGGCCGGATGCTCTACCGATTGAGCTACAAGGGTGTGTAAAAGATTAAGTTTTCAAGGTTCGTGGGCGAATAAAAAAAATCGCCCGGTTTTTGTTTTTCCGGACGATCCTGATCTCATTCTTACAATTGTTTGTGCCTAAACAAAGTCAGATTAACATCGTAACCGTACGGAAAGTTTGCCAATGCTATAGCCAAAAAGATGCTCATTATCCGGAAGGGATATCGGTGCATAAGGACGAACTGAACCAAACGCTGTGTTGACGGGCGTTTTGAGATTTTTAAATATATTCTGTCTCATAGATGCAGTTTGCATTGTTCTTTTCCTTTCGATATTTTCTGATAATAAAAAAGAAGTGCTGAACGATCCAGACCTGCAATTATCAGGTCGGATGTCGGACAGGCACTTCCTTCATCGCCGATAAGATAACACAACAAAAACTGATGTGCAACCCCTATTTTCGAATTTTCTGAAATCAAAAGAGCCCAACAACCGTGCGGTTTTCGGGCTCTATATTATTAATACTTTTAAGATGTTTTTTAGTGTCGGAAACTGCTCGAAAATTTTTTTAATTTCCGCTTACAGCTTCTTAAGTTCTTCGTAAAAACTTGTAACATCACATGATGCGTCACCCTGAAGTCTTCTTCCGATCCTGTTGTAAACGAACGCATTAGTTCCGTTGATATTTACACCATAACCGATATTGGAACTGATGAATCCGCCGCCGATATTTCTCCATATGACAACGCTCAAAAATCCTGACGCCTTTTTCATGATGTCGCCGCCTGCTTCAGGGGGGATCTTCTTTGTAAGTATAGCCTGGCTGAGAGCTGCGATTATCTGATCCAGCTTAGAGATCGATGTCTCTTCAAAATCGAGATCCATGTTGAATACTCTCTTTACAAGATCAAGAAAATCGAGTGCATATCCAAGCTGCATGAACTCTCCGTTAGCAAGTTCCGGCTGTCCTCCTGCGATCTTCTTCGCAAGGTCATCGTAATAAGCGGTAAGCTCTTCTATGGACTTGCCGTAATCGATCTTACAAGCCTCAACAGGACCTACCTTCAATTCAAAATCAGCCATCTTTTTGCTCCTTCCTGATAAAAGAAATCAGCATAAGTATATAGCATACCGTCTTGGGAAGCATCAGCATCCCCAGCATAGGAAGCAACAGTGCAAATATCGCAACCGGAATATAAAACAGAAAAGACAATGTCGTATAGAGCCATAATCTGCCGAGATACTTGTCTTCTTTCCGCACTTTGAAATAGAGATAAACAACTATGCCGCCGATAACGATGAATGGCAGATTGCGGATAACTCCCCACAGCATTGATCCTTCACCCGTAAACCAGTTGTTTCCCGGCGCAAGACAAAGAGCGATTCTCAACGCAGCAAGAATATAAATAGTGATGCCAACTGTTTTCGTACTCTTGTCATCCTTGTTGTAGACGCTTTTATAGAGCAGGAAAACAAGGATGTAAAAGATGGTCATGGTAATGGAAGTTACAAGCTTACCAAATCCCAGATACCACGTGAAATCTTTATCAATGAAATAATTCAATACTCTCGGAACAAGATGGAACGAATCACCGAGTCCTAATACCAATGCCGCCGTTCCCATGAGAACATCGTTTTTATTGCGATGCTTTATCAGTATCACGATGCCTGAAAGTATCGCAAAGATCAGATACAAGACATCAAATGTTGATTCGCCGTATTTCATGTTCTGTTCAGGCTCCTGATAAGATTTCTCCGACAGATGTATTTTACCATCTCATCAAGGTTTATACTTTAACCATATAAAGCGCGTGGAAATATTTCTTCATTGCCATCAACTCATCGAAAGTTCCCTGCTCTTCTATCCTTCCGTCCCTCATGACGAGGATCTTATCGTATCTGCGCATTAACCTTTCTTCAAGCGAATGAGTGACAACGATCCTCGTTATGCCTGTAAGATCCAGAATATCCGATGAAACTTTATATGCAGTCTGTGAATCAAGCGCGGCTGTGATCTCATCGGCAACAAGGACAGAAGATTTTTTAAGAAGACTTCTTGCAATGGATATTCTCTGCTTCTCTCCGCCTGATAATGCATTTCCGCTTTCACCGCAAAGATAATCACTTCCGCGTTCTTCTATCAGTTCGTTAAGATTGGATCTTCTGATGGCATCTTTTATCTCACCCTCAGGGAAATCACGGAACATCGTGATGTTGTCCCTGATCGAAGAATTAAATACAAACACATTCTGATCGATCGACGACACCTGATCGAAAAATGAATCCGAAGACGAGTCCTTAAGATCCGTGTCATCCCATCTGATCTTGCCGCTGTATCCGGCGCCGCAAGCACCCGACATAATGAGATTTAAAAGAGTTGATTTACCGCTTCCAGAAGCGCCTACGATCGCATAAGATTTGCCTGCTTCAAAATCGAATGACACATCGTGAAGGACTTCTTTTCCTTCTTCATATGAGAAAGATACATCTTTAACCGATATTCCTTTTTCAAGAGCAGAAAGCTCTGTGCTTCCGCCTGTGCAAACGCTCTCGCCAAGAGATTTTGCGATCTTTTCTATTAGTGCTCTTGATGCTTTCCTGGCTGCTAAAAGGCCCGGAAGTTCTGCTACGGGAGCAACAACAAAGTTCATCAGATTTACGAAGATCATGACCGTGCCTGCTGTAATTCCCTTACCCGTGAGAGCCATATATGCTCCTGCGAAAAATACTGTGACCTGTGCAACTACGCCGGCAAACTGACCCAGTGTACTGATCAGGATCTGAAGACTCGTTCTGGTAAATTTAGAGTTTTCAAGTTTTGTATTCTCTAACGAGAAAAGACCCGTAACAGGCTCTTCGGCACGGAATGCTTTCACTACTGAAAAACCGTTAAGACAGTCAGTTATTGTTGCCGTAAAACTCTTATTCATATCAGAAACATTAACTTCAGCTTTGCTCAGTTTCTTACCCGATGCAAGTGATACAACAAGCGGCAGCAAAGTCACGGCTATCGCAATCAGTGTCAGCAAAGGCGAGTAGTAGATCATCATGCCAAGCGATGTAAAAAACAACGTAAGCCTGTATATAAACCAGAACTCTTTATCCAGATAATTTGTCTCGATCGAGATGCTGTCATTGGTCAGTGCTGACAGATAAGTTGACTTACTTTCGGAACGGAAAGACATGATGTTTTTCTTCGTGAGTTCGGCAAACAGAGTCTCCTTATAATTCCGCATTGCTTTCCTGATATATCTCGGTTTTGCATAGTAAGTCAGATATGAAGAAAACAGGAAAAACACAGCGATCAGAATGCATATTATCAGGAGCTCATTAATGCTCCATCTGCCGTTCCCGGAGGCCGTATCTATCAGTTCTCCCATAAACCAGGAGATAGCGATTCCCATCAGTCCCGACAGGAGTGCACCGATAACTGAAAGGATAAAAAAGACATGGTTGTCCCTATGGAACTGAGATTTCAGTTCCACATATAAGTTTTTGTTTTTCATGTGAATACCTACCTGTTGATCTTATTCCACAACGCGTTGAATTTCTTGTCGTTGATCAGAACGAGTGTATAATCGATCGATTCTTTTGCAGTCTCACCTAGCAGGCTGAATGTACTAACAGCGTTGTGGCTTTCAAACAGCTTGATGATGTCTGTCGTCTTCTCTTCTGAAGTGTCGAAAACGTCTGCCAGATCTCTTGCTTCTATAAGAAGTTCTTCCGCTTTTTCTTTATCACCGCTCTTGAAATACGCATAACTTTCCGAGGTTAAATACGAACACTTCGTCTTATCAAAGAAACACATTTCATCAGTTTTCCTGATGTTATCAGTAAACTCGATGCACCATCTTGAGAGCATCTTGATCCTGTTTAGATCGCCTTTGTTTTTATAGTAGAAGAGCAGTCCCGAAGTAGTGTTGATCATCTCGAAAGTGAGTTCGGTAAAACTTAAGATCAGCTTTCTGTAGCAATCATCTCCGCTATCGCCGCTCAAAGATGTAAGCAATCCGATCTTCGAATTGAAGACACCGGCTTCGTTGTTTTTGAGCATCATGGAAATAGCTCTGTCACTGTCGCCTGTCAGGAAATACAGAAGCGCAATGCTGCCTATCAGCGAGAGCCTTCCAAAACGCGGATTGATATCATATGGAACGATCACCAATGCTTTTTCGAAAAGCGAAATCGCTCTCTTCATCATATCGTTATTCTTCTCTTCGATACCGAATGCGGAAAACACATTTCCGGCAGCAACGATCACACCGAAATCATTAGGATATTTAACAAGTGCTTTCTCCGCTTCTTCGAATACCGAACGGTCTTTTTTACCCAACAGTTCATAGATTTGATCTGTGATCGTTCCCTTTCTCTTATCCGCCATCTCATAACCCAAAAGGTTATCAACAGATGTATCAAAAAGATCGGCGATCCTGACGAGCATACTGATCTCAGGAGACGTAAGGTTTGCCTCCCACTTATAAACTGCACCCACCGTAACTCCCAAAGCATTTGCCAATGCTTCCTGTGTAAGCGAACGTTCTTTTCTCATTCTCTTGATGTTTTCAGCCAGTTTGAGTTCCATGTCCGTCACTCCTTTGAAACTTCATTTGCTCTAATGATAGCGGAAAAAGGCTCAGGTTTGAACTGACTGCCAATACTATTTGGACATTTATTTTTATACCAACAGGGAGGGTAATTTCAAATAAAGTAGACAGCAATCTATTTTATTCTCTATAATTTCAGACAAAGAAAACATAATAATCAGGAGGCAGAGCCATGAAAGGAATGAAGAGAATCACGACACTCTTATTAGCAGGTTCCATGGCTCTTACTTTCAGCGCATGTGTACGAAATGACCGCATTAATACTGACGGCAGTGATATAGAAGAGTCTTCAGAAGAAATAACCGGGACGTCAGAAGAAGTTCTCAAATGGTGTGAAAGCGATCACTTTTATCTTTACGGTCATGAGATCATATTAGGCGAGACCACAGTTCAGGAACTGTATGATATCACCGACTGTTGCGAATTCTGGGACTTTGACGAGACCTACACTTACAGGATCTACTACACCATCGATGACTTAGTCGATATTCCGAGTTGCTGGCTTTATCCTAGTGAAAAGGCCAAAGAGTCTCAGGTTGCATCCGCATACTTATACATACAACGGCCTGAAGGTTACTTTCACCAGGATTACCCCTTAAAGGAAGGCATAATCTACGGAATATCTTTCAAGCCAAACACAGCTTCACTCTGGGGAGATAACATAAGCTTTGATGTCCCACTCGTTATGACTCCTGAAGAGTTGATCGAGAATTCAGGAGAACCCAATCGTTGTGAATACGGCATGTACGGTTACCGTGCCGGCGGCAAAAAATATGAAGATCACATGTTTGAGTTTGATGAGAAAGGCCGTCTTGTAGAATTCACTATACAAAAGATCACGTGGGGTTAACCGACGGCGTCTCCCGGTATAACATGTTAAATGGTTTAAGTGTCTACTCCCGATTCGAGTATTGAGATTCCCGGAACAATACAATCTAGCTCCATCAATGCTCCTACAGGAAGTACGGTCATTGGTGTTCTGTGAATGTAATCCACATTTTCCAATATGACCATATCCGGTCTGTTTACTTCCTTACATATAACCTTCAGTATCGTTTCCCTGCTGTCATCATCCATCGGACCTGTGATCACGGCTTTGGCTTTATCA
>CADAIP010000030.1 GCA_902787975.1 Oscillospiraceae bacterium
GCATATCGTACTCATAAACATAAGACTGGTTGTGGCAAGCTACGAAGTCAGCCTTGTTGATGAGGTATGTGGAACGGATAGGTGTGTCACCGAATCTCAAGTCAGAGATTGTGATACCACCGGACTTCTTAGAGTCATAAGAGAAGTAAGCCTGAGCGTACTTGTCTGTGTGGTCACCGATGATCTTGATGGAGTTCTTGTTAGCACCAACTGTACCGTCTGCGCCGAGACCCCAGAATCTAGCCTGAACAACGCCTTCACCTGCAACTTCGATTGACTCTGAGCAATCGAGTGAAAGGAATGTAACGTCGTCATCGATACCGATCGTGAATCTTTCCTTAGGCTGATCCTTCTTGAGTTCCTTATAAACTGCAAGAACAGTCTCAGGTGTTGTGTCCTTAGAACCCATACCATAACGGCCGCCGATGAGCTTAGGAGCATTCTTGCCAACATAAGCTGCAGCAACGTCGAGGAAGAGAGGCTCTGCGTAAGAACCGGGCTCCTTTGTTCTGTCGAGAACTGCGATAGCCTTAACTGTTGAAGGGATAGCCTCGAGGAGCTTATCAGCACAGAAAGGACGATAGAGGTGAACCTTAACGAGACCAACCTTCTCACCGTGAGCGTTGAGGAAGTCGATAACTTCTTCAGCTGTCTCGCAGACAGAACCCATAGCGATGATTACACGGTCAGCATCAGCTGCACCATAGTAGTTGAAGAGCTTGTAATCTGTGCCACGGATCTCGTTGATCTTATCCATGTAGTACTGAACCTGATCAGGTACTGCAAGATAGAAGGGGTTGGAAGCTTCTCTGCCCTGGAAGTAGATATCAGGGTTCTGAGCTGTACCACGAAGTGTCGGGTGGTTAGGAGAAAGAGATCTCTTACGGAAAGCCTTGATTGCCTCATAGTCAACCAATGATCCGAGTGTATCGTAGTCGATAACCTCGATCTTCTGGATCTCGTGTGATGTACGGAAACCATCGAAGAAGTGGAGGAAAGGAACTCTTGTCTTGATTGTTGAAAGGTGAGCAACTGCTGCGAGGTCTGCAACTTCCTGAACGGAGTTGGAGCAGAGCATTGCGAAACCTGTCTGACGGCAAGCATATACGTCAGCGTGGTCACCGAAGATGTTGAGCGCATGAGCAGCAAGAGCTCTTGCGGAAACATGGAATACGCAAGGGAGCAACTCACCTGCGATCTTGTACATGTTAGGAATCATCAAAAGGAGACCCTGTGATGCGGTATAAGTTGTGGTTAAAGCACCTGTAGCGAGTGAGCCGTGAACAGCACCGGAAGCGCCTCCCTCAGACTCCATCTCGACGATGTTAACCGTCTGTCCGAAAATATTCTTTCTGCCCTGCTGAGCCCATTGGTCTGTGTGGTCAGCCATCGGCGATGACGGTGTGATAGGGTAAATTGCAGCGTTCTCAGTAAATGCATACGAAGTATACGCAGCAGCCTCGTTACCGTCCATGGTTTTCTTTGTCAGTTCTGCCATAAACTTGATCTCCTTTGGAATTTCTTGTCGCAGGTAAATCTACGCATAGAAGTACCTACTATAAATAACTGAATAATTATAAACCCTTTCGAAATATATTTGGGGCATAAATGAGACAAATTTACAGTTTATTTTTTATAAATATAGTTATTTAAGAATTAATTGGGTGTGGAGAAAATCTTGCCTGCCCGTCAGCGGTTTACTTACTGAAAATGAGTTTTTGATTTTTGGTAAGTAAAATATGTGCTTCCCGGTGTTGCTTTTCAGGATTTTACTTACCAAAAAAGCATTTTTGGATTCTGGTAAGTAAAAATAGCCATTCTGCCGCCATGATCTTTGCTTTTTTACTTACCAAATCAAGATTTTTCATATCTGGTAAGTAAATTGAGTGCCATTAGAAACACATATGCCCGATTTTTACTTACTGAAATGCAATTTTCGGATCCCAGTAAGTAAAACTGCTAAGTTTTTGAAATTCTTACGTACCTGAGAAGGCTATTTCACAAATAGGTACGTAAATCCCCTAACCCAATAAAAAGGAATGCCTCATTGAGACATTCCTTCTTGAATTGTTTAAGTAATTGTTCCGAATATTAAGCGGTCTACGCTCCGCCTTCTACCTGTTGTTCTGTGTTCTGCTCGGGAGGCGGATCTGACGGCGGTGGATCCGTCGGAGGCGGATCTGTCGGCGGTGGATCCGTCGGCGGTGGATCTGTCGGCGGTGGATCTGTCGGCGGTGGATCTGTCGGCGGTGGATCCGTAGGAGCAGGTGTTGTTTCCGTTGGTGCCGCTGTTGTTTCCGTCGGCGCGACAGTCGGCTCAGGTGTAGGTGTAGGACCGGGTGTAGGAGTCATTATCTGTGACGTGATCTCGCCTGTTTTCTTGTCCATCGTGGCATATGTGCCGTCAGGATTAAGAACGCCAACTCCGATTCTTCGTCCGAAAGGATAGTATGTTGTAGTGTTGTAAAGCTCACGGTTGATCTCTTCGCCGTCGGAATTGTACCAGACCTTATAAGCCTTGGCTGTCATTCCCTCGTGAGCCTGTCTGATAGTCTTCGTCTGACCTGTGGGCAGTTCCTTATCTTCGACGTATTCGTCAGGACCTGCAGGTGTTGTGCTGGTGATAACTGCCTCGATCTCGATGTACTGGCCGTCGGGAAGTTTCTGGCCGTAGATTTCGGCATTAACTGTTCTCTCATCCCAGTCAAACCATGTAACGATGATTACCTGGTAGTCAGTGTCGTTCTTGAACTTGAAGTCCAGTGCCGGCCAGTCGACCGTGGCATCAAGACCTGTCTGTACGTAATCGGAAGGCCATGCGTGTGCGTTACGCTCAACTACAGCAAGGTTAGCTTCGAGCACGGCATTGTAAAGTGTCGTGCTGGCCTGGCAGATACCGCCGCCCAAGCCCTGCTCGTACTGGCCTCCGAGGATAACTGTTGCTTCCTTAAATCCGTTCTCGGCAGTTCTCTGTCCGACTACTTCATTGAATGAGAATACCTCGCCGGGCTTGAGGATGGTTCCGTTCATATTGTCACATGCCTGGCTGATGTTGCTGTTACGGTTTGTATTGTTGGAACAGCTTGTCTGGCAGTCGCCGATAAGACCGACGTTCTCTCTGATCATGGCCTCGGTGATCTCAGGCTCCTTAACCTCAGTGGGAACTTCGATTATTCCGGAATAAACCTGGGAATCGAAAAGAGCCTTTACTTCTTTGGCGGTTCCCTCAACGTCGATGGCATAACCGGTCTTCTCGGGTGATATTACGAATTCGCATGTTTCCATATCGAAACTCTCGATGGTAGCGTTCTTTACCAAAGCGAACTCATCAACATAAAGGTCAAGGACCTTGTTGATCCTCTCGGTAACGCTGTCAATGTGTACTGTATAAGCTGTCTTATATGTCTTGGGGTTATTCTTGAGCTGCTCAACATTGCTATAGCATTCAGCGAGCTGCGTCAGATCAGCTTCAGCGGGAAGTCTGTACATTGCATATGCTTCATCGAGGATCTGACGAGTGTTGTATTCAAACGTAGCATCAGAAAAATCAAGATAGAGAAGTTTTCCTGCAAGGTTGAGTCTGATATCGACTGAAAGGGGCTGTGCCGGCTGATTTGCGGAAATGGCATTGAATGCTTCATCGTAAGTCATGCCGCCAACGTCGATGCCGTCGATAATGATGCCTGAATAGAACTTATCTGTCTGGAGCTCGGCATATGCCTGCTCCGTAGTGATCTTGGTGACTGTACCGTCAGCGAGAGTAACCTGGACTTTCTCTTCGAATGCACCGATATAGTAGAGAACGGCAAGTACAACGCCTGCAACGAGGAGAACTGATGCTGCGATCACCATGAAAGGAGCATAGGGATTGTTCTTAAATCTGCTGCCCTTATTGCCGCCCTTTACAAAGCCGTACTCAGCGCCTGTTGACTTGCTGTATTTCTTGCCTGATTTTGAATTTGATTTGGACTTGGATTTGGTTGCCTTATCTCCGGAAGAGACCTTTCCGAGGCTTCTGTAATCGAATTCAGTTTCTGCTTTTGCGGCGGGCTTGGAGGACTTGCTTTCTGTTGTCTTTAAACTTTTGGAAGCATTATTAACAGGCACGAGCTGTGAACTCCTTACTTCTGAAGGCTTTGAACCACCCTGAGCCTGTCCTCCTGTTTTCTTCATTAATGTCTAACCCCTCGCATATTACAAAGATATACTTTGAAATCCTAAACAATAATAAACATTGTTTTTGCAAACTTCAACCACGGCGAATGGTCATAATATTAAAAAAATGCGATATAATTTTCAGCCGTTGTTGTAAAATCGTTTATATTTGTCTACGGAGCCGAAAAGAACATGCCAAAAGAATACAAAGCCCTTCTCACAGCAGATATGGATTTCACTCTCCTTGCACCCGGTAAGGACGTACCCGAGGGCAACAAAGAAGCTATCAAAGCGCTTAAAAATGCAGGTGTTGCGTTTACCATCGCAACAGGAAGATCTTCTTTTCTCGTTGGCAAATTCGCTGAAAACTTAGAGATAGATGTACCAATCATCACGAGCAACGGCGGCTCGCTTTTCGATGCCGGAACCAGAAAGCAGTTCGCATCAAAAGATTTCGAAGACAAGAAGATCAGGTCTCTTTTAAGATACCTCCTGGATAATAATGCCGATGCAACGCTCTATTCAGACGAAGGCATATTTTTCGCGCCCTACTCATCCAGAAAATTCTTCGTTGAAGGTTATAACGAGGGCGTAGAACCCGCCAAGCAGTCACCCATCATCGATATCGGCATGGATTTTCCTGAGCAGAAAGTCATCCCGCACTTCAACAAGGTGCTTCTCATAAAGCCCAACAAGACTCTGTATGACGTCATGTTATCCGATCCGGAACTTGAAGCTATCTGCTCAGGACCTGACCTTTATGATGTCATGCCAAAAGGCACATCCAAAGGTGATGCTTTGTTAAGTCTTGCTGACTATCTCGGTATTCCCCGCTCCAATACATTTGCAATCGGCGACAACGAGAACGATGTTTCCATGATCTCTTCTGCTGCTCACGGCATCGCCATGGGCAATGCTACCGACGGCGCTAAGAAAGCCGCCGAATATATCACTGCAAATTATGACAGCCTCGGCTTCGCCAAGGCTGTCTATGAATTCGTTATTCCGCTGGCCCAATCTTTTTAAGCAAGTTTTGACTTAACGTATCCTTCAACCTGACCCTTGATGGTCTCGAATGAAGCTTTAGCGGCTGCCTCATCAGCATCGTATACACCCATGTAGATCTTGAGCTTAGGCTCTGTGCCTGAAGGTCTTGCGCATGCCCAGTCGATACCCTTGTTGCCGCCGAGCTCATAAAGAAGAACGTTGGACTTGGGAAGTGTGATCTCTTCAACCTCTACACCGCTGTCAGTAAATACGTAACGCTTGGATTCCTTATAGTCTCTTACAGCAACTACGGAAGCACCGCCGAGAAGGTTCTTTGCTTCAGCAAGATTCTTGCATTCCGTAAGCTCTTTTCTGAGCTCAACCATGCATGCTCCGATCTTCTCAATACCTTCCTTGCCTTCGAGTGTGCAGCTGATCGTCTGCTCAACACCGTAACCGTACTTCTCATAGAGGTGGTCAAGTCTGTCTGCAAGTGTCTCGCCCTTCTCGAAAGAAGCAGCAGCCATGTTGCAGATGAGCATTGCAGCTACAACAGCGTCTTTATCACGTACATCAACGCCTGAGAGATATCCGTAGCTCTCTTCGAAGCCGAACTGGAAGTGCTTGTCGCCGAACTCGTCATCAAGCTTGATCCTCTCACCTATGAACTTGAATCCGGTAAGTGTCTCCTGAAGCTCAACTCCGTAGTAATCGCAGATGCTCTTTACGAGCTTGGAAGATACGATCGTCGTAACGGCGAAAGACTTATCGGGAAGTGTTCCCAAGTTCTTCTTTGCATCAAGGATGTAATCCAGGAGCATCAATCCCATCTGGTTACCGGAGAAGCACTTATACTTAACTTCGCCGTTCTCTACGACCTTTGCTGCTGCGCCGATTCTGTCGGAGTCAGGGTCTGTACCGAATACCAGGGAAGCATCTGTCTTCTTGGCAAGTTCGATAGCCATTGAGAGAGCCTCAGGGTTCTCAGGGTTCGGAAGAGTAACTGTCGGGAAAGATCCGTCAGGAAGTTCCTGCTCTTTTACGATGTGGATATTCTTAAATCCGACTGCCTCAAGGATCCTTCTTACGGGCTTGTTACCTGAACCGTGCAGAGGAGTATAAACGATGCTCATGTCAGCCTGCTTATTGATAGCTTCCTGGTCGACAACAAGCTTTGTGAGCATGTTTGTGAATGCCTCATCGATCTCGGGACCGAATGAAGTAACAAGGCCCTTGGCCTTAGCTTCTTCGATGTCCATCATCTTGATCGTTCTGATGTCTGAGATAGCCTCGATGTTTTCCGTTGTACTTGGAAGGGTTGTGTGAAGCGGTGATCATGACACCTGCAAAAGCCTTGAAATATCTTACTGAATAAGAAAGTACCGGAACCGGTCTGAGCTCATCTGATAGTCTTGAAGGGATGCCGTTAGCCGCAAGGACCTGAGCCGTGATCTGTGCGAATTCGGGAGAGAAATGTCTTGAATCGTAAGAGATAACAACGCCTCTCTTTACTGCCTCTTCGCCCTCTGAAAGAATATACTTTGAAAGTCCTTCGGATGCCTTTGCAACCGTGTAAACGTTCATTCTGTTCGTTCCTGCACCGAGCACGCCTCTTAAACCTGCGGTACCGAACTCAAGATCTCTGTAGAATCTGTCTTCGATCTCTTTCTTGTCATCCTTGATGGCGATAAGTTCATTTCTCGTGCCCTCATCGAAATAAGGATCTGTTGACCAAAACTCATACTCTTTCATGAAATCCATATTGATAACCTCCAAATTCTTGTTCAGTAATAAGATACCCGAATTACTGTTGTTTTTCTTTCTTTTTCGAGATGTTTTTATCGATTATTATAAATGCCACAAGAAGAACGATGCCTGCGCAGGATACCATAGCACCCTCCTTAAGTCCCGGAGCAGTGAACACGAGTTCAGCCGTATGGTTTCCTGAAGGAACTTCAAATGCGATAAGCGCATTCTGGTAAGCCGTATACGCTGCAGGTGCACCGTCGATGTAGAGCTGCCAGCCGTCTTCAGCAGGGATCGTGGTGATGACGATATCGCCATCGTCGATACTATTGATGGTGAACTTGGCATAACCGTCGTGAACGATATCGGTATTAACCTTTGTCTTGTCGATTTTTTCTATCTGATTTGAGAACGTCTCGTTATCGAAGCTTGCAAATCTGATATTCAGATAAGTCCATTTATCGGTATCGGAAATGAAGGTAACCTTAACATCGTCGCCTTCGTTAAAGCTTCCGAGTCTCATTATCTGCGAATAGAATGTATTCGAATATACGTGATAAGCCATTGTGCCGTTTACGTAAACTTCCGTTTCATCAAGAAGAACGCCTGTAACGAGGGAGCAATAGAGCTCATCATCTGTCGGAGCCTTGAATTCATATTCAACAACGATGGGGAGATTTGAATTGTTTCTGTATATCTCCGTCATGTTGTTCTTGAGCTGGTTGTAAACAGTATTTTCATAACCTACAGCGCTTGCAACGACATTGTTGTTTGCCTCGCTGAGCTTCTCGTTGGTGATGCGGTCCTTATTGGTAAGGTAATCATCTTTCCTGAAGAAAACGCCGTTGGTATAAGTAGGAGTTCCCGTAACATCCTCACCGATCTCAATGAAGAAATCATCAGTGAACTCTTCAGGGAACATCGATCTGTACCAGTCGTTCTGGAATGCAAAATAATTCTTTTCCGAAGCATCTTTTTCGAGTCTGTAGTAATCGAAATCCATGGCTCCCTTATCTGCCTCAAAAGCCAGAGGGAGGAAACTGTCGTTGTCATAGAACTTAAGTCCCGTACCGTAGGAATCTTCACCGCCAAGACGGTAGAAAGCAAGATCCTTTCTCGCAGAAACCTCTCCGACGGAGAAGAATGAATCAACAGAGGGGCAGGCATATGTGTGCCATGTTGCGAAGTAATTATAATTTGTCGAGAAACCGAGCTGCTTCGTAAAGCGATGCAGTCTCTTGTTGGAATTGGAATTGAACAAAGCTACTGCATTATAGTCGCCATAAAAACCTTCGCAGGCTTCAATATAATTCTTGTCGGTATAGTCTGTGGTTATCTCGCTTTCAGCTCTGAATGCACCGTTGGAACTGTTTCTTGCATTAGCGTAGCTTCCATACTCGATTACAGCCTCAAGGGACTGGATATATTCCTTCTCGGAATTACCTTTTAATGTCAGCGGCTCTACGGCTGATGACATCATGGGGCTTGCCGCAACGAGTTCAAAGCAAACGATAGTACTCATGAAAGGTGCGATCATCTTCGGCATGTCGCGGAGCTGGTCGGTCCACTTTTCGACTCCGAAAGCAGCAAGAAGCGCAGCATATGCGGTTATAAGACAAATGTTGAATAAGACTGCATCTGCCTTTCCCTTCAGTATTCCGAATGAGAAATCAATGATTACCAGCGAATACATTACAACCATTACCGCAACGATGTTTTTTCTGGCAAGTTCCTTCACCTTCATAAGGACTTTCATAGAGACGAGGAGGAACAGCGGCAGGAATACAAATGCCTGTCTGTGCCAAAACCAGTTGGGATCATCAAAAACCTGCCATGCCTTGTCCAACGGATATAAAGCAGTGGACAAAAGAACACCGAGGAAACAGAAAGCGTGGATCTTCCTCTCCCTGCTCTTGAACAGAGGGCTGATGAAATAAAGCATGATGAGCATGACTACGAGAAGGCAGATGAAAAGGAACGGATAATTACCCGGCAACAAATCATTGAACTCGTAGGGTTCACCGAGAACCAGCATGTGAATAAGCGTTAAAGGAGAATATGTGATCAGGTTCTCGCCACGCGAAGATACGGTCTGATCAGCATTCCTGATCGTATCAAGTCCGACAGGCACGAGTAAAACAGCAGTCGTAAGTGCCGTAAAGCCTGCCGTAAGCACATACTTGCCGCAGACTGCCAGAGCTTTCTTGACCGGAACTTTCAGTACGAAAAGTCTTATGCAGAGATACAGGAAGCACGCAATACCTGCCATGTAGGCGATGTAGTAATTCGATATGAACAGGACAAGAAGAGAAATAACAAGTCCCGCATACTTCTGTTCTTTTATGAACTTCTCGGTAAAGTAAAGGATCAGAGGCAGGAGCATGTAGCCGTCAAGCCACATGATGTGGAACATGTAGATCTGGGAGTAAAGCGAGAATGCATACATGATTCCCAAAAGAACAGGCCAGAGAGTCTTTTTGTCCTCACTTCTGTGCGCAAGGAAAAGACACATGAATCCAGAAGAAAGGCTGAGCTTTGCGATGATGATGGCAAGGATCGCCGTGTTGATCTGGACATCATCCAAAAGCAGATAGATAAGGTTAAAGGGGCTCGCAAGATAGTAACCGATTGTACCGATGAAATTCTTACCGAGTCCGAGCTTGAACGAATATGTAAGATAAGAGATCAGATGACCGTCAGACACACTGCCCATGTCACCCATCTTGTTTCTCATGAGTGCAAGGAAAGGCGCATACTGGTCTTTAAGGTCGCTTATCAGAAATGAATCGGTTCCCAACGGATATTTGTTGTAGAGAACCATTGCAATCACGTAGAGCACCAGTGTTATAGCAACAGCATACAGCGGGCGGGCATCCTTATTATTCTTCTTTGTGAGTTTGGGTTTCGGCTGGGCTTTAGCTGCCGGTTTTGTTGTTTTAGCACCGTCAAGACTTGAAAGCTCTTTCATTTTAGTTCCGCCCTTTCTTTGGGTTTTGTTGTCACGAATCGTATTTTTTGATTATAATACATAAAGAAAGAAATTACTCGTTTCAAGAAGCCCCCGACGGCAACAAGGAGTCCGCAAATGCTCATAAGTCTTATAGTTCCCTGCTATAACGAAGAAGCTTCACTTCCCATTCTTTATGATGCATTGTGCGATGTCCGCAAATCGGAATCTTCTGACGACAAGTGTTTTGAATTTATTTTCGTAAATGACGGAAGCCGCGATAAGACCGCTGAAATAATCAGGGGACTTGCTGAGAACGATAAATCAGTAAAGTACGTTTTCTTCTCAAGAAATTTCGGAAAAGAAGCTGCGATGTATGCCGGAATGCAGAAGGCAAAAGGCGATTATGTCGCTATCCTTGATGCCGACATGCAGGATCCCCCGTCTCTTCTTCCCCAGATGATCAAAGATCTCGATTCGGGTGAATGCGATATCGTTGCAGCAAGACGTGTTACGCGCAAGGGCGAACCCAAGATCAGAAGTTTTTTTGCAAGAACATTCTATAGGCTTATTAACCGCATGTGCGATATTGAGATCGCTGACGGCGCCAGAGACTTCAGATTAATGAAAAGAGAAGTTGTTGACGCCATCTTAAGTCTTTCAGAGCGCCAGCGTTTTTCAAAGGGTATTTTCGCCTGGGTAGGCTTCAGAACAAAATGGGTTGAACACGAGAATGTTGAGCGTGTTGCAGGCGAGACAAAATGGAGTTTCTGGAAGCTCTTTAAGTATGCTATAGACGGTATCGTTGCATTCACGACCGCACCTTTGCGTCTCGCTACTTATGCAGGTTTCTTCTTCGCGTTGCTGGGATTCATATATCTAATTTACTATTTCATCCGTGCGATCGTCCTTACGATCTACAACGATGTTCCGGGTTATCCTTCCCTCTTGTGCTTCATCCTCTTCATCGGCGGACTTATCCTTATGTGTCTGGGCATCCTTGGTGAATACATCGGAAGAACATACATAGAATCAAAGGGAAGACCTATCTATATTCCCTCTGAAGAATCAAAAGACTGATTTGATTATCTGATTATTTAGCCAGGTATCTGTAGAAGAAGCTGTCTTCGAAATCCTTTGCAAAGAACTGTTCCTGAATGGTCTCAGCATACTGCGGATCCCTGATATTTCCGAATGAACCGATATCTTCTTTATCGTTGCGGTCTCCCGTGACTTCTGAACCTATGATCGTAAACAGGTTAAAGCAGGCCGGGAACATCATGAGGATAACGGTAAGCATGACAGCTGCAGACTTAAGCCAGCCCTTCTTGGTCGTCGGAGTATTCTTCGCATCCATTACGTCAGCAATCTTCTCACTCATATAGATGCTGAGAACGAATAACGCAGGCATTGATCCTCTCATGCAAAGGTCATTCATTCCGGTTACCTGGTAAATTGGAATGATCAAAAGGATAATGACTGAAGCCCAGAAGACCGGATCTTTCTTTTTGTTCTTGTACAAGATCAAGAAGGACGGCAGTACTTCCATCGAAATGAACAACAGATATGCGGGAACGAACATGTACTTACGGACAAAGAACTCCCATGCAAATCCCCTGTAACTCGTCGCCGCTGCATTGGACATATAATAACTTCCGAATATGGCCAGAAGAAAGATTGCAGAAGCAATATTAACAGGGCTCAGGATGTTCATCACTTTTGCTGAAGTCTTTTCAGCTCTTTGTTTCTTGCTGAACAGGATCGCACCTACTACCGGAAGAATGCCGAATACCGCCCATGGTGAATAGCAGAAAAGAATGCCTGCCGTAAGACCCATTGAACGTGTATTGAATGACATCAGGAGCAAGGCAACTATCATGAAGCATGGAACCATCTGGTTGAACACGCTGCAAAGTTCCCTGAAATTGCTGATATAGGTCATGACAGGGACCCAGCCCTCTACCCAGTACCAGCCTTCATACTGCGTCAGGATATAAGCAGCATCTGGAATGATGTCGAGTCCTGCAAAGAAAACATAGAAGAAAGGAACCCATCTCGTAAATCTCTTGATGACCGCACTCGTGGCAAGAAGAGAAAGGAAGATTCCTATGGAATTCCAAAGGAATATCGCGAAGTTTCCGGCTTCAAATCCGAATACCTTACCTACCAGTGCAGCGGGCATCCAATAAATGAAATAATACGAGAATGCCCTCTCGCCTGAAGCTATTCCGAATATCTGCCTTACTTCAGGATTCGTCTGTGTCGAATAGTTATAGATAACAGGCCAGTCATAGTCTATGAGGTCTCTTAATATCGCACGTCTGTAAGGGTGATCCTGAATGGTGATGATGTATTCGCCGACACCGGACAAAAACGATATGGCCAGAGCAGTTATCGCAAAACCGATAATGTAAGATACCGGTACCTTAAGGTCGGTATCCTGCCTGGAAAGCTTTGATCCGTTTGGACCGTTAAGACAATCGGATACGGCATAGAGCACTATGCCTCCGAAAATGAGTGTAAGCGGAATGCCTACGGTAAGGCGTAAGTATCCCAGGAAAAACATAAACAGCGGTATTGTCAGGAAAAGGACTAGTGAAGCATAAAGCCAGGGATATGGCACCGTTACGGTCTTTGCATCACGCTTGACGCGCTCCTGGGGCACGGCCTTTTTAGCCTTGCTTTTTGTAGTGCCACCTATCTCCTTTACTTCTTTCATAGTCCTGTCCTGAATCCCCGCTGTTTATGATGAAGTTCTAATTTGATCTCAGAGCTGAACAGTCATGAAATCGATCTGCTGGGGCTCCAAAGGTCTGTCCTGATAATCCGTTCTTACGGAAGCGATCTTATCAACGACTTCGATACCTTCGATGAGCTTACCGAATGCAGCATACTGTCCGTCGAGGTGCGGAGAATCCTCATGCATGATGAAGAACTGTGAACCTGCGGAGTTGGGATCCATTGCACGTGCCATGGAAAGAACGCCTCTTGTGTGCTTGAGGTCATTTCTGAAACCGTTAGCAGTAAACTCGCCCTTGATCTTATATCCGGGGCCTCCCATGCCTGTGCCTTCCGGATCGCCGCCCTGGATCATGAATCCGGGAATGACTCTGTGGAAGATGAGACCGTTATAAAAACCCTTGCTTGCTAGGTCTACGAAGTTCTTAACCGTCTCGGGAGCGATTTCAGGATAGAGCTCTGCCTTCATAACGCCGCCGTCTTTCATCTGAATGGTAACAATAGGATTTGCCATTTGAATTTCTCCTTATCTTCTTCTGTATGATCTTAAGATGTCGTCCTTGATCTTCCAAAGCTTGGGTGAGAGGTCGACATAATAGTTGTGAGGGTTCTCAAATCTCTTGATGGAATCCCAGAGAGAGTCGAGTTCCTTGGTGCAGTTAGCCTTGATTTCTTCGATGGAGGGCTTGTCGTAAACGAGTTTGCCGTCCTTGAAGATCTGAACGAGGAGTTCCTTCGTGTAGTAGTTTTCGAGCACCTTGGACTTCCATGTGTTATCTGGATCGAAGATCTCATAAGGCTCGCCGTTAGGAATCTCTTCATCTGCAACCATGACTACGTCAGCAAGAGCCTTGCCTGTAGCTTTGTCATAGAATCTTACGATCTTCTTGCTGCAGGGATTTGTAACCTTGCCGATGGAATCGGAGATCTTCATCTTCGGGATGATCGTGCCGTCTGCTTCTTCAACTGCTGAGATCTTGTAAACGCCGCCGAAAACAGGCTCAGCCTTTGATGTGATAAGCCTCTCGCCTACACCGAACGAATCGATGCATGCGCCCTGGCTGATGAGGTCTCTGATGAGATACTCGTCAAGTGCGTTGGAGACTGTGATCTTACAATCCGTAAGGCCAGCCTCGTCGAGCATCTTACGTGCACTCTGTGTCATGTAAGTAAGATCGCCGGAGTCAATCCTGATGCCCTTGAGTCTCTTGCCCATGGGTTCGAGGACTTCCTTTGCGCATCTGATCGCATTGGGAATACCGGAACGGAGAACGTCGTATGTATCAACGAGCAAAAGCGCACCGTCGGGATAAGCGAGTGAATATGCCTTGAATGCTTCGAACTCGTTGTCGAAAAGCATTACCCATGAGTGAGCCATCGTACCAGAAAGCGGGATGTTGAACTGCTGTCCGCAGATCGTGCAGGATGTGCCTGCCGCGCCTGCAATGTATGCTGCTCTTGCACCGAGAACTGATGCATCGAAGCCCTGTGCACGGCGTGCACCGAACTCCATGACAGGTCTGCCCTCAGCAGCTCTTACGATCCTTGCTGTCTTTGTAGCGATAAGGGTCTGGTGGTTGATCGTACAGAGAAGCGCAGTCTCAAGGAGCTGTGCCTGGATGATCGGACCTCTTACCTTAACGAGCGGTTCTTTGGGGAATACGACTGTTCCTTCAGGGATAGCCCATACGTCACATGTGAACTCAAAGTCTCTTAAGTAACTGATGAACTCCTCGTTGAAGTGATAGTTATCTTTGAGAAAAGTAAGATCGTCTTCAGAGAACTTGAGGCTGGAGAGGTAATCGATAACCTGCTCGAGACCTGCCATAACAGCATATCCGCCGTTCTCAGGAATGTTTCTGAAGAACATGTCGAAGAATACGACCTTGTCCCTGTTTCCGCTGTTCAGATAACCGTTTGCCATAGTAAGCTCATAGAAGTCTGTGAGCATACTCATGTTGGTTCTGTCATTCCACATACCGTAATCCATACGATTCCACCTCCGTATGACTTTTAGTCTTAATTATGATTTTGCTATTTCTTTGATCGTAGTTGTAAGTCCTGCGATGCCCTGAAGATCTGAAGGGATGATAATCTTTGTGGATGCACCCTGACCTACTTTCTCCAATGCCTCAAGACCCTTGATGGCGATAAGTCCGTCATCAGCACCGACGTCCTTTACCATCTGGAGACCCTTGGCTGTTGCTTCCTGGACTGCAAGGATAGCCTGTGCCTGACCTTCAGCCTCTCTAATTGCTGCCTGCTTCTTTGCTTCAGCTCTTAAGATAGCTGCTTCCTTTTCACCTTCGGCAACTCTGATCGCGGATTCCTTCTCACCTTCTGCGATGAGGATCTTTTCTCTCTTCTCACGCTCAGCCTTCATCTGCTTCTCCATCGCCGCCTGGATCTCCTTAGGCGGGATGATGTTCTTGAGCTCAACGCGGTTGACCTTGATGCCCCACGGATCTGTAGCTTCATCAAGGATCTCTCTCATTCTTGTGTTGATGATGTCTCTTGATGTGAGTGTCTGGTCGAGTTCCAGGTCACCTATGATGTTACGGAGCGTTGTAGCGGAGAGGTTCTCGATAGCTACGATAGGACGCTCGATTCCGTATGTATAAAGCTTAGGATCTACGATCTGATAGAAAAGGACGGTATCGATCTGCATTGTAACGTTATCCTTTGTGATAACGGCCTGGGGTGCGAAGTCCGCAACCTTCTCCTTCAATGAGATCTTCTTTGCAACACGGTCGATGAAAGGAACCTTCATGTGGAAACCAGTCTCCCATGTTGTTCTGTATGTTCCCAGACGCTCGATGATGAACGTTGTAGCCTGGGGAACGATCTTGATATTGGGAATGACGAGCAGAAGAATGACAATGATTCCGATTGCTACGCCTATTATTGTGCCTGTTGAAACTGCTGCGATTGGTAACATAACTATTATCCTCCCTTGTTACGGTGCGACCTCGACTACGAGCTTAACACCTTCAATTGCTTTGACGGTAACCCTGATGCCTTCCGCGATATCCGCTTCTGCCTTGGCACTCCAGATCTGTCCGTCTACCTTTACCTGTCCTTTGCCCTCTGTATTGTTCAAAGGCACGATTACCACGCCTTCTTTTCCGATGAGTCTGTCGGCATTTGTGTGCTGAATGTTCTTCTTGCGAAGAGATTCGAGCTTCGGCCTTACCCAGATCATGCAAAGGACAAAACAAACTATGGACACGATTGCCATCACTATCACCTGCGCCGGAACCGATGCTCCGCAGAGATCCATGATCATCGCAACTAAAGCGCCGATACCGAACCACAAAGTTGCAAGACCTGTTGTCACAGCTTCAATGATGAACATTACGACAGCAATGGCGAGCCATATAACCCACATGCTGACCATTTCTTTAATCCTCCCTTTTTAAATTAATGCGGGTATTCCGGCCCGCATTTCAATAATTATATCACCTTAGATATTTTTTATTAATATAAAGAGGATCCGATTACCACTTAATCAGGAAGGAATACTTCTTCAAGCGTAAGGCCTTTTGCGGGCAGCGTTTTGCCTGCCATGCTGCGGTCGCAGTTTGCGATTATATCCTTCACTTCATCAGGTTCTATCTTGCCCTGTCCTACATAAAGCAAAGTGCCCGCGATTATGCGCACCATGTTGTAGAGAAATGCTTCACCCGATACTTCGATCTCAATCTGACAGGGATCATCGCCCTTATCGTAAACTTTTACTCCGAAAAGCCTTCTTACGGTAGTCTTCTGTGATCCGCCCGTTGCGCAGAACGCCGCGAAATCATGCTCGCCAGCAAAGTATTCCGCCGCCTTCTGCATTTTCGCGATGTCTGGCCTTATGGGACAATAGTAGGCGTTGCGGTCGAGCAAAGGACTTCTTGTCGGCGAAGAATAAATGCGGTAGATGTACCGTTTCCCCTTTATGTCGAATCGTGCTGAGAAGTCGTCGCTTACGTAGAAAGACTTCTTCACGGCAACGTCATCAGGCAATAAGGCATTCATCGCCAGAGGGAATTTATCTTCAGGAATAACAAACGGGACGTCCGCATGGCTCAGGTGACATTTGGCATGTACACCTGCATCAGTGCGCGAGCACCCCGTAAGTCTGATCTTTGTCTTATATAGTTCTTCCAATGCCTTCTCGATTACATCCTGAACAGCCCTTGCGTTCTCCTGTGACTGGAAGCCCGCAAAATCAGTGCCGTCAAATTCAGTAATGAAGGCTATCCTCGGCATGATTACTTGCCGTTTTTACCATCGTCAACGCAGGACTTGCCCATCATGGCAGCGCCTACGATACCTGCGTCATTACCCATCTGGGCAAGCTCGATACGTGTCTTCTTGACTCCGGGTCCGAAGTAAGGACGTGACATGGTCTTCTCGCGCATCGGGATGAGAAGGGGATCACCCTCGCCGCATACACCGCCGCCGACTACGAGAACTTCAGGCATGAATGTATTGATCGCATTTGCAAGACCGTCAGCAAGATAATCCGTATAACTGTCGATGACCTTTTCAGCAACCTTGTCGCCCTGTTTCATGGCGACGAAAGCGATCTGGGCATTCCACTCGCCAAAGTCTTCCTTGACCTTGTTGAGGAGTGAATCGGGATTTGCTTCAGCAGCCTCTTTTGTCATTCTTGCGAGAGCCGAAGCAGAAGCATACTGCTCAAAGCAGCCCTTTCTTCCGCATCCGCACTGAACGCCGCCTGATACGAGAACAGTATGGCCGAACTCTGAACCTGCCTGGTTGAATCCTGAGAAGATCCTTCCGTTAATGATGACGCCTGCGCCTACACCTGTTCCCAATGTGATGGTAACAGAATCCTTTGCGCCCTTGCCTGCACCTGCTACAGCCTCAGCCATAGCCGCACAGTTAGCGTCATTATCGATATATACGGGGAGGTCTACGACTTCCCTTATAAGTTTTCTCATAGGAGCTTTGTTGAAAGGAAGGTTGCTCGAATATACAAGAAGACCTTCATCGTTATCAGGTGTTCCAGGTGAACCGATACCAATTGCTTCGATATCCTTTACTTCAAGACCTGCATCCTTGATGGCATCTACAGCAAGCTGGCCCATGTCATGGATGATCTCTTCCATCGCTCTTTCAGCTCTTGTCTTGATGGATACCTTGTTAAGAAGCTTTCCTTCTCCGTCAACTATTCCGGCCTTGATGTTTGTACCACCCAGGTCGATTCCGCAATAATAACTCATCTATATTCCAACCTTTCGATTTGTTTTAGCAACGAATGAATTCTATCACAGCGGGAGGTTTATCTCAAAGAGAAATCTACGACAACCACAAGCGCTGCAAGGAGTGTGAACATAACTCCGGCAAGAACGTCTTTTGCTGTCAGATGCAGAGGATTGAGCTTGGTCCTCCCCTTGCCTCCCCTGTAGCATCTCGCATCCATGGCGACAGCCAGTTCGTCAGCTCTTCTGAAGCTTGATACGAACAGCGGGATCAATACGGTTATATATCCCTTGACCTTGTTGATGAAGCTTCCGGTGTCGTAATCGGCACCTCTCGACTGCTGTGCCTTCATGATCTTGTCTGTCTCAGCCGCAAGAGTCGGGATGAATCTTAATGCGATGGACATCATCATGGCCATCTCGTGCACGGGCACCTTTATTAACGACAGCGGCGCGAAAAGTTTTTCCAGTGCATCACTCATCTTCAAAGGCGTAGTCGTAAGCGTCAGAAGAATGCTCGTGGAGACGATTAGGAATATGAGTCTTACCGCCATGATAACCGCTTTTCCTATACCGTAATCCGTTATCGTGATTATCTTCCAGGAGAAGAGTACATTACCCTGTTTGATAGTAAATATATTGATGACAAAGATAAACAGCGCCAGAGGTAACATTGGTTTTACCGTAGACCACAAGATACCAGGCGTGATCTTAGCAAGGATCAGCTGAAGGATTATTATGCCTCCCAAAATCCCGATCGCAACAGGTTCCTGGATGATGAATATCGCAACGAGATATACGGCGTAAAGGATAGTCTTTACTCTCGGGTCTGTCTCGTGAAGGAATGAGTGTGCAGGATAGTATCTGCCGAGGCTGATCTTACTGAACATCGGCGCCTCCTGCTCTGCACACGCTTCTTACTATAGACTGTGCTTCCTTTTCGGGACTGAAGTTCATGCCTTCAAATACGATGCCCGGGAATTCCTTTTTGAGCTTTTCCTGGAGAAGACCTGAAAACCTTGAGATCCTAGGTCTCTGAATACCGAGCTCTTCTGCTCTTTCTTTTATGAACAGTTCTTCGGGAGTTCCGACGGCTTTTATCTTTCCATGATCGATAAGGCAGATGCGGTCACAGTTGACTGCCGCTTCATCCATGTTGTGCGATACGAGAATGATCGTAGTTCCGCTGTCACGGAGCTTTTTGATTATGGCAAACATCTCCTGTCTGCCTCTCGGGTCAAGACCGCTTGCAGGCTCATCGAGAACAAGGATTCCCGGCTGCATTGCAAGTACTCCTGCCATTGCGGCACGTCTCTTCTGACCGCCTGATAATTCGAACGGACTTGAATTTACCTCATCGTTTGAAAGACCTACCATGAGAGCCGCATCGTATGCCATTTTGTGCATCTTAGCCTTCTCGATACCCATCTTTTTGAGGCCGTAACAGATATCTTTAAATACTGTTTCCTCGAAAAGCTGATATTCGGGATACTGAAAAACAAGACCGACATTCTGTCTTATCTTCATGGTATCTTTCTTGTTCCTGCATGACAGGTCACCGTCTTTTGTATGTATGATTATGTCTCCGACAGAAGGTCTGAAGATCGCATTCATGTGGGAGATGAGCGTTGTCTTACCGCATCCGCTCTCACCTACGATGCCCAATACTTCTCCTCTTCTGATGTCGAGATTGATGTCTTCTATTGCTTTAGCATCGTTGCCGTCGTAGGTATAAGAAAGTCCTTTGACGGACATGATGATGTCTTTTTCATCTTGTGTTTTTATATCTTCGGATACTTCCGGAGCTTTGATCCCGGGCTTTTTAAGCATGGCCGTAAGAGCTGCGATAAGTGATTCGTCAGATCTTAAGTCTTCTTTTGTAAGCGTGCTTCCGGTAAGTTTTGCTATCTCAAATGCAAAGTTAAACTTAACCGGTCTTTTAAGTCCGTAATCCCAGAGGTTATCTGAGAGGAATATCTCTTCAGGTCTGCCTTCCATTACGGCCTTGCCTTTATTTACGATGACGAGCTTATCGCATCTTAATGCTTCGGTCATGTCATGCGTAATGGTGATGAGGGTAAGGCCCTTTTCAACACGCATCTTCTCAACGAGCGTAAGGAAATCGTCCCTGCTCGAGGGATCTAACATTGCCGTTGCTTCATCAAGGATGAGAATGTCGGGCTGCATCGCAAGAGCGCCTGCTATCGCAAGCTTTTGCTTTTGTCCGCCTGATAAAGCTGTCGTCTCTCTGTGTCTGTATTCGTAAAGACCAACATCTTTTAATGCCTGGTCTACTCTATCTCTTAATTCGGGATTGGGAACTCCGAGATTTTCCGGTCCGAAAGCGACATCTTCTTCTACTATCGTTCCGACGATCTGGTTATCGGGGTTCTGGAATACGCAGCAGCAATGTGCCCTTATGTCCCAGAAAAGGTTATCGTCTGATGCGTCCTTTCCGAAAATAACGACTTTACCGCTGTCAGGAACTTCAAGGATATCGATGATCTTTGCAAGTGTTGATTTACCGGATCCGTTGCTTCCGAGAATGGCTGTGTAAGAACCCTTTTCGATGGTGACGGAAATACCGTCAAGAGCGAGTCTTGGCGCTTTTTCAGAGTCCTCTTCCTCTATGTCATAAGAGAACTTTACGTCCTTGATTACAATGCTGTTCAGGTCTTCGGGCAACTCGGGTTTCTCCCCATTAAATCTTTAGTAGCAACATTTTAAAGAGAACGGGGAAAGATGTAAACCTTTCCCCGTAACTGATTGACAATTAAATTTTCCCGTTTTGTTTGTGTAATATTACACGAACTCCAAGATAGCCATCTCGGCACCGTCACCACGTCTAGCGCCCAAACGGATGATTCTTGTGTAACCACCGTTTCTGTTTGCATATCTGGGTGCGATATCATCGAATACCTTATTAACGGGATTGATGATGTTGCCTTCTGCATCGTGGCTCTTGTTGACCCACTTGATCATGGCCTTTCTTGCAGCGAGACGTGAAGGGTTATCAACCTGAACTGTCTTTGTCTTAACTTCACGGTCAACTACTTCGTACTTAGCGCCGCTCTTAGATGTCTTTGTCTTAAGAACCTTCTTGCCCTTACCGTCGAGCTTAGCTGCGGAAACAGTGATTTCCTTTGTTGTGTAGTTATCCTGCTCCTTAACTGCAGAAGATACGAGCTTCTCTACGATAGCGCTGATCTCCTTAGCACGGGCAACTGTTGTCTCAAGCTTACCGTTTATAATTAATGCTGTGACCTGATTCTTCAGAATAGCAGCACGCTGATCTGAAGCACGGCCGAATTTCCTGTTAGGCATTTAAAATATCCTCCTGCTTAAAAAAGCTTAATCTTCCTGTTCTCTCAAGTGCAGACCCATGTCTTCAAGCTTCTCGATGATTTCCTCGAGGGACTTCTTACCAAGGTTTCTTACCTTGATCATCTCGTCCATGGAACGAGCTACGAGATCACCAACTGTGTTGATCTGTGCTCTCTTGAGACAGTTGTATGTACGTACTGAGAAATCCATATCTTCAATAACACCGGAAAGCTTTGAATCATGCTCGCCGCTCTCTTCAATGTTCTTGAAGCTGGGTGCTGAATCGGTATCAGCGAGAGCTGTAAAGAACTTGAGGTGCTCGATGAGGCAGTTAGCTGCTGAAGAGAGAGCCTCGTCAACATCGATAGTGCCGTCTGTCCAAACCTCGAGTGTAAGGCTGTCGTAGTCTGTACGGGCGCCTACACGGGTATTCTCAACCTTGTAGTTAGCCTTCTTAACAGGTGTGAAGATGGAATCGATCGGGATTACACCGATAACCTGCTTAGCGGGCTTATTCTGCTCTGCTGTGTTGTATCCGCGGCCCTTGCTGAGTGTGAACTCCATGAATACGTCGTCACTGCCGTTGAGGTGAGCGATAACGTGGTCAGGATTCATAATCTCAACTTCAGGTCCGTGAACGATATCGCCTGCTGTGAGCTCGCCGGTTCTACCCTTAGCGACGCTGATGCTGACGATGTTGGACTCGTTGTGAAGCTTTGCGCGGATACCCTTGATATTAAGGATAATCTCCGTCATATCCTCGATAATACCCGGAACAGTGGAGAACTCATGCTTAATCTTCTCAATCTTGATAGATGTTACTGCCGCGCCGGAAAGTGAAGAAAGGAGCACTCTGCGGAGAGAATTTCCGAGTGTTGTGCCGAATCCACGCTCGAGCGGGGCGATGGTATATTTGCCGTAGGACTTATCCTCGTTGGTTTCAACGCACTTAACGGTCGGCTGGCTGATTTCCATCATGTTTAATCCTCCTAGATAATTCTAAATATCTTGCGATCCGGATGTTATTACTTAGAATACAACTCGACGATAGCAACTTCGTTTACAGGTACTTCGATCTGATCTCTTGTAGGGATTGCAAGGACCTTACCGCAGAGCTTGTCGCTGTCGGACTCAACCCATGCAGGTGTAGCTCTTGAACCTGTTACTTCGATGATGTCCTTGAATCTCTGTGAGCTCTTGGAACCCTCTTTGATCTCAATTACATCGCCAACCTTAACCGCAAAAGAAGGGATATTAACGATCTTGCCGTTAACCTTAACTCCTCTGTGGCTTACGATCTGTCTAGCTTCATCTCTTGTACGAGCGAAGCCCATTCTGAATAAAACGTTGTCAAGTCTTGTCTCAAGAAGGATCATGAGGTTTTCACCGGTTGTACCATACTTGAGCTTCTGAGCCTTTTCGAAATAGTTTCTGAAAGGCTTCTCGAGAACGCCGTAAATAAACTTAGCCTTCTGCTTTTCCTTAAGCTGCATGCCATACTCGCTCATCTTGCGGGGTCTGGATGCACCATGCTTTTTAGATTCTTTCTTCTCTACTCCTAAGAAAGCAGGCTCAATACCGAGGGCTCTGCACTTCTTAAGGACAGGTGTCATATCTCTAGCCATTGCTATATTCCTCTTTTCTATACTAAGTATTCTGCCAAGAGAAGATTAAACTCTTCTTCTCTTAGGAGGGCGGCAACCATTGTGAGGTACCGGTGTTACGTCCTTGATCATTGTGACTCTGAGGCCTGCTGTCTCGAGAGCACGAACTGCGGACTCACGTCCGGATCCGGGTCCCTTAACATAAACATCAACAGTCTTCATGCCATGATCGCAAGCTGCCTTTGCAGCCTTCTCGGAAGCAACCTGAGCTGC
>CADAIP010000031.1 GCA_902787975.1 Oscillospiraceae bacterium
TTACACAGGCGACCAGATGATCCTCGACGGTCCTCAGAGAAAGGGTGACCTCCAGAGAGCAAGAGCTGGTGCTGCTAACATCGTACCTAACTCTACAGGTGCTGCTAAGGCTATCGGCCTCGTAATCCCTGAGCTCAATGGTAAGCTCATCGGTGCTGCTCAGAGAGTTCCTACACCTACAGGTTCTACAACTATCCTTCACGCTGTTGTTAAGGGTGAAGCTACAGTTGAGGGCATCAACGCTGCTATGAAGGCTGCTGCTAACGAGTCATTCGGTTACACAGAGGAGAAGCTCGTTTCTTCCGACATCATCGGTATGAGATATGGTTCACTCTTCGATGCTAACCAGACAATGGTTTCCAAGATGGATGACGGTAACTCCCTCGTTCAGGTTGTTTCTTGGTACGACAACGAGAATTCTTACACATCTCAGATGGTAAGAACAATCAAGTACTTCGCGGAGCTCGGCTAATAGCTGACTTTAGTACAGGTTTTCAGGAGGGTATCTCAGAAATGAGATGCCCTCTTTTTATGCGTGAATATAGAAGCTGTCTGGATCCCGTTTTCGAGATGCCAAGCATAAAACGCAACTGGTGTGGGAGACTTGATTAAGCAGAGATCAGAGATTGATCTCAACTACTGTAGCTTCAGGAAGGGATAAGAAGCGGAAGGGAAGGATATTGCAGCCTAACCCCCTGGAGATGAAGACCGCTGTGCCGTTTATGTCGTAAAGGCCCTGGACTGCCCCTATCCTTGGCAGTTTGTCAGACCTTCTTAAGACTGTGAATTCCATTTTGAACGGAAGCTTCATCTGCCCGCCGTGAAGATGGCCTGAGAGCATGTAATCGGGTCTTTCCTCAGGCTCAAGATGAAGAATGGCATCAGGATCATGGACGAGCAATACTACGGGCTCTGTACTCTCTGAGGGCAGCTTTGAATGCCAGACACGGTTCCTTCTGCCGGAGTCTGATAAACCTGCCAGCGTGATGTCTGAGCCGTTTTTATGCGAAGTGAGGACCACGGAGGTGTTATCCAGGTCTGTGAATCCTGCGCTGTCAGCGATATTTTCCAACATCCAGTCGTGATTGCCGGAAATCCCGTAAAAGGGGATACCCAGCTCTTTGCAGCATGAACTAACAGTAGAAAGATATTTGTATCCGGCTTTTGCGAATGAAGGATAGGTGATTATATCTCCGCCGAATAATACGGCATCAAGCGGAGCGCTGCTGTGAGCCTTTCTGATGTCATTGCATAAACGCTTTGCCGTTATCGGACAGCATTCAATATGCAGGTCAGAGAATAAAAAGACTCTGAGATCAGGCTGGCTGTCTGATGTGTCATGGGTTGGCTCGGAGATTTTCTTTACTGTCAGATCTTTAAGCGAAGAGTCTTTAGAAGCTCTTTTCATGGAGATCCTGTCCAGGTCAAGAACCAGAGGTTCTATTAAGCACCATATTATACAGAGCAGAATCAGGCCTGCCAAAACCGCTAATATGATGTAAATCTTATCCATTATTAGGACAGTTCTCCTTTTTTCTTAATTATATAATATGCAGGCGCCAATCGTGTGTTATAATTCATACAATGAAATTGATTTTTTGAGGAGGAATTTTAGGATGCCTAAGACAGAAATCACATACGAGATCGTCCAGCAGATCGGTATTCTCAAGGAGAATAAGTCCGGTTGGCAGCGTGAGCTTAATATCGTTAAGTGGAACAACGGTAAGCCGAAGCTCGACATCCGTGATTGGGGCCCGAACCATGAGAAGGTGGGCAAGGGTATTTCTCTCGATTTCGAAGAATACAATACTCTCAAGGCTTATCTTGAAGATGGCGACTTTACTTCTCTCGACGAGTAATAATTCGTTCTAATTTCAGGTTATTTGTTTTAGGAATATGGATGGCGCGTGTTAATGCGTCCTGATTCAGTATGAGAAGCGAAGAACGAGCGGGTATTATTTCAGTAGTAATGCTTTTTTTGTGGGGGACTCTGATTACAGAGCCCTTCCATATTTTTGCGCGGTATATTGCGAAGGCTGTCGGGTACGCGGTTAAGGGTCTTGGCGAGGAAAGCATAATCAGATCACTTATCTTATATGTGGTTGTAATCGCTGTTGTCATACTCCTGCAGCTGATGTCCCAGACTAAGCTCCGCAACTTCATGCCGTGCATTTTATCGTCTGTATGCATTGCCCTGCTCGTTATCAGAAGCATCGTAAAATCGCACGTTGATTTCGGTGATGCAATCAGTCTCGCTATTCCGGCAATAGCGGCTATCATCTTATACCTGACAAAGTTTGAGAACGGCCTTAAATGGTATACGGATGTTTACATTTATTCTCTTGCCATTGCTCTTATCAATTCACTGTTGTTTGTTCCGCTTGCAAAGCTGAACGGTATAGTTGATAAGATTCTTTATATTACTAATTATAATGATATTAATATAACTGCTCCTTTTGCCGGACTTGCAGGAATACCCGAATTTGTCTGGGGCTTGTTTTTAACTGCGTTCGCAGTGCTTCCGATAATCTATTTTGCTACTTCGAACAAAAGGAAATGATATGGAACAGTTAGATTTATTCGCTGCTTTGCAGGGTGAAGATCAGGAGAGAAATGAATATCTGGAGCTCGTAAAGAAACTCAACCACTTCGCTGAGCTTTACTATTCCAAAGATGAGCCTGAGATATCGGACTACGAGTACGATACCATGAATAACAGGCTCAAGGAGATCGAGAAGGAACATCCCGACTGGATCGTCCCCGAATCTCCCTCCAAAAGAGTCGGTTGGAAGGCGGAGAAGGGTGTTCTCGTTAAGCATAATGTTCCGATGTTATCGCTCCAGGATGTTTTCGAGAAAGAAGAAGTATATGAATTTGTAAACTCCATGATCGAAGAATTCGGCGACGAGGCCGAGTTCCTTGTAGAGACAAAGATCGACGGTCTTTCCATGGCTCTCCGTTATGAGGAAGGCGAGCTCAAGCTTGCGGTTACGAGAGGTGACGGAATAACTGAAGGTGAAGACGTCACAATGAATGCAAAGCAGATTCCTGACGTTGTCCTGAGGATGAAAGAGCCGGTTCCCTATATCGAGATCAGAGGCGAAGTCTACATGACCAGAAAGGCCTTTGAGAGCGTTAATGCAAAAGCGGAGGAAGAGGGAAAGAAGACTTTCGCTAATCCTAGAAACTGTGCGGCAGGAACGTTAAGACAGATCGACACCAGGATCACAAAAGAAAGAGGCTTGTCTCTATTCATATTCAACGTCCAGGAGACGAAGGGCGTTACATTCAATACTCACCTTGAAGGATATGAATACCTTAAGCGCAACGGCGTCAAGGTAATCGAGAACTGCTATAAGTGCAAGACCGCTGACGAGGTCTGGGATGCAATCCAGAAGATAGGCGATATGAGAGGCGAACTCGAATACGATATCGACGGCGCGGTAGTTAAGCTCAATAATCTTTCCGAAAGAAGCAAACTCGGAAACACGATCAAGTTCCCCAGATGGGCAGTCGCATATAAGTATCCGCCGGAAGTAAAAGAGACGCGTCTTCTTGACGTTGAAGTCAACACGGGCAGAACGGGAAGGGTAACTCCTGTTGCCGTTTTCGAGCCCATCAGTCTTTGCGGAACAATGGTATCGCGTGCGACTCTCCATAATCAGGATTTCATCGACCAGCTGGGGCTTGGCATCGGTGATACCATTCTCGTCTATAAATCAGGCGAGATCATCCCCAAAGTAAAGGATGTAAATAAAGATAAGAGACCTTCGGACTGGCAGCCTTATAAGATGCCTGAGAACTGTCCGGTATGCGGCCACAAGCTTGCAAGAGATGAGGGCGGTGTTGATCTGAAGTGCATGAACTTGATGTGCCCCGGAACGCTTGTAAACCGCATAGTTAATTTTGTCTCGCGTGACTGCATGGACATTAAGGGATTCGGTTCCGAGTACATAAGAAAACTTACTGAAGAAAAATATCTTAAAGATATAGCAGATGTTTTCGAACTGAAGGATAAAAGAGATGCGCTTATCGAAGGCAAGCTCTTAGGTCTTGAGAAGAATACCGACAAGCTCCTTAATGCTATCGAGACAGCGAAAACAGAGACACCGGCTGATAAGGTCCTGGCAGGTCTCGGCATTCCCGGAGTAGGTAAGGCAACAGCCAAGGAACTCATAAGGACATTCGGTTCGATTGATGCCATCGCTGAAGCTGATAAGGATGCCCTGTCAGCGGTTCAGGATATCGGTGAGATCTCAGCTGAAGGAATCTACAACTTCTTCCGTGATGAAGGCAACGTAGAACTTCTCACAAGACTTAAAGATCTCGGCCTTAACTTTGCAAAAGCAGAAAATGAAGTTCAGGGTTCTTCACTTGCAGGACTTACTTTCTGCATCACGGGAACGTTGGAAGGAATGTCCAGAAGTGAAGCTGAGGCACTCATCGAGAGCAACGGCGGCAAGCCTGTATCTTCGGTATCGAAGAAGACTTCATATCTTCTCATGGGTGCCGATGCGGGTTCCAAGGAGCGTAAAGCCAGAGAGCTCGGAGTTCCGATAATAGGAATAGATGAGCTTAAGGATATGATCGCTAAAGGGTGAAAAGACATGGATGTTAAAGAAGAGAAAGCAAGGATAAGAAAAGAGATCAAGAGAAGAAGATCGTTGCTGTCTTCTTCTGTCCTGTCAGACATTGAAAAGACCCTTCCGGAATTTGTTTCTGCGATCGATGACAGCGAGCTTAAGAAAGAACTTAAGATTGCAAAAAGGATCGCGCTCTACAGATCTGTTAACGGTGAAGTACCGGTTGACGGACTTGCAGAATTTTTTATGTCACAGGGTAAAAAGTGCTGCTTCCCGAGAATAGAAAATGACACCATGGTCTTCTGTGATTGCGACAGCCTTAAAGATGATGAATTCGATCAGTCTTCATTCGGAATAAAAGAACCTGCAAGCTCAAAGCCTGTTGTCGATCCTAAATCTATTGATGTTGTAGTGCTGCCTGCGGTTGCATATAATGAAGAAGGTACCAGGCTTGGAATGGGTGGCGGATACTACGACCGTTACTTCGGTTCTTTAGGTTCTGACAGGCCTTATCTCCTGGGAATATGTTATGAGTTCCAGATCTGTTCTGATGTACCGGGAACTGATAATGACATAAGCGCTGATTTTATTGCCGTTATACCGGAAGAAGAATACGGGGAGTAAATAGCTGAGAATGCGTTATTTTATTGTTAATCTGGCGGTTCATCTGTTGGTTACGATATTGTTTGTCGTGCTGACATGTATCCGTGCCAGTTATAACAGAAGAAAAAAGACCAAGCATATCGTTACTTACTTTTTCCCGATTGCATTTGCTATTGTGGCGATAGTTGATATTGTGTTATACACAGCACCGAGACTGATGGACGTAAACAGTCTCATAAACAATAATTTCTATTACAATACGGGTGCCGTCGAGCAGATAGGCTTCATGAAGAACTACTTCGTCATTGACGGTAATTACTACTACATTAATCCGTTGCGCAACCAGCTTACCGAAGGTGATGTTGTAAGAGTAAAGCACACTCCTTATTCGCGTTTTACAGTTGAAATTACAACTATAACCGAAGCTGATGACACTGAAGAGGGCGGCTCAGTCAAGGAAACCGTGTGATTTAAATTGAGACCAGTCTCAATTTTTGCGAAAAAGTCTCAAATACGGGCCCGTTTTTTCAATTTGCAGCACTTTACCCCCACGCGCGTTTTTCCAGGGCGTAAACTCTCCTTAAATCAAAACAGGAGGTGAGTGGTCTATGGAAAACAGAGTTTTAAACCAGGGTGCCGTGGAGATGTCTGTTGTATGCAGTGACTTAAGTCTTCTCGAAAACATCAATTCGCTGTTAGGACAAAAGGGCATTATTGCCGTTGAAGATAATGAAGGTGTGCTGCATTACATTGTTGACGGAAGAAGCAACAGAGGAGCTGTAGCCGGCAGGGTCACCGCGATCAATCCGGCCAGGACTGCCGAGCAGGAAAAGGAGGAAGCATATCTCGATCTGTGCATAAAGACCGTATTGAGAGAATATGGTTTTGATCTGGCTCTCATGGGAACAGTTCTTATATATAAAGCCGTATACATCTCGATCAAGAGAAGTATGCCCATGCTTACTACAATGAAGAGCATTTATGTGGAGACCGGTAAAGAAATGGGCTTAAGTGTTGAACAGTCAGAAAGAAACGTAAGATATGCAATTACAAAGAGCAGCCTGAAGAATATGAGGAGCCGTGCAGTTGTCAGGAGTGTCCAGGCCAGGGTAGAGAGACGATTCGGGTTAAGGGATCCCATAAGCTGACATAAAAAAGGCTCCGGTGAACGGAGCCTTTGGAAATCAGATATACGTAAGAATTACTTCTTTTTGCCCTTCTTAGCGTTAACCTTATCCTTAAGTGACTTACCAGCCTTGAATGTAGGAACTGTGGAAGCCGGAATCTTAAGAGCAGCACCTGTAGCAGGATTGCGGCCGCTTCTAGCTGCGAGCTTCTTTGTCTTGAATGTACCGAAGCCTACGAGAACGACTTTGTCATTCTTTACGAGTGCGCCTTCGATAGCACCGAGTGTTGCCTTAAGAGCTGCTTCTGCATCCTTCTTGCTGAGGCCTGCATCAGCTGCGATCTTGTCAATAAGCTGTGACTTGTTCATGTGGTATCCTCCTGTTATTTAGCCGCTGAAAGGCTTATTTTTCGTAGTTTCATTATTGATTTATTACAAATATATGTCAATAGTTTTCGGGCAGAAATTACAAGAATTGTTTATATTTATTGCCTATATTTAGGGCGTTTCAGGCCATCAGGCAGCAGAAATGACAAGTTGGATAAAGGAATAGTAATATAATAGGAAATAAATAACGTTTTATTACAAGATTTATTCGATCTGATAGTGTATGATTTGAGTGCAAAAATTAATCGGAGGTAACAAGATGATAGTTACAAAAGATACGATTATCGGAGATGTTGTAATGCAGGATGAAGGCATTGCACCTATCCTTATGGCTTCCGGACTTCACTGCCTCGGCTGTGCAATGGCTTCCGGTGAGACTATTGAAGAGGCTTGCATGGTTCACGGTATGGATTGCGATGCTCTTGTAGAAGAGATCAACAATTATTTCCAGTCATTAGGCTGATTCTCAGGATATAAACTTATCTGATAAACAAAGAGGTTATTCCATATGGGATACCTCTTTTATTTTCTTTAATATGAAGCGGCCATAACAACTTCGAACTTGGTGCCTTTTCCCAGCGTACTCGTTACGTTTATCTCTGCGTCATGCTTGTCGCAGATGAGTTTTACGATCGCAAGTCCTAAGCCGGTTCCCTTGATGTTTACTCCTGAGTTGTGAGCTCTGTAGAAACGGTCGAAGATTCTTGGGAGGTCCTGTTCAGGAATACCGATTCCGTTATCTTCCACGGTTATGTGGATCTTCTGGGTCGCTATATGAGAAGTATCTCCGGTACGCCATGCCCTTATTACGATCTCTGCCTGAGGTCCGGTGTAGTTGATGGCATTGGATATAAGGTTTTCGAAAATACGTGAAAGCTTGGCAGGATCAGCTTTAACGATAAGAGAGTCGCGGGAAGGAATGTCCAGAGACAGATGCTTTTCGCTGTCTTCAAGATCCATTGAATACATGACTACCAATTCGTCCAGCATCTCGGCAATCGATACGGAAGTGAAGTGGAAGTCTGAGTCGCTCGATTCCATTCTTGTAAGTTCCATGATGTCGGAAACGATCCTCTCCATCTGTTCGGAACGGCGGACGATGTTGCTCAGATAAGAATTGCGCTGTTCAAGCGTGAAGTTATCCTGTGCATTGAGCAGAAGTTCGGCGTATCCTCTGATCGCGGTAATAGGTGTTCTTAAGTCGTGGGATACGTTGCTTAAGACGTTTTTACGGGCAACCTCACCTTCGAGAAGTCTCTTGTTTGTAAGGACGAGGTCACGGTTGATCTCGGAAATGAATACCGTCTTTTCTCTTACCTGACGCTTGAGTACAGCAGCGTTTCTCTGAATCTCACGCTGCTGGTTTATGTATGTCGATACGAGCGTGACTTCCGCTATGAGCGAGAAGATAACGAAGATGTTGCTGTATGTCGGGATCGTGTAGACGATCATGCTGTCCATGAGGATCGTCAGATAGAGCACCAGGAACATAAGGCTGAAGAGCAATGCCCACAGGAGGACTCTCTGATTCTCTTTGTTATAGAAGAACAGGTCTATAAAGATGGAAAGCGTTACTGTCGCAAGCGCGAACATCAGTGCGATGAATTCAGGCAGAAGTGTTCCCGTGAAGATGTCGAAGATGTAGTAAATTACTACCATCGTCAGACCGACAACAAATACGAGGTAATGCGTTTTCCTGAGCAAAGAGTATTTGCTTTGAGTCTTTGAGCCTGAGAAGAACTGTGAGTTTTCCAGGAAAGATGCAGCCGAAGCCAATATAAGGAATACGAATCTCAGGTCAGCTCTTAAATGACTGTCAACAGATATGAAACGGCAGTCTGTCAGATAATATAAGAGAATGGCTGAGAAGCTGATGAAGAACGATACAAACAGCCACCTGTTTTTAGTGAAACTTAAGATGAGATTGGATCCTGCAACGAGGGCAACAAAGAAGATCAACGTAACGATGGAGAAATGACCTGCTGTGATGACCGTGCGGACGTCGTTTGCTGTACCTGTCTCGATAATGGGCTCTGAAAGGATGCCGGGGTTTGAGACCTTCGGTGTGCATGCAACAACGATTACTATATCAAGCTTTCCTTCTTCGGGGATAACAGTACAATAATCTGCAAACGCGTTGAGGTTAAATACCGGCGTTCTTGCTCCGATCCTGTCGATGTAATTTCCGTTGCAGAATATCCAGGCGGTTCCGTTGAATTTATGGAATGTAAGGGATAAAGACTTGATATCTTCGCTGCATTCGAAATGTCCGATGTAGGCAGCGCTGATCATATCCTCATTATTTATCTGGAAACGCTGGTAGTTGACTGCACCGTCGGTGTTCATCCAATAAGATGAGTAGTTGTAGTCAAACCAGCCGCGCCAAGTGTCGCGTATCTTGACGCTCTCGGCATAAGCCCTGTGATTCATGAGAACTGAAGACGGCCAATATCCCGGATCGGAAATGTTTCCGTTAGCATGTTCCAAAGAAGTTTTGGCCATATCCGGTGAAATGTTGGGGACGAAAGTCCATCCTTCATTCACATGGCTGCTGTATGGTCCGTCGAGTGCAAGGGCATCGCTTAATTCGAGCGTGCCTTTCTCGGTATTTATCTTAGGTGTTGAATCGGTGGTGAATGTTATACCGATGCTGATTACTCCGGCAGCAACAAGCATAAGCAGCATCGCGAAAATAAAGGCGACCATCGTTCCTCCGAATGATCTGCCGTGAACATCAGAGCCGGTAAGCTTGATCCTCGCTAATCTGCTGTGCTTGTACTGTGCCATTTAATCTCCGGTATTTTCACAAAAAGACAAGCGGGACTAACACTCTAGTCCCGCATTGATCCTTTGCAATTGTGTTAAATCAGAACTGTGTGTTCATGCTGTTCTTGACCGGCGGATAAGCGAATGAATATCCGATACCCCACTCAGTCTTAACGAATGTAATCTCAGGTGCGATCTTTTCCATCTTCTTACGGAGGTAAGAGATGTTAACCATTACGAGGTGGTTGTCGCACGGAGAATCATCGCCCCAAACGTGAGAATAGATCCTTGTGAAAGGAACGATAACGTTAGGTGTCTCAGCCAGGAGGCAGAGAATATCGAACTCACGGTTTGTAAGATGTAAAGGCTTCTCCTTGAGAGTAACCTCACGTGTCTTGATGTTGATGCGGAGCGGTGGATACTCTACGAGGAATCCTTCGCTCTTCATATTACGCTTGATGTGAACGTTGATACGAAGGCTCAACTCAGGAAGTGAGTAAGGCTTTGTGATGTAGTCATCAGCGCCAACCTTAAATCCGTTGATTACGTCTTCCTGCTGGTCCTTTGCGGTGAGGAAGATGATAGGACAATCTGTGAACTCTTTGATCTTGGGAGCAAGATCGAAAGCGCTTCCGTCAGGGAGCATTACGTCCAATACGATACATGAGAAGCTGTGAAGCTTGATCTTTTCGAGCGCCTCAGCACAATTTGTTGCTGTTACGACATCGTAGCCCTCGCTCTCGAGAAAATCACGGTTCAAGACCAGGATATCGCTGTCATCATCTACAAGAAATACTTTCTGCTTAGCCATTAATATACCTCCTGTTAACTTAAATAATGCTTAATCAGTTATTTCCCCAAATGGCGTCACGTATTCCGCGTGACGGTGTTTTATATGATTGTGATTTTTTGATAATTCACAACGATAGTATACAACACGTCAAAGTGTTTTTATATAGTTAAATGCAATAAGTTATAAATAATTTAAAATATAAAACCATATCAAACTGCTATTATAGAAAATATGTTCGGTTGATGCTATCATTATTTTCATGAACAGGATTATCTTTCACATAGACCAGAACTGCTATTTTGCATCAGTGGAAATGATCTCCAGGCCGGAGCTCAGGAACGTTCCGATGGCTGTGGCAGGTGATGCAAAATCAAGGCACGGCATAATCCTTGCCAAGAATGAACCTGCAAAAAAGTACGGCATCAAGACTGCTGAAGCAATCTGGCAGGCACAGGCAAAATGTCCCAATCTGGTCCTTGTTGATTCCCATCACGAAAAGTATGAGTTCTATTCCCAAAAACTCAGGGAGATGTATTCCGAATATACCGACAGAGTTGAGCCCTTTGGTCTTGACGAATGCTGGCTCGACATGACTGGCATTGTCAGTGATTTCACTGAGGCAGAGGAAGTTGCGCTTGAGATCAGGAACAGGGTAAAAGATGAATTCAAGCTAACATGTTCTGTCGGGATCAGTTTCAACAAAGTATTTGCCAAACTCGGAAGTGACTATAAAAAACCGGATGCCACCACTGTGTTTTCCGACAACGACTGGAAGGATAAGATCTGGCCTCTTCCGGTATCAGATCTTTTATTCGTCGGCAAACACACTGCGGAAAGATTGTCCAAGATCAATGTTAAGACAATAGGAGATCTTGCCCGGACCGATGGAGAATTTATCAGCCGTTATCTCGGAAAAGCGGGCGTGATGTTATGGGAATATGCCAATGGCTTGGATGACGCTCCGGTAGCAGAATCAGGTTATAAAAGGATTCCGAAATCTGTCGGCAATTCTACCACTACGGCAGAAGACATGACCTCTGACAGACAGATCGAAAAGACACTTCATATGCTTTCAGAAAGTGTCGCGATGAGGCTTCGCAAGCATTCTCTTAAAGGCAGTGTCGTGCAGATAACAGTAAGGGATTGTGATCTCGGAATATATGAAAAGCAGAGGATCCTTTACAGGGCTACTGATGATGCGAAAGAAATCTATGCCGCGGCTAAAGAACTTTTCAAGGAATCTTACGATTGGAACAAAGGTGTCAGGAGCATCGGCGTAAGATGTACAAAGCTGGTCAGATCAGACAGCGGTGAGCAGCTCTCTTTATTTACCGAAGTTAAGACATCAGAGCGTGACAGTAAACTTAATAAAGCGATCGATGACATCAACAGACGATACGGAAAAAGCGTTGTAAAAAGCGCGGCTGAAGCTGACGGTTCTAATTGCAAGTGCAAACCTGCTAATATAGTAAATGATCCATTCCATCCGGAGGATGAACTCTGATGATAACGGCCAATCAGTATTTTCGCGATGTGTTCGGACACAAGATGTACAAGGCGTCCATAGCGCTTGATGTTACATGCCCGAACAGAGACGGAAGCAAAGGCTCAGGCGGATGCATCTTTTGTTCCGAAGGGGGCTCAGGTGAGTTCTCTGCAAAGTGTAAGACCACGATAACGGAACAGATAAAAGAGGCCATTGAACAGGTCAGGAAAAAGGCCGGAAAAGATGCCGGATACATCGCATACTTTCAAAGTTTTACAAGCACATACTGCGCTCCTGAATATCTCGAAAAAGTTCTGTCGGAAGCATCTTCGATAGAAGGCATCGAAGCCTTGTCTGTTGCGACAAGGCCTGACTGCTTAGGACCTGAGATCATGGAAGTCCTTAAACGCCAGGCCGGGACGAAGCCTTTGTTTGTTGAGCTCGGCCTTCAGACTTCAAGTGATAAGACGGCAGAACTGATCAACCGCTGTTATAAAACGGAAGAATATGTTAAAGCGGTAGCTGCATTAAAATCCATTGGCGCGAATGTAATCACTCATATCATTTTCGGTCTTCCGGGAGAGACGAAAGACATGATGATGGATACCGTTAGATTAAGCGCTGATGTTGGAAGCGACGGATACAAATTCACATGCCTTTACATACTTAAAAATACTCCGATGGAAACACTCTATAATGAGAATGAAGTTGAGATACTTGAGATGGAGGAGTATTTTGATATTGTTGAAGAAGCGATCAGTATACTTCCCCAAACTGCCGTAATACACAGGTTTACGGGTGACGGTCCCAAGAAGATACTTATCGCGCCTTCGTGGACCATGAACAAAAGACAGGTAATCAATTACATCAACCGGAGGTTCGGCTTATGAAAAAATATGTAAAGCAGACTATGGATGCAGTCCGCAAATACATGAATGAAGAGATGAAGAACGCTCCTGTTGAAAAGACTAAAGAGGTCCTAGCAGAATTCGAGACCAAGATCTTATACTTCCAGCACGAAAGACTGATCCACCTCATGGTCACGCTGGCATTTGCTGCTTTCCTGCTTTTTGAGATAGCATGTCTTTTCTTCCTGCCGAGCGCATTCCTATATGCTGGAATACTTTTAACTCTTATTTTCTTCGGCCTTACGATCGGCTATATCATGCATTACTATTTTCTCGAAAACAGCGTCCAGGAAATGTATCACATGAGAGATGAGATAAGGGCATTCCTGAATAAAGATAAGGTAATCTGACGCAAGCGAGTTGCTCGATTATTTGTTATATCACATGTGATGAAACAAACATCTCGCAACCCTTACTTCGCGTAAGTTCGCATATATTCAGTCCTGGAGCAAGCTCCGGACTGATAATGCTCACTTTCGCAAGCAAGTTGCTCGAATATTTGTTATAATTAGCGCCGGTGTGGAGGGACTTATGCCTACTTTTGTTAAATACATATTGGTGTTTTTTATTTCTATGGTGCCGATCATTGAGCTCCGTGGTGCGGTGCCGATCGGTGTCACATATTTCGGTTTGAATGAATATATTACTTTGGCTGTATGCGTAATCGGCAACATGATTCCGGTTCCGTTTATATATCTGTTCGGCAGAAAGATACTTGAATGGGGAAGCAAGCTTAAGCACGGCAGCGGTCTGTTTAAGTGGGTTCTCCAGAAGGGTGAGAAAGCCGGCAAAAAACTTACAGCAAATTCAAAGAAAAGCGGCGCTTTCATTGCACTGATGCTTTTCGTCGGAATCCCGCTTCCCGGTACCGGTGCGTGGACAGGGACACTTGCTGCCTCCATGCTCGACTTCGGTGCGAAGAAGAGCGCCAAGGCTGTTATGGCAGGCGTTCTCATGGCCGGAATCATCATGCTCATCATAAGCCTTCTTGCCAAAGCGGGCATTACTTCAATTTCAGATCTGATCTGACAAATGTAACTCAAATAACATATAAATAAGCACTTTTAAGTTATTGTTCATAAAACAGCAACACTTTGATATGCAAAGTATTGTGCATATTGCACAACCAAATGATTTTCATTTGGTATTAACTGCGATATTGCGAAGTGAATGGTCCCCCTTTATCATTAGGGTAGCTCCAAGGAATACGGAAGCGATAACTTCTAATCCGAGGAAGGCCGCCCGAAGCAATAAGTCGAGCAGGCGCAGGGAAGAACCAGAGTTGAAATATACTTGTGGCGAAGCCGGAGAAACGAAGTCAGAGATCACATCAAAGGCGGATACGGAGTCCGAGAATGAAGCTAAGGGAGTGACGAGCGAGTGGTTGAAGGTGTCCTGGACATGCAAGCCACAGGTTGTAACAATTAGTTGATTCGGTATTCGGAACCGCGAGTAGGTGAGATGTCACCATCGACAGGAGAGAACCGGTGCCGCGGCGGATGTTACACCGGTTCGTGCAAACCGAGTAGCCGGTACGGCTGTCGAGCTGTTAGTAGCAAAGTCTTAGGGCAGAAGCGAAGCAGACCTGAATCGAATAGCGTGACGTTCGGTGAATGGAGACATGAGTTGCACGGTGTGATGGAAGGTTGCAGCAGATCGATTAGTTGTAACGATATCACATAAAGCTCGGGTAGTGTTTGGAAAGGGTCTTTTGGTAGGTGGAAGTACGTAAGAAGATGAGCGTGAATGCGTGGTCTTTGTAAGTGAATCTAATTTGGTTCGTTGGAGCAAAAATAAGATCCCGGTGATTCAGGTCACCGGGATTTTTCTTATGTGTTTATTTCCTTTTCGGAATCTGTGCGATATAAGGAAGGTTTCTTCCGATCTCGTCGTGATCTAAGCCGTAACCTGCAAGCCACTGGTCGTTTATCTCGAAGCCATAGTACTTAACGGGAATCGTCATTAAGAGTCTGTCGGGATTTAAGAGCATAGAGCAGAGGGTAATATCTTTAGGCTTTTTCATCTCGAGATTCTGGATGATGTATGCAGTTGTAAGACCGGTCCTGATTACATCCTCGACTACGAGAACATGCTTGTCTGTAATGTCGATATCGATGTCCTTTGTTATGCGCACAATGCCTGTCTTGGAAGTTGTGTCAGGAATGTTGGAAAAGCCGATCATGTCGACCTTAACCGGAAGGTCGATAGCTCTGGTAAGGTCTGATAGGAAAAAGAGGGAACCCTTGATAACGCCGATAACTACAAGGTCTTTTCCTTCAAAATCCTTTGTTATCTGTTTTCCGAGTTCTGTGACTCTTGCTTTGATTGTCTCTTCGCTGTAAATGATACGCTCAGTATGCAGAGCTTTCTCAAGATTAGACACTTAGTTATCCTCCCGGATATTGTCGTTAAGACCGCCGAACATCTTGAGACGGTCAACAAGTTCGTTGAAATCTTTCTTATAGACTATGCGGATATTTGTACCGGGATAAAGCTCCCTGACAAGACGCATCTTCTTGTTTTTCTTGGTTACATAACGCTGATCCATCGTGGTCAGCTCGAGATAAAGATTGAACTTCGGCAGATAGAAGTCAGGAGAGATGGCCATCGTAACATTGCCTTCAGCATCCCATTCGACAGGGAATGTCTTGGGCTCGTAAAGCCATTCGATGTTGTACATGCTTAAGATCTTAGCGAATTCTTCTTCGGTCTCGTTCTTGAACTTGGTGGCACGTGTCTGGTGGTCAAAGGTTCCGTTATCGATGTTGGATTCGGAAAGTTTAACCTTGATATCGTGCTTTCTGGCCAGTTCGCAAATGGCATCAACACATTCGTCTACACCTAATCTGTCAGTGTTAAGGATCAGATCGAATTGTTCAGGGGAAGTAATATCCTTGCCGTAAACCGTGCGGACGAATTTCCTGTGCTTGCGGTCGGCGATGTTAAGAACTTCAGTTGCTTCGTCGTTTGTGATGCGGTATTTGCGCGCAATGGTGCTGATCCTGGTTGATTCGCTTGCGGTGACTCTAATGTGAAGGGCACCAGGGAATCCGGCCAGAAGAACGCTTCCGCCCATACCGAGGATAATGACATCCTTATCTTTTGAACCTGAAACGATAGTCCTGATTTTTTCCACAAGGATATCGGCATATGTCCTGTTGCTGCCGGGAAGGGTGGTCTCGAAAAACTTTGCGCTCTCATTGAGCCTGTCCAAAGTTCCGGGATTGATCTCACCAAAAAAGTTATCTAAAGCATATTTACGGGAAATAACGGTCGTTCCGAGTCTTGCAGCAAGTGCATCGGCAATCTCATCGCCCAGACTTCCGTTCTGTCTAGAGATAGTGATTATTGCCATAAAAACCCCCGAAATGACCCTTTTAACTAATTATACTATTATTATCAGAGCGCTCAAAACATGAAAATACGAAAATCTGATAAAAATCTGAAATTGGTGTTTGACATTACGGAAACGATTAGTTATAATCTTCCGTGCTAAAAGCGTTAGGACGCCATCTTAGCTCAGTTGGTAGAGCAGCTGATTTGTAATCAGCAGGTCGTGGGTTCGAGTCCCACAAATGGCTCCAAGACCAAAACCCTTGAAAACATTGCGTTTCAAGGGTTTTTCTTTTGCCCGGGGAATCGCTGGATAAGCAATAAAAGGACCGAAATGGTAACTATTTGGTAACCATGCTCAGGATTTTGGTTAACGTTTGGTTAACGTCTGAGATTTTTCTGCTTATTTATTCCGTCCAACTTCCGGGGTTCACTTCAGACCAGCCACCGGTCGTTTGTTATAATTATCTAAATAAATCGGGAGTCGGAGGAATCTATGTTAAGACTCAGACAGTATAAGGAAGCTGATGCCGAGACGATCGCACAGTGGATACAGGACAAAGATACCTTTATGAAATGGGGCGGAGAACTCTT
>CADAIP010000032.1 GCA_902787975.1 Oscillospiraceae bacterium
AAGGGTAGCCAGTGATACGAAAGCCCATTTATGGGCTGCTACGGGTCAAAGGCAATAAGGCTTGAACGTATGTGAAAGCCAGCGCCTTGAGGCGCTGGCCGGTAACAGAGGCTTATAGCCTCAGTGCAAACCACCCGTTTGACGGGTGGTTATGATTTGCGCTTTTTTCGTGGTACTTGTCACGATCGTCGAAAACAGCCCCGGTGGATTTGCCCCTTGCCCGCCGCAAAGCCACCATTAATTTCAATTGCAAATTGCAACCCTCTCGTATATACTTACACCCGTATAATTATTAATAATATAGGGAGCAAGTTAAATGAGAGTTTCCGAACTTTTTTTGGCTACACAAAGAGAGATCCCCGCAGATGCTGAGATCCCGTCACACAGACTGATGCTCAGAGCGGGTTTGATCCGCAAGATGGCATCCGGCGTTTATTCATTCATGCCTATGGGTTATCGTACCTACAGGAAGGTTGAAGCAGTCATCAGAGAAGAGATGGACAAGGCAGGAGCACAGGAGCTCATCATGCCGGCACTTCTTCCTGCTGAGGCTTACCAGGGTTCAGGCAGATGGGAGAAGTTCGGTCCTGAGATGTTCAGACTTACCGACAGAGGCGGCAGATCTTTCTGCTTAGGTCCTACGCACGAAGAGCCTTTTACAGAGGCTGTAAGAGATTCGATCAGATCTTACAAGCAGCTTCCTGTTACTCTTTATCAGATCCAGCATAAGTACAGAGACGAGAAGCGTCCGAGATTCGGCGTTATCAGAGCAAGAGAGTTCGTCATGAAGGACGCTTATTCCTTTGACGTTGACGAGGCAGGTCTCGACATCTCTTACAAGAAGATGTACGACGCTTACCGTGCGATCTTTGACAGACTCGGCCTGGATTACACGATCGTTGATGCCGATTCAGGCGCAATGGGCGGTTCCGGTTCACAGGAGTTCATGGTTAAGAGTGAAGTCGGTGAGGATGCTATCTGCTTCTGCGACGAGTGCGGCTATGCTGCAAACGAGGAGAAGGCAGGCTGGACAAGAGGCGAGGCTGAAACAGCAGAAGAACTCGCTATCGAGAAGATCCACACACCTGACGTTAAGACTATTGAAGAGCTCTGCGGTTATTTGAACTGCGGACCTGAGGCTTTCGTAAAGACTATCCTTTATAACATTGACGGCAAGTTCGTTGCTGCCATGTGCAGAGGTGACAGAGACATCAACGAGACAAAGCTCGGCAATCTTTACGATGCAACAGAGATGGAGCTCGCTGCTTTTGCTGACGTTGAGATGATCACAGGCGCAAAGGTCGGTTTTGCAGGCCCTGTTAACCTCAAGCAGAAGGTAGACATCGTTGTTGACCCTGAAGTTGCAGGCATGAAGAACTTCGTAGTCGGCGCATGCGAGACAGACTATCACTTCAAGAACGTTAACATCGGAAGAGATTTCGAAGCCGATAAGGTCGCTGATATTACTAATGCGAAGGCCGGCGATATCTGCCCCAAGTGCGGCAAGGGTAAGCTCGGCATGGCAAGAGGCGTTGAGGTCGGACACATCTTCAAGCTCGGCACAAAGTATTCCGATGCGCTCGGTTGTGTATATCTCGACAATAACGGTAAGGAACACAGCATGGTAATGGGATGCTACGGTATCGGCGTATCCAGAGTTCTTGCTGCGATCATTGAGCAGTATCACGATGACGACGGAATCATCTGGCCTTCCATCGTTGCTCCTTACAAGGTGATCGTTGTTCCCACAAAGGCTAACGATGAGGAGATCATGGGCGTAGCAGAGAAGATCTACGGTGACCTTACTGCTGCAGGCTGCGAAGTCCTCATTGATGACAGAAATGAGCGTCCGGGCGTTAAGTTCAAGGATGCTGACCTCCTCGGTATTCCGCTCCGTATCACGGTAGGCAGAAGAGCCGGTGAAGGTATCGTAGAAGTTAAGAGAAGAGATTCAAGCGACGCTTCCGAGATCACTGTTGACGAAGCCGTAAAACTTGCCAAGGAGATCTAAAAGGTGTTTTTGAGGGTAGCCGCATCAATAATACTTTGCGTATCAATTACCCTTAATGCTTTTCCGGGAATTTTCAGGAAAGGTGATTTTAGACCTGCTTTATTTGATTCTTATGAACTGACCCTCGCTGACGGTGCGACTGTTGATTTCAGTCTCTCCGGAGGCAGGGCCATTTTTACTTCCGATGTCAGCAGGGAGTACGATATCACGCTCTCGAAATGCAACACCATGAAGACTGTCAGGACTTATTCCAGAGGCGGTACTTCTTTTGATGTTGACTTTTCGAGTGATATGAGTGAAGACGAACTTTATTATGTCACGCTGACTTATGAGGCTTTCGGAAGATCCGTCGACAACGGCAACAACATCATTTACAAGAGCGGCGGCAACATTCATTTTTGGAAGTCACCGAACTATGAATTCAACCTGAAATCCTGTGAAGAGATGTGGACAGACGAGCAGTCTTTGAGAGAGTGCTTGGAGCCCCAGAATGATATCGAATGCGACGATCCCGTGCTTATCGGATATTCCAACCAGATCTGCAACGGCGCAAAAGATGACTGGGAAAAGGTTTACCGCATCTATATCTATATCGCTACCGAGATGGCATACGACAATGTCGAGGCTTCAGCTGATGGCGGCGGCTTTCAGGACAGTGCCGTTGATATCTTAAGAGACGGCAAGGGCATATGCGAAGGATTCGGCAACTGCTTTACGGCTTTGTGCAGGGCGCAGGGAATACCAGCAACGGTAGAATTCGGAATCGGAATGAGCACCTACGACGAGATGATTGGCTACACGCCTTCTCTCGATGATTATGCCGATCACGCATGGGCAGCTGTATATCTTGGTGACAGATGGTATTTCGTCGATCCTACTTACGACATGTCCAGATACTACTACGGTGAGGGCAATGTTGATGTTTATGAAGACGTTACATATTACTATCTCTCGCCTCTGGAGTCGTTCTCAAACGATCACAAGATCCTTGATGCGGATACAAGACACTGCCAGCCTTCAGCAGGACGCTGCGGTGATTATGCGACATACGAGCTCACAAGAGACGGCACGTGCATTATCTCGGGCTACGGAACTCTTGCTATGCCTGATGAGGTCAATTGCTTTAACAAGCTGGTTTTCGCTGAAGATTCCAACATAGACACCATCGCTAGTGAATGCTTTGACGACTGCGATCTTGTGACTTCGATCGTGCTTCCCGATACCATAGTGCGGATCGAGGACTACGCATTCAGCACATGTGAAGACCTGGAATACGTTTATATTCCGGAAGGCTGTATATACATCGGCGTGCAGGCATTCTGCTATTGTGATGAGCTGAGTTACGTCTATGTTCCCGACTCGGTTTATACGATCGCCGAGTGGGCTTTTGATGACTGTGCAAGACTTTATATAAGCGTGCCTTCACAGTGTCAGGACTTTGCTTCGAATTACGATATCCAGCCGTTTTATATCGACTACAGGTAATAAGGATTTGGTGCTGTTAAGCACGGAGAAAATTTATGTCATATATTGAATTCCGAGATGTCAGAAAGATCTACAAGACCGGTTCGGTAAATGTCACGGCGCTTGACGGATGTTCTTTCCAGATCGAAAAAGGCGAACTTTGCGTTATAGTCGGACAGTCAGGTGCAGGCAAGACTACTCTGCTTAATATCCTTGGCGGAATGGACAGACTTACGACCGGCCGCGTTTATCTGGACGGCAAAGAGATATCAGTCCTCAATGCCAATGAACTTGCCCTGTTCAGAAGACAGAACGTGGGCTTTGTTTTCCAGTTCTATAACCTCATTCCGAACCTTACGGCATATGAGAATGTCGAGATGGCAGCGCAGCTCGTAAAAGATCCTATCAGCTGCGATCTTTTGATGAATGAAGTAGGTCTTTCTGACCGTAAAAATAATTTCCCTGCACAGCTCTCAGGCGGTGAACAGCAGCGTGTCTCAATAGCAAGAGCCATCGCCAAGAATCCCAAGCTGCTTCTGTGCGACGAGCCTACGGGCGCGCTTGACTATCAGACGGGTAAAGCGATATTAAAGCTTCTCCAGTCCTTAAGCACAGAGAAGGGAATGACAGTTGTAATAATCACGCACAATTCCGCCCTTACGGAGATGGCAGACAGAGTCATCAGAGTCAAGAACGGAAAGATCACGAGCATGATCGTTAATGAGCATCCCGTAAGCGTGGATACTATCGAGTGGTAATGAGTCCTTACGTCAAGACAATATTAAGATCCATCAAAATGACCTTGCCCAGATTTATCGCGATATTCGCGATAATCGCTCTTGGCGTCGGCTTTTTCTCGGGCCTTAAAGTGACCACGCCTTCGTTCATTTATACTGCGGATATATATACCAAAGAAACCTCGATGTTCGACTTCAAGATGCTGTCGACGATCGGCTTTACCGATGAGGATATTGATGAACTCGCCAAGCGTACCGGATGCGTTGTTGAAGGCTCTTATTCAGTTGACTGTTCAGCCCTTATGGGAGACAAAGACGCCACTGATACGGTCAGGTTCATATCCATCACACAGAATGTCAACCATTTGAGTCTTGAGTCGGGAAGACTTCCTTCCAGGCCGGATGAAGTAGTCATCGATGCTTACAGGTTTCCGTCCGTTGAATTGGGAACCAAGCTTGTAATAACTGATGAGACGAGCGAACAGTCTTTGAATATGTTCAAATACAGGGAGTATACGATCGTCGGAACTGCAAGAAGCCCTTTGTATCTGAACTTCCAGAGAGGCACATCCAACGAGGGCTCCGGCAGTGTCTCATACTATGTATGCGCGCTTCCCGGAGCTTTTGATTCCGAATACTACACAGAAGCTTATCTCTATGCAAATACCGGTCTTTACATATTTTCCGATGAATATAAGGACTGGGCGAAAAACGCTGAGAAGCAGTATAAAGTAATGCTTGCGAGCGTGATCGATGACAGATTCGAAGAAACATTAAGAGAAGAATACGAGAAGCTCTACGACGGTATTGACGAGTTTAATGACGGTATATCCGACGGCCGCGGCGAGATAGAAGATGCGCGCCAAAAACTTGATGATGCCCGTAAGGAATTAGAGGACGGACAGACCGAACTTGATAAGAAGCGCAAAGAATTAGAAGACGGAAAAGCAACGCTCGATGATTCCAAGAGCCAGCTCGATGATTACCAGAGAGAACTGACTTCTACCAAGGTGGTTCTCGATGCTGCGGGCAGCAACGTCGACAGGGAGAAGGCGGAACTGGACTCACTTAAGGAAGAGATCGATTCGCTCTACCAGGAGATTTTCGACGGGCGTTCTGATCTGCGAACGGCAAGGAGCCAGAATGCATCAAGTATTGCTTCGCTTGAGTTCTCCATCTCTTATTATGAATCCACGGTCGCTTCATTGCAGGCCGGCATCGAAAACAATAAGGCAGCGCTTGAGCAGGCTACGTCCGACATTGAAAGACAGCGTCTTGAAAGCCAGATTGCAAGCCAGGAAGAACAGATCGCCAACTATCAGACTCTTATCGATGAAGCACAGGCTGAGATCACGGAACTTGAGACGGCTGCTGCAGGTTTTGACGATATCGAGAAAGAGCTTGATGACAAGCAGAAAGTATACGAAGACAAGCTTTCCGACTACAGCACAAAATACCAAACTTATATGTCTGACAAGATGCAGTATGAGATGGGACTCTCGTCGTATGAGAGTTCCAAGGCGCAGTTTGATTCCGCGTACTCGCAGTATTCTGAAGGACTGACCCAATACTACGACGGCCTTGAGCAGATCGAAGATGCGCAGCAGCAGATAGATGACGGCTGGAAAGAATATAACAACGGCGTTTACGAACTCTGGAAAGGATATACCGAGTTTTCCTACACGGCAGATACCGTGTACAGATCGAATCTTGTCTATGGTTTTGAGCTGATCGACAGTGTGGACGATCCTGAAGTGTATATCCTCGGAAGAGACAAAAACACAGGTTATGTCTGCTTCGATAACGATTCAAAGATCGTTGACGGCGTTGCTTCTGTGTTCCCGATATTCTTTTTCGCAATCGCGGCGCTGGTATGTTCCACGACAATGAGCAGAATGGTAAGTGACGAGCGTGGAATAATCGGAACAATGAGAGCTCTCGGATATACGGATTTCTCGATCGTTATGAAGTATTCGATCTACGCAGGTTCAGCTGCGATCTTAGGAAGCGTTCTCGGATTTTTGGGCGGCACAAAACTGTTCCCGGCGGTTATCTGGGAAGTCTATAAAATGATGTACGGCTTTACTGAAGTATCGTTTGCCACAAGTGTTCCGCTCTTCATCCTTGTCCTGTTCGTAGCGCTTTTGTGCACCGTCGGTGTAACTGTATATACTGCGCTCTCATCTCTTAAGGGAATGCCCGCCGAACTCATAAGACCCAAGGCACCTCTGCCGGGCAAGCGCATTCTTCTTGAACGCATCGGATTCATCTGGAAGAGAATGAAGTTTCTCCATAAAGTGTCCGCGCGCAACGTGTTCCGCTTCAAAAGAAGAATGTGGATGATGATCATCGGAATCGCAGGATGCACAGCGCTTCTGTTAACTGCTTTCGGTCTTTACGATTCAGTCTGTAACGTTGTTAATATCCAGTACGACAACATCATGAAATATGACCTTGCGGTTTCTTTCGATGAGAAGTACAGGCAATATGCGATCGAAGATGCCGCCAAGGACGCGCTTGCAAATACGGGCGTGGAATTTGAATACGTTATCGTCAAGGGTGACGTTGCTAAAAACAACGGTTCAGGCTATGTCAGAGACCTTGAGATGTTCATATCGGATGACCCCAAAATCTCTGAAGTTTTCGGCATAACAGACGTTAAGACCGGAGAGGAATACGCATGGCCTGCTGACGGTGAGATAGCCGTCTCCGAGAAACTCGCGGAAAAGAATAACGTCAAGGCCGGCGACACGATAACATTGCTTTACGGCGAAGATGAGCATGAAGTAACTCTAAAGGTCGGTGCCGTTTTCACGAACTACACGATGCATTATGTGTTCATGACGCCAAACACTTACAGGGAAGCATTCGGCAAGCCTTATACTCCTGAGACGCTTCTCGTTAAGACCGGAACAAAGACTGCAGCTGATTCATATAAGATCGCAACTTATCTTTCCGATAACTACGACATAAAGACCTGGTCTTCCACCGCTGATTCCAGAGAAAGCTTTGCCTCGACCATGGGAAGAATGAATTACGTCATCGTGCTTGTAATCGTGAGCGCTGCCGCACTTGCATTCATCGTGCTCTTCAACCTCAACAATATCAACATCACTGAGCGTATCAGGGAGATTGCGACACTCAAGGTCATGGGCTTCAATAAGCGCGAGACCGGCGCATATGTCACGCGCGAAAACGTTCTTCTCGTTCTCATGGGATTCCTGGTGGGAATTCCCCTGGGCTTCCTGCTGCACAGGTTTGTAATGGCCCAGATAGCGATGGACATGGTCACTTACCAGATAAGGATCACGCCTTTGAGCTACGTTTACTCACTTGCCTTCGTACTGGCATTTTCGACGGTAGTAAACCTCATAATGCGCGCCAAGATCGAGAAGATCAACATGGCCGAGTCGCTGAAGAGCGCAGAGTGATTTTGGGCAGATGCCCGTTTCCCAAATGTGTAGATTTGAACAGTGATTAGAGAAAACAACACGTGTGCAATTGTTTCCCGTTTTTAGCCGTAACAATTGCACAAAAAGGCTTATTTATGCAATTGTTGGCCCTTTTTTAACCAAACAATTGCACAGAAGATATAAAGATAGAGTTTATAGTCCCAACGAAAAAGGGATGCCTCAACTTGTGAAGACATCCCTTATAAAATCAAATTCAGAAAGCTTTACTCTTCGCTCTCGCCGTTCATCCAGCTCTGGTGGTAGTTCTTGCGGCGGTATTCTTCAGGTGTCATGCCTGTGGACTTCTTGAATACCTGGATGAAGTGGGACTGGGAGGAGAATCCCAGGTAATTTGCAATGGTCAGGGAAGACTCATCTAAATGTCTTAACATGTTGCATGCGACGTTGATCTTCTGGTCCCTGATGTAGCGGCTTAACGTGATGCCCATTTCCTGCTTGAAGAGCTTGGAAAGATAGCTTGAGTTAAGGGAGAGCGAGTCAGCGATCGATTCGACCGTGAGGTTCTCCTGGATGTGGGATCTGATGTAGTCGATGGCAACTACGATGTGGCGGGATACGACGCGGTTCTTGGAAAGGTCGCTCATCTTGCGGCAGTAAGAACGCAGCATCTCGTTCTGAACGGAATAAACCTCGTCAATGGTGCTTGCGGCATCAATGAGTTCGATGAAGATGTCGCTGAGGTTATAAGCTACGGAGATCTCAAGACCTGCCTCTATGCAGAATCTGCTGACCAGGGCGGTGAGGATAACTGTGTGATATTTAACGTTGCGGAGTTTGTCGGGACTTAATGTCCCGAGATTCTGGGTAGCGCCGATCGTCTTCAGGGCTTCTTCGAATCTGTGCATATTACCGCTTGCTACGAGTTCGTAGAAGCTGATCTCGTGGTTGTAAGCGACCTGGCGGTTTCCGGACTCGCCTTCATCCATCAACCTTTTTGCGAGTTCTTTTTCAATATTCATATTTCGGATCCTCTTGGGTTAGTTTCCATGTCGAATTTCTTATAAAAATTGTATATTTCTTTTGAGATTGTGTAAAGAAGACTAGAGAAATAGGTTTATTGATAATATTACAAACTCGTAAGAATAGGGCGTTTGAGCATAAAATCTTATTGAGTTATTTTGCAAAAAGTAATAGAATTTTTTTATTAAGGAAGATGGAGGGATGTGCATTCATGACTGATGAGTTAAAAGACATCATTTATGCCGATTTGTTCAGATACACCGGCAATGCACGTCGCTACAAGAACATCTACGCATGCTATCTTGAAGAGAGAAGATCATCCCCGGAATTCAGCTATATCAGCGTAATGAGACGTACGCGTTATTATGCTGACCAGATCAAAAAGTGGGATGGCATCAAGAAAAAGCTCTATCAGATCAAGTTCGCAGTAACTAACTTCAGACTCGACAGACTGAGCCGCAAGTATCATTTCCAGATTCCTTACGATACCGAGATCGGCAAAGGCTTTTATCTGGCGCATTTCGGGCGTGTAATCATCCACCCGAAGAGCGTTATCGGCCATAACGTCAACGTATCGACCGGCGTAGTCATCGGAACCCAGTTCAGAGGTAAGAGAAAGGGTTCTCCGCATATCGGTAATTACGTATGGATCGGCGCAAATGCCGTCATCGTAGGCAATATCAGGATCGGAAACAACGTTCTTATCGCGCCCGGCGCATACGTTAACTTCGATGTTCCCGACGGTTCTATCGTAATCGGCAATCCCGGTCTCATCAGAAGATCACCCGGTGCCACACTCAATTACATCAATAACACGATCCTCTTCGACGAATACAACGTCAGTTCGAGCGGAGTCAAGCAGTGGTAAGGTAACTGATGGCGATAGATTCCGTATTTTTCAAACAAAACAGAGAGCGCTTTGCCGCCGCGTTGCCGGACCGCACCGCGGCGCTGCTTTTCTCGGGCGACGAAAAGCACATGTCGCGTGATTCCGACTACAGGTTTTTCTGTGACAGGAACTTCTACTATCTGACCGGACTTGAGCGCCCGGGCTTTGTTCTCGTGATCGAAAAGAACGGCGGCGTGGTGACTTCAAAGATCTATGCTCCCGCCAGAGACTCCATGGAGGAGCGCTGGCACGGCAAGAGAATGGCATTTGAAGACATCTCTGCCCTGACAGGCATTGCTTCTGAAGACGTATGCGACCTTGAGAAGTATGAGGAAAAAGAGTTTGAGCTTATAAAGGACACGGATATCAAGATCTATCTGGATAATTCATCCGTTATGGCAAAGCCTTTCGAGCTTAAGAAGACAGTCGAGAAAGACGGCCGCAAGACTTGCGATTTATCGGAGATCACGACCTCGATGCGCCTTGTTAAGAGGCCCTGTGAGGCAGATTGCATCAGGGAAGCTGCAAGGATCACGGAAGAGGCGATAGAGGAGATGAAGACCCTTATCCGTCCGGGTGTGTCAGAGTATGAACTATACCTTAAGCTTGAGTATGAGATGGCGAAGAGGAGCTCTATGTCTTTTGCTTTCGAGACCATCGTATCCTGCGGCACCAATGCTTTCTATCTGCACCATTCAGATCCTGAGAAAGCGGGCGACGGCATCGCAAAAGAAGGATCCATTATCCAGATCGACTGCGGTGCGAGGATGGACGGATACTGTGCTGATATCTCGCGAGTATTCTTTGTCGGCGCGCCAAAAGGCGAAGACGATAAGAGAATGAAGCTTCTGGGCCTTATTCAGGACTTGAGGAAGGCTGCTTTTGAGTATATTGCACCCGGAAAAACTTTCGCCGGGCTTAATTCACAAATGTATGACATTGCAGGCAAATGGCTTGCGGGACAAGGACTAATACCTGATAATTTTACAGTGGAGGAAGTGCGCCGTTACTACTGGCACAACACTTCACACTATCTTGGGTTAGACGTTCACGACGTCGGTCCGAGAGACAAAGAATTTGAAGCAGGTAATTGCCTTGCCGTCGAACCCGGTGTTTATATTCCAGAATGGGACACCGGCTTCAGGATCGAGGACGACTGCCTGGTAACTGAAAACGGCTGTCAGCTCCTGAGCTCCGGGAAGGACAGCCCGGAGGGAATAATTGCCGGATAATAGTTCTGCTGTAACCGCCATTCTCGTTGCGGTACTTATAGTGCTTTTGGTCATCCTCATCGGCGGAGGACTTTTTGTGCTGTTCATGTCCTATACCGACAAGCTCTTCAAGAAGATCTTCAGAAGGCCCAAACCGCTTCCGCAGGTAGACAGATCACCAAAGAAGATCGACAGGAGCACGATCATAGGACGCGGCAAGAACTGGTTCTATACATTTCACAACGAATGGCTCGGAGTAAGGGTAACATCCTTTGACGGATGCAAGCTCTCAGGATATTACAGACCTTCATCTGATTCGACATGCCGCAACATGGTCATCCTCGTTCACGGCTACGACGAGTCGCCTGCCGAGATGGCCGCATATGCAAGGCTCATGATGCGCAAGGTCCAGTGCCACTGCCTCATCACACACATGAGAGGCCACGGCATGAGTGGCGGCAAGAATTTCACATGGGGTCTCATGGAGAGCGTCGATCTTGATGCCTGGTATGAGTTCACGAAAAGAAGACTCGGCAATAACTGCAGGATCTATCTCGTAGCAAGAGGCGCAGGTGCCACGGCATGCCTTCTCGCCGCACAGCAGAAGGAGTTCGAACGCTGCGTATGCGGCATAATCGCCGATTCGCCTATGTCTTCGCTTAATGCATTCTTAAGGAATAATCTTCCGAACAGCACGAAATTGCCTCCCGAGTGGCTTATCGGCAGCATCAGAAAGAGTGCTCAGCGCCAGTTCGGATTTGACATCAACCGCTGTGACGCTGCTACACATGCGAGCAGCATCAAGATCCCCGTACTGATCTTCCAGGGCGGTGAAGACGAGGTCACAACGCCTTCTGATACTCGTGAGATTTACGACAACCTGCGCTGCAGGAAGAGAATGGTGATCGTCAACAATGCAAAGCACATGGAGTGCTACGAGAGATCACAGGCCATGTATGAGCGTGAGGTCCAGAAGTTTATCGAATCCTGCATTGTAAGACTTGTTAAGATCGGGCGCCTTTAATGCTGAACCTGCATTGTAAGACTTGATAATATAGGACGTCTTTAATAGAAATTATTTAGTATAAGGTGCCATCTCCTAAAATATGGCTTTCGCGATATTATTTCATGGTGTAATTTGAAACCTTTCTATTAGCACGCTTTTGCGTGGGGAATATCGCGGTAGTTTTATATGAGTTCGCTGTTAAGACCCGGAAAATCAATGACTGAAGGAAGCCTATGGAATAAGATCCTCGGGTTCGCTTTCCCATTGGCATTTACGGGAATCCTCCAGCAGCTTTTCAATGCGGCTGACGTTGCGGTAGTAGGAAACTTCACCGGTGAACTCGGTGAAGCCTGCATGGCCGCGGTAGGAGCCAATACTCCGCTCATCGCTCTTATCGTTAATTCGTTCCTCGGCATATCGCTTGGAACAAACGTAGTCATTGCAAATGCCGTCGGAAAAAAGGATGATGAGACGGTCAGCAAGGCGCTTCATACTTCCATGATCGTAGCCGTTATCGGAGGAATTATCATTGCGTTGATCGTTGAACTATTCGCTGCTCCTATCCTCAGATCGCAGAATATTTCCGAAGAGTCTCTCGGCATGGCGATCACTTATTTCCGAATCTACATTGGCGGACTTCCGGTAATCCTTCTGTATAACTTTGAAGCTGCCGTTTTCAGGGGAATGGGCAACACCAGGATACCGTTTGTTGCGCTCATCATCTCCGGCATTATCAATGTCGGACTGAACCTGTTCTTTGTTGTTTTCCTGCATGCCAATGTGGAAGGCGTTGCAACTGCGACAGTCATCTCCAACATGATAAGCAGCATCATTCTTTTGTTCTTCCTGAGAAAGTCCAAGAACGCAGCTAAGTTTGATGAGAAGAAGCTTAAGATCGACTGGAGGATCTTGTGGAAGATCTTAAGGATCGGACTTCCCGCAAGCGGACAGGCGGCAGTTTTCTCCACTGCGAATATCATCATCCAGGCAGCGATCAACAGCCTTGGAACAAGCGTTGCCGCAGCATCTTCTGCAGCATTTAACATCGAGATATTCTCCTACTATGTTCTTAACAGCTTCGGTCAGGCATGCACCACGATCACGGGCCAGAATTACGGCGCGAAGAAGATCGACAGATGCAAGAAGACTTTAAAACTCTGCATGCTGGAAGGCATAGTAATTGAGGGCTTGATGGTCTTCACGCTGATCTTGTTCGGTAAGCAGCTTATTGCGATCTTTAATCCTAATCCTGAGCTTGTTGAGATCGGATATATACGTATCGTTCTCATCACGACGGCGCATCTATTCTCTTTGTTCTATGATGTAATGAGCGGATATATGAGAGGTTACGGAATATCACTGACGCCTGCAATCATCACCATGATAAGTGTCTGCGGAATCAGGATCTTCTGGATATATACGGTATTCCAGCAGTATCACACTTTCGAGAGCATCATGACGGTTTATCCAATAAGCCTCGGCACGACTTCCGTTTTGATGTTTATACTGCTTCTCATATGGCATCCGGCCAAAAGATTCGGTAAAATCGACAAGGCCTGATGCCTTGTATTAGGTATGTTCATATAGTATATTTTTCGCGACAAACGGAAATCGGGGAGCTTGACCGCTGAGAGGGATTAAGATCCGACCCGCTGAACCTGACGGATAATGCCGGCGTAGGGAACCTTATATATTTTTTTCATAGATCCTCTTGTCTGTGGCATTGACCGTGAAGTTCGAGCAGTCGCTCCGGTGTCCGTAAGACGGAGGTGTTTTTATGTCAAAACAATCACTTAAATCAAACCGCGAAAATATCCTGAGGATATCCACGGGCGGTGTATGCCTTGCATTGGCATTCGTGCTTTCACAGTTAAAGCTTTTCGAGATGCCGATGGGCGGAACCGTAACTCCTGCTTCAACATTGCCCATCATCGTATACGGTGTCGCATTCGGACCTGTATGGGGTTTTGTTATTGCATTCATCTTCAGCCTTTTGCAGCTTATCGGAGGCTGGCTCGTAACTCCTTTCCAGGTTATTCTCGATTACACGATCGGATATACTGCTCTTGGTTTTGCAGGCTTTGCTGCACTTAAGGCTGACAGCAGAAACAAGATATCTGATGCGCTCGGAAGATTCAGGGCAACATCAGTCATTAAGATCCTTGTTTTCTCTGCGGTCGCTTATATCGTAAGATGGCTTGGCTCAGTTGCTTCAGGTGTTATCTTCTATTCCGAATATGCAGCTGATGCAGGCTACGACAGCGCACTCGTTTATTCTATGGTCTACAATGGTTCATTCCTTCTGGCAGACCTTGCGATCCTCGCTGTAGTTCTCGTTATCCTTTACATGGTTATCCCTTCTTCGAAAAAGGACGATACAGTTGTTGTTATCCAGAAGTTCACTGCTGAATTCATCGGCACATTCGTACTCGTATTCGTAGGATGCGGTACGGCTATGGCAGTCGGCTGCGATTCCGCAAACGGCAGCGGATACATCCTTACAGCTTTTGCGTTTGGTCTTGTCATCGTTGCCATGGCTTACTCTATCGGAAATGTATCAGGTTGCCACATCAATCCCGCTGTATCACTTGCAATGCTCATCAGCAAGAAGATGACAGTCAAGGAATTCTGGGGATACGTCGTATTCCAGGTTCTTGGTGCCGTTTCAGGTGCAGGACTTCTCCGTTATGTTTTTGAGCTTACCGGTAAGGTAGACATGACAGGCGTTTATGACGAGGCTGAGATGGAGATGGCTTCATGGGGCCTCGGTTCAAACGGCCTTGCAGGATGCAACGGAAACATCGCCGGTGGTCTCATCATCGAAGCAGTTCTCACATTCATCTTTGTACTCTGCATCCTCGGTGTTACAGATAGCAAGTTTAAGCACGGTTCATTCGGCGGACTCATCATCGGCTTCGCGCTCGTGCTCGTACACATCATCGGAATCAGTTTCACAGGAACATCAGTTAACCCTGCACGTTCCATCGGACCTGCAATCCTTGCAGGCGGTGATGCTCTTAAGTACCTCTGGGTATTTATCGTCGGACCTCTCGTTGGCGGCGCAGTAGCTGCTCTTGTTTACAAGGCAATCACGCTTTCCAAGGAAGACAAAGAGGCTAAGGAAGAGGCTTAATTTAGAATTCCAATCGGTATCGGAAGATACCCTTCCACGTGCTTACCGGTCAGATTACCCGAATGGTCTGGCCGGTAAGTTCTGTTTTGGCTCAAAAAATATTTACAAAACTCCCCCATACTTTATAATTTATCTAATATCGTAAGGGATAGAAAATCGGAGGGGATAGTAAAAATGGCAAGAGGCGGTCATCACGGCGGAGGATTCCATGGCGGTGGACATCACTTTGGAGGCGGTTCTCACGGAAGCTTCGGCGGCGGTTTTTATGGCGGCGGTTACCATGGCGGCAGTTACCATGGCGGCAATGGTGATGGTGATATCGGCAATCTGATCTTTAGTGGAATTAAAATTGGCATTCTCGTTGTGATCTTTTGTATTTATCATGTCGCTATTGGTGATATTCCCGGGATGGATCTGTTCACTCTCGGCATATTCACGGTAGCTATAGTCTTTTATGTTCTCGGATTAAAAGGATACAAGAGGACTGCAGATCTTTATCACCTTAAGAGCTTTGACGGCATTAACAAGATCCAGGTCTGGAATGCTGAGTTTACTGAATATGGTCCAAGTTCTGTAAGTGATAAAGTTTCCTGGGCAGGCAAGTACGATAACAGATACCGAATAGCTTTTTTTGACCGTGATTTCGGTGAAGAGAACGTCAAAAAGGTCAGGGAGCTGATGAACAGAACTCCTTGGATCGTTTGGATGAATTCGTATGTATGGCTTGTTATCGGTATTATCAGCGCGATTAGCAGTTTTTTCTTCTATGAGATGGTTATTCCGGTTTTCGAGAACATGATAATGACAGATGAAGCATTTGCTTTTATAGACGATTTTGTGTTTTATTTCCCGGCAGGCTTAACTCTTCTGTGCGCGATCTTATGCTTTGCGATGGTTAAGGTTAGGGACAGCCTTCTTCATAAGTGTGCCGTGAGGATCGTCGAAGACAACAATGCGGCATATGAGAAGATGAAGACGGAAAATTACATCGCTCAGGCATTGAGCAGCAAGTGGTATTACAACAACTGTCCTAACTGCGGTGCGGATGCGAAGAAGGACACGCGCATCTGTGTTCACTGCGGTACTTCACTTGAAGTAAAGGACATTGCAACGGAACAGGTGTCTTCGGTTCACCGCATTTCAGCAGCTGCTGAAAACGGCAGCAAGACAAAGACTATTGAGAGATAACAGGGAATAAGAAAAATGGCAAGTGGCGGTTTTCACGGAGGCGGATTTCATTCAGGCGGTCATCACAGCGGCGGTGGCGGATTCCACAGCAGTGGCGGCGGATTCCACAGCAGTGGCGGCGGATTCCACAGCAGTGGCGGTGGTTTCCACAGCAGCGGCGGTGGTGGTTTCCACAGCAGTTCCGGCGGTCGTTACAGCGGTGGCGGCTTTTTTAGTGATGGTGACAACTATGAAAATGACGGCTATGTATTTCAAAACATGTTTACTATGTTTGCGATGGCGGTTATCGCTGCCGTGCTTGTCATTGGTTTTCTTTTTTCATTGATCTCATCGAACAGCATTCCGGGATTGAATTTCATTAATCTCGGAATCTTCTGCGCAAGTTTAGTTATTTATGTCATGGCTCTTAAAGAGACGGGAAGAACATCTGATATCTATTATTTTGATTACATCGATCTTAACAAGGTCGGAGGAAGAGTCTACAAAGTAAAGGGAT
>CADAIP010000033.1 GCA_902787975.1 Oscillospiraceae bacterium
GGAAGGATATCGAAAACCTTGAAAGCATCAGCGGAAAGGCCTGCCTTGATGAACTCATACTTAGCGTTCCAGTCAGGAAGAGCGTTGAACTGAGCTGTCTTCTCGCCTGCGAGGAGCTCGTTGATCTCAGCGATGAGAGCGGAGAACTCAGGAACGAACTCTACGATACCCTCAGGGATGATAGCAACACCGAAGTTATCGCCGTTAGCTGCTCTCTTCTCAACAGAGTCAGCGATCTGGTTTGTGATGTCAGCAATAGACATCTTCTTAGCTGCAACTTCCTCACCGATGAGGCAGATGTTAGGCTGTGTCTCGAGAGCGCACTCAAGAGCAACGTGGGAAGCAGAACGTCCCATAACCTTGATGAAGTGCCAATACTTCTTTGCGGAGTTAGCATCTCTCTCGATGTTGCCGATGAGCTCGGAATATGTCTTTGTAGCTGTATCGAAACCGAAAGATGCCTCGATGTCCTCATTCTTGAGGTCGCCGTCGATCGTCTTAGGGCAGCCGATAACCTGGATGCCTGTGTTGTTAGCAGCCATGTACTCAGCGAGAGTAGCTGCGTTTGTGTTGGAGTCATCACCACCGATGATTACGATAGCTGTAAGACCGTTCTCTTTTGCATAATTTGCAACTGTCTGGAACTGCTCAACTGTCTCGAGCTTTGTTCTTCCGGAACCGATGATATCGAAACCGCCTGTGTTTCTGTATGCGTCAATGAACTTGTCGTCGAACTCAACATAATCATTCTTAAGAAGTCCGTCAGGTCCCTTCTTGAAGCCGAGGAGCTTGTTTTCAGGGTTTGTAGCCTTCAAAGCGTCATAGAGACCGGAGATAACGTTGTGTCCGCCGGGAGCCTGACCGCCTGAGAGGATAACGCCTACAACCTGCTTCTTGGCAACTGATGTATTAGCGCCCTTTACGAATGTGATCTCGGGCTTACCATATGTGTTGGGGAAGAGAGCCTTGATCTTTTCCTGATCTGCAACAGACTGTGTTGCTGCGCCTTCCTGTACTGAGATTTCTGCAATACCGTTTCTAAGCATGCCCGGAAGCTTGGGCTGATACTCATATCTGGCTTTCTGAAGTGGTGAAATATCCATAGCTGTACTCCTTATAAAAATAAAATACACAAGAATAATAATTAATCGGCAGACAAAAGTAAATGATAGATTTAAGGCTTTGTGTATGATTATCAGCACTAAACTGCAAAACCCGTCAAATCAATTTGTCAATTACCACTAAAAATTTAATTTGATTGTCAAACAATTTGTCTGAAACTCTATTAACATTCGCATTTTGATTTGATAAAATCCAATTCGTATGGGGTAGAACTTAATGCGAAATCCCAGGAATAAAATTTCTAGGAGGGTCATATATTATGGCAGAAAACACACCGGCTCAGGGTCAGTCAAAGGGTAAGTCAATCGCTTGCATGGCATGCGGTATCGCTTCCATCGTTCTTTCATGGTCTTATGGCTGCGGTCTCATCCCCGCAATCGTATCTCTCGTTCTTGGAAGCCAGTGCGCTAAGGAAGGCGTTCAGAACACATTCACAAAGGTTGGTAAGATCACAGGTATCATCGGTCTCATCTTGTCAATCGTACTTGGTGTTATCATGATCATCGTTGCTGTTGCTGCAGGTGCAGCTGCAGGTATGTCAAGCTACTAATACCGGTTAGCAAACAAATTTAAAGCCGTCTGGAATTCCGGGCGGCTTTTTTAATGCTTATTTTTTCTTGTTCTTAAGCAGGCTTTACTTCTCCCCTGCGCTTTTTGATCAGATCGGAGATCGTAACTATCACAGCAAAAGTGAACAGCAATATGCTTATTATCTGTGATGTCGAGAGCCCGAAAAGGAATCCTCTGATCTCATCTCCTCTGAAGAATTCATCTATAAATCTGATGACCGGATAGATAAAAAAATACACGATCAGCATCCTGTGCTGGAACTTCTTCTTTTTGTAAAGCACAAGCAAAACGAAAAACAGGATCAGGTTAAGTCCTGATTCAATAAGCTGTATAGGAAGCCTGTTAACATCATTTAAGGCCGGATATAGCGTGTTCCCGTGTGCCGTGAAGCCCACATCACATGCTACGCCATAGCAGCATCCGCCCAGAAAGCATCCGATACGGCCGAATGTATGGAAAAGCGGAATGGCAACGGCTACAGCATCAAACATGACATCTCCCCTGAAATACTTCTGGGATACCTTGTTTGAAATAACAAGCGCGATCAGGCCGCCGATAAGACCGCCGTAAAATACCATGCCGCCTAAATAGTTTCCGAACAGTGTTTGAACAAAACTTATGAAGGTATATTCCTTAATGTGCTTAAACAATTCGATGATCTTATCCGTATTGGTAAATCCGTAAACTATATGTGCACCGATTACGGCTCCGGCGGCGAAGATCAGACCGGTCATGGCGATATCTTCAATATCAACATCTTTTTTTCTTAAGAGCAGATAGCAGCACAAAGCACTGGCAAGCATTCCAATAGCTGCCATTATGCCGTACGTGCCTATAGTCCTGCCGAATATTTCGATAAATGGATACATGAATAACCCTTATTATATTTAAAAAGGTCAGTTACTTAAAGATATAAGCAACTGACCTCATAAGTTTTAAATAGATTTATGCTATTACACTGAAGATGCAAATGCGCAAGCTGCACAAGCAATGCAGAGACCGCAAGAGAAGAATACGATAGCACTTTCTACTGTACCTACGATAGATGTAATAAGACCGATCGTAGCAAAGATCTGCTTCTCGCCAGCAGCCTTAGCTTCTTTTCTTGCACCTGAAGACTTGATCAAACCAATAATACCAACAACGATAGCTGCCAATGTAGCAACGATAACGATGATACCATAGGTAAGTGAACCTTCATTTGTAGATGTGTCGATAGCGTTAGCAATTGATGTTCCGATGTTAGGGATAACAAGGGAAGCAATACCTAATACCATTGCAACAATTTGCTTATTCTTTGTAGTTTCCATAGTGACCCTCCTATTATTATTTGTGCGGTAAATCCGCACGGACCTTACTAATTATTGCATTTATCACTAAAAAAGTAAATGCACAATAATATTTGACAGCTCAATCCGGCTTAATAACAGGAATATATCCGCTGTCCTCTACGATCTTCTGGCCTTCAGGAGACAACATAAAGTCAACCGCCTTATAGACGTTCTCGTTGGTCTCGCCTTTTCTGTAAATAGCGTAGATACCGCCCGAAACAGGATAGGAACCGTCTGCGATCGTCTCAACCGTGGGCTCGATGCCGTTGATCTTGAGGATCTTAACTCCGCCCTCTGCAAGCATTCCGGTTACATAGTATCTGAAAGAGAAACCGATAGGGCTTCCCGTTAATGCCGTGTAGTCAGGAACGATCGGAACATCGCCCATAAGCTTTTCGAGCGCTGTCTGTGAGCCGCTTCCTTCATTACGGCGCATCGCCGCGATCGGTATGTCATTTCCTCCGAGCTCACTCCAGTTTGTAATCTGTCCGGAGTAAATGCCTCTTATCTGATCGACCGTAATGTCATCCACAGGATTGTTGGCATTCACGATGAAAACAAACGCGTCTGATCCGATCTGTACCATCTCAAGTTCTACACCGTTCTCGGCCGCATATGCGAGCTGTTCTTCGGAAGGCTGTGCGCAGATGATCAGATCCGCATTGCCGTCAACGATATCCTTGTATGCGCCCCTGGTATTTGTATAGTGCATGGCGCTGGAAGGATCGTATCCTTCACCGTTGAAGATGACCGAGTCTTCCGGATAGATACTCTCTACAAATCCGGCATATATCGGAAGCAGAGCTGCCGCACCGTCGATAGTCGGGATGTCACCTTCAAGTCTTACTGCACCTTCTGCTGAATATACATTTCCTGAGCCAGTGAAAGGCACATAATTTGCCACTTCAACGCTCATCTTCTGCATGCCCGGTGTATGGTGGCTTATTACTCTTTTAATGAACAGCTGGTATATCGCAAGATCAAGTCCGGCAAACAATACAATGAGCAGAGCAATTACTGCTATTTGTTTTCCAAGTTTTTTCTTATCCATATCAGTAACCCCAGTTCGCGATCATCTCAACTATTGAGATTTCTTTCCAAAGATTGTATCCGTGGATCAAAAGGGCAGTTGTGGTCGCTATTCCGACGACCATGATAACCGCCAGTATAATTACAAACGTCTTATCCTTCATGGTCTTACCTCACATGTGTGCAATTGCTGAAGCCAGCATTGCAAAGAGGGCGGCTTCAGCAAGGCTGCAGAGCAGGAAATATCCCGAAATGCAGCCGAATACTACGGCTTTTGTCTTTCTGGCGCCCTTTTTCTTTACCTGTATCACTGCAATTATGAACAAGACCAGAAAAACGAGAAATGTTACCGGTAAAATTGCCCAAATTACGGTACCCAAAATGTTATTCAAGATGCGTTCGAAACTTTTTGCCGCCAACATAACAGCTAATACTTGATCCATTCTTTATTCCTCCCTATTTTTCAGCCGCATGCTCACATGTGTGAGATGCCTTCTGCGAACCATATAATCAGTAATGCTTCTACAATGAGATATGAGAATGCGGCGCCCGCAATAACACCGTAAGTCACGGCAGCCGTCTTTTTCTCTTCACCCTTTTTATACTTGCGTGCATGGATTATTGAGTTGACCAAACAGATTACGAAGAACACCGGCGGTGCTACAAACATGACGAGCGTTACAACCAAAAGCAGAAACTCTTCCATCACTGCCTCCCAAGAGAATCCCTGTATTCTTCAACTTCTTTCCTGTCGAACGAAGATATCAGTCTGCAGTCATCCTTATCCAGAAGTCTGTAATGCCCGGAAACATAATTTTGCTGGAGCCTGATCCCATTCTTCTCATCTATTACGCGCCACCAGACCTTGCCGCCCATCGTCGGCGGATATTTGATATGTCTGTCCTCAAAGGCAAGTGCATGGATAAGATCGCCCGCTTCACCGCCTACGATTCCCTGGAGCACTTCGCTCTTCTCGAAAACGGATACGACAGCAATGACTTCAGTCCAGGACAGCTCGCGTCTGCCCTTCTCGGTCTCAACAAGAGTCTTCTTGGAGATACCGAGCATCTCACTCATTGCCTCCTGGGTTATTCCATACTCAGTCCGGATGAGTTTGAGCTTGCTGCTTACAGTCCTGATCAATTCCTCGCGCTTCATGTTATCCGTGCGTTCCTTTGATAATCAAACTATATAGTGTAATTTTACACCTTTGGTGTGAATTTGCAACTAAGAATCGAGCTGTACGGCGAAAAATACGGCAAACGATACGGCTATGCCGTATTACTTGCCGTATTGAGTGCCGTATTGCTGCCGTACCGAAACAGATTAAAGAATCAGTCCTGGAACAATGGTGTCGAGAAATATCTTTCAGCCGTATCGGGAAGAACCGTAACAACTGTCTTTCCCTTGCCGAGCTTCATTGCGAGCTTGATCGCGCAGGCAACGTTTGTGCCTGAAGAGATTCCGCACATCATGCCTTCCTCGCGTGCGAGTCTTCTAGATGTATCAAGCGCCTCGTCGTCCGTAATGATGCAGATGTCATCGTAAACCTTTGTATCAAGGATCCCGGGGATAAGGCCGTCGCCTATTCCCATCTGGACATGGGTTCCGATGCTGCCGCCGGAGAGGATCGCAGCATTCTCGGGTTCAGCAGCCCAGATGACTGTGGAAGGATTTGCTTCCTTCAAAGCATGGCCGATACCTGTGATCGTTCCGCCCGTGCCGATGCCTGAGCAGAAACCGTCGATCACACGGCCGTCGACTGCCTCAAGGAGTTCCTTAGCTGTATATGCGTACTGTGCTTCTGTGTTTGCGGGATTCTCAAACTGCTGGGGAATGAACACATTAGGGTCTGATGCAGCGATCTCTTCTGCCTTGAGCCTGCAGTTTTCGATGGCCTTGCCGATATCGCCGTCATCGTGAATGAGGATGACTTCAGCGCCATAGTGCTTAACGAGCATTGATCTTTCATGGCTTACGGAGTCAGGCATGATGATTATCGTCCTGTAGCCCTTGACCGCACCGATAAGTGCGAGGCCGATTCCCTGGTTGCCGCTTGTTGGCTCAACGATGATGCTGTTCTTGTTCAGCTTTCCGTCTTTCTCGGCATGCTCGATCATGTTGAGTGCTGTGCGTGTCTTGATAGAGCCACCGACATCAAGTCCTTCGTTCTTAACGAGAACGTCAGCTGCGCCCTCAGGTACTATGTGGTTGAGCTTTATGAGAGGTGTGTTGCCGACAGCCTCAAGGATGTTGTTATAAACCATTAATAAGTCTCCGCGTTATAGGCAATATTTATATACGCGACATATTATACTAGGTTTTTCTTATAACTGCAGACTAATTCAGATTAAAAGTAATAGACGTACTGGAACATCTCGATGATCTCGCCTTCCGAGTTGTATCTTGTCTCAACAACGACGTCGTTATCAGAGTTGTAGCTCTTTTCGACTGTCTGGAAAACGGTGCCGTCATCCTTAAGAGATGTCTTCTTCGTCATGTTGCCTGCTGCATCGTACTCATATTCGATCCAGCTCTGGACTCCGCCATCAGCTCTGTGGAACTTCTCGCATGTCATGTTACCGGCAGCATCGAAAGTGAATTCAGACCAGTCAGAAAGCTCACCGCCTCTGTATGTGGTGGACTTTGTTATGTTGCCTGCTGCATCATACTCATATTCGTATCTGATCTCATATGTATCGCCGCTGTTATCATTATGGGTCTGCTTTGTGTGGTTGCCGTGTTCGTCGTTCTCGAAAACAAGCCACTGTTTCTTATTGCCGGCAGCATCATATTCAGTATCCTTGATCATGAAGCCTGAAGCATCGTACTCATATACGTGCTGGTTTCCATAAGATCCGTCGGGATTTACATAGATCTTCTTGACCATGTTGCCTGCGGCATCATATCCGTACACATTACCGCCCTGGCTTAAACTGTCATTGCCGAACTTCATCTCAGCGATGAGGTTGCCTGCCGCGTCATACTGGAACTTGTTGGTAAAGCCGTTGTCGCCCAGACGCTTTTCTTCGACCATATTGTTATTTACATCGTAGAGTCTGGTAGCAATAAGGTCACCGTCAAAATAAATGCAGGCGGTCTTATATGCTTCAATGACCTCTGAAGTAGCAACTGTAGATTCCGTAACTGCTGCGTCAGATGTCTCGAAAGAAAAACCCGAAGCAAAGGAAGCTCCTGAAGATTCCGTGATTACTTTATTACATGCCGTAAAGCTTCCTGCCATCAAGGCAGCTGCCAATATACAAACTAACTTCTTGTTCATAACACTCTCTGTAGGTTACTTCAGGCCGCGCATTTTGAAGGATAACAAGTAACCCATTTTATTTTTCGCGATCCCCTGTCCTTCGCCTACTAATAGTATCAGACAATCACTTGGAATGATATTATATTTTTCTCAAACCTTTTCGAGTCTCTTATAGATCGGCTTTTCGACGAAAAAGTAGATAAGCACGGCCAGACCGATCTGAACAACAGGCATTATCCAGTACATCTGGGTCTTACCGTAAGGCAGATCCGCTCCGGCGAACAGGTTATATATCTCAAGCCAGAGATAGAATGGGAAATTAAGCGTATAAAGTGCGTAGGAGATCAGGCCAAGCGAGCAGAACACCTTGTTGCCGATGATCTTATCCAGGAAAGGATTGCGGACGACAAGAAGGATAAGCGGGATGTAGAGCATGAACAGCGCCGGCAAAGACCTGCTCAAAAGCGGTGTCTCCTCGTATATATAAGTCTTTCCGAAAATCTGGTAGAGGATATATAAAACGATCGCCGTGCATGAATAGATGTTCGCACTAATCCTCTTGATCCTGTACGCAAAAGATGCGACCAGAACACCAAGGAAGAAAGCGATATAACCGCGGCACATTGATGAGTTAAGGAGAGGCCACGGCAGACCCGATGTAGTAAAAAGGATTCCTATAACAACGGGGATCCCCATGAGCCAGAGGCCGTCTTTTACTTTTGAAGCGATCCTGCTTATGACATAGAAAAGTATCAGGCAGAATACAAGAACACTTACAAACCACAAAGGTCCGTTGATCGTAGACTTGTCTGAATTCCATGTCTGTATGCAGAGAAGGTTCATTATGACGTGATATCCCTCTGCCCTTCTGTCATACCATGGTGCTCCTGCGATTGAAGGATAGATCAAAAGGCCAATGGTCATGACAATGGTCGAGAGGAAGTACAACGGATAAAGTCTCTTAAACCTCTTCTTCATGAAGTCGAAGAAACCGAGATTATTGTCCTTAATAAGCTCGAAATACTTGAACATCTGGAATCCGCTCAAAAGGAACAGGAATTCCATCATGGAGTACGTATAACTGAATGAGAACTGGGTTACCTTGTTAGTCAGCTCAGTGAAAAACAGACTTGTTCCGTCAGCGTAATATCCGGCAGGAGTAAACTGCCAGTAGTGGCCATAACTGACAACAAGAAGGATAACAAGCCCCCTGAATGCGTCAAATGATTTGATCCTTCCTTTTGTCTCCATAGATTCCCTCCGCAAATTCGATATATCAATTTAAGACAGCGGTTATGACCTCAAAGAAGATACAATATAGCGTGCCTAAAACAAGTACAATATCAAACCAGAGCTTCGCATCGCTCCTGTGAAGGATAAAGAGAATTAAACATATTAAAGCTTCAGTGCCGACCAAAATGAATGTGAATTCCAGCACGGTCTTAAAACTGGCCATCTTTTTGCTGCTGACCCTGTCACTCTTCAACTCCTCAGGAGAAAGGCTCTTAACATAGTCTATGTATTCTTCATATGTTAACTGCTTTCTGCCAAAGAAATATTCAGCATCGTCACCTTCAAACCTCAGGTTATAAACGGGAAAATCATCAACAGTCTGGCTACCGTAGATTACTGTACATACACCATCATGAGGACCTGATGCATATACTTCCTGTTCGCCTCCATATAGCAGCATGATCTTCGTATCGGAAAAATCTAAAGAAGAAACCTTTTCAAAGTTCTCAACACTTTCAAACCATGCATCCTGATCCATGACGGGCACCGTTGTTGCTTCGTAGCGGAAATAATACTCGCCTTCGAGATACTTGTTATAAGATTCCCGCATTGTGTAAAAATAGTCTGATATCGAAAATATCACACTGGTGATAATGATAATTAAAGCTATTTTTCTCCACATATAATCTATCTCCTTAAATCCAAGGAAATAATAACATGAATTTCAAAGATGTTTTATATCTAACCTTTAGAAAGTTTGGATAAGACTACTATCGTCTCAGAGTAGGTTAAGACAAAAAGACCGGCATTTCTGCCGGCCTCGTTGGTAGATTATATTGGTAGTTACAAATGCGATGGTGTAACCTATATGTAGAAGGAAGTCCTGATCCAGGATCCTGACGGATACCTGCTTCGTTTTTCCGAGACCCAGCTCGAAAAATAGAACCCGCAAAGGCATAAGGTAATGAACACCATGACAGTCAGCTCAAAGAAACACTATAGAACAATCGTTATCACAACAGCATTGATTCTGTGCCTGTTCTTAAGCGCCTGCGCGCCCATTCCCAGAACGGACCAGCCTCTTGTCGGCAAATGGCGTGAGTCACCGAAACGGAGCATGACTTTCTATGCCAGCGGAGTCTTTATCGAACAAACACATTCCAAGTATAAGGTTGGCTCTTATACAGTTGACGGTGATATCTTCACAACTGTTGTTGACGGCGAGACCAAATCCTACAAGTACTATTTCCGTCCTGACGGCGGCATGCATGTCGAGAGGTATTACGAAGATTACCCTGATCTCGTCGGCGGATTAGGCTATGTGTATCACCGGAAATTGTTCTGATTCCCTTAAAAACCAGTGGTTTTTAAGCGCATTATCTCCCAACTAATTTGTTTTGCCCTTAAAATCTGATAAAGATTAAGGGAAAAGGCGTGAAAGAAGCCGGTAAGCAGGAGATGTATCTTAAACAAAGGCCTGAAGAATTAGAGAAGTTAGTTGAGATTGCAAAGATCCATATCCTCAACTGAAAACTCAACTTGAACCTTTCCAGCAGATATGTCAATTCCCTTGGAAAGAACGACTATCGTCTCAATCTTATCGGTCCACGGGAACATATCCACGGGCTCTGCTATCTTAGCTTCGTACCCTTGTGCGGCGAAGCCTTTGAGATCTCTTGCAAGAGTCTCAGGGCAGCATGAGATATAAACGATCTTTTCGGGCTTTAGCTTTCCACATGCCTTGATGAATTTAAGCGTCGTTCCGGCTCTCGTAGGATCCAGGATCACACAGTCTATTCTGGCATCAGTCTTGGCCAGCTTATCCATGTATTCAGTCGCATCTGCATGTACGAAAGAAGCATTTTTGATCTTGTTGGCCGAAGTATTCTTGAGCGCATCTTTGTATGCGGCTTCCTTGATCTCGACACCTGTTATGCTGCCGACATGGTCAGCAAAAGAGAGCGTCGTGGAACCCGTTCCGCAATATGTATCGATGCATACCTCATCGCCGTTGAAATCTGCAAGTCTGATAGCCTCAGAATAAAGGTTCTCAGCCTGTTCGTGATTGGACTGCATGAATGAATCGGCAGATACCCTGAACTTCTTTCCGAGAATGACATCGGTAATGTATCCGTTGCCCGTAACCTTCTTCACCTCATCGCTTCCGAGGATCATGGAATCGTGGCGTCTGTTGACGTTGATGAGAAGCGTTGTTATCTCGGGATGACGCTTTAAAAGTTCATCAGTAAAGAGCTTCTTTTTCTTGAAGTAAGTGCTGCCGATAACGAGCACCACCATGACTTCACCTGTAGCATCGGCAGTCCTTACGAGCACTCTTCTCAGATCACCGATGTTCTTGGTCTCGTTATAAATGCTGATCTTGAATTTCTCTGCGATGTCGGCGCAGTCCTTTATTATCGATGACGCGATACGGTTCTCGATAAGACATGAATCGACCTCAACGATGCGGTGGGAGCTTGCTTCATAAGGTCCGCAGATGACATGTCCATTCCTGAGCTTCTTGAATCCGGAATGCACCTTGTTGCGGTAGTAAAGAGGCTGGTCGCAATAGTAGATCGGCAGGACTTCGCAGTAGGAAGATATGAGTCTTTTTACTCTTCTTTCTTTTGCCTGTGCCTGCTCGAAATAGCTTCTTCCGGCATAGGAACAACTTCCGCAGAGCTTTGCCGCGGGACATTTGTTGCGGACGGCCAGTGCTTTGGTCATCCTGGTCTTGTCAGTCTCTTTCGGGGACTCCATCAGGCCTGCCTTTCAGCGTTTACGACAACGTGCTTCAAAAGGATCGCTGTCGTGATAGATCCTACTCCTCCCGGTACCGGTGTGACTGCTTCAGCAATCTCAGATACCTTATCGTAATCAACGTCTCCGCAGAGCTTGCCTTCCTCATCGACATTCATTCCGACATCGATAACGATCTGGCCTTCCCTGACGTAATTCTCATTAATGATCTTCGCTACGCCGCAGCATGCGACGATGATGTCTGCGCGCTTGCACTCTTCTTCTGTATTCACAGTCTTCGTATGGCATACGGTAACTGTCGCATTGGCTGTTGTAAGCAAAAGCGCAACGGGCTTGCCGATAACAAGGCTTCTACCGACGACCGTTACCTTCTTGCCCTTTGTCTCAATCTGATAGTGCTTGATAAGCTCCATTACAGCTTCAGCCGTGCAGGGCGCGCTGCAGTCACGGACTCCCGCAAGGCAGTCTTCCATGTTGCGGATATCCATGAAGTCAACATCCTTGCCCGGATCGATCGTTCTTCTCATGTGCTCGTCGCTTAATCCCTTAAGCAGAGGTCTGAATACGAGTATTCCGTGAACCTTGGGATCGTTATTGATTGAATCAAAAGTCTTGTCGAGTTCTTCCTGCGATACTCCTGCATCAAGTTCTGTTACCTCAACGGCAACATCGATCGTGCCGAAACGCTTCAGAACGCCTCTCTCATAAGCGAGGTCATCTTCTCTCTGACCAACGCGCAGGATCGCAAGCTTGGGCTCCGTGCCCTTAGCCTTCAATGCATCAACTCTTATCTTGAGATCAGCCATGATCTCATCTGCAACTTCTTTGCCGCCCAGTCTTCTCATATCAATTACCCGCCGATCAGAATCGTTTTTACCTGGCTGTATACCTTATCGCAGATCTCAGTTGTCTGCGCAACGAGATCGTCAGTTTTCTTGTTAAGGTCTTCAGCATATGCCCTGTCCTTCATGGACTTGGTGTTGATGTAAACATTCATTGCAGCACCTTTGGCAGCTGTGCTGCACGCTGCAGCGGCAACTCCTACGTCGCTGATCGCAAGTCTTGAGCCGATTACGGCAAGACGCGCAAGAACCAATGCCGTCTCGTAAGCCTTTTCGACGACTTCAAAAGGAGCTGTGCTCGCGTCCTTCAGAACGCCTTCAAGGATCTCGTCTCTGCCCTCCTGATCCTTAGGGATGGAGTAAGCTTTTGCGAGGGGCTCGAAAACCTCCTCATCCTTCTTGCCCAATGCTTCGAACTCTTTTACGAGTGAACCGCACTTGGCGATGGCAACTTCGATCTCCTCCTGGTACTCGGCATACTTCTTCTTGCCGCTCGTAAGGTTGCCTACCATTGAGCCCAAAGCTGCAGCGATCGCGCCGCATACTGCCGAAGCTCCGCCGCCGCCCGGTGTGGGAGCGCCTGAAGCAAGTTCTGTAAGGAATACGTCTACTGTTCTATTTTCCATGGTGATTACTCCGTTTAACTTATTAACTCATATATTTTACCCGACTTATAGGTGAATACAATTAGCACCTTCCCCATACTCTTCGGGCTTAAACGCATCTGTTTTCGATTCCTCTGATAAAAATCACGAAAAATCATGGCAGCGCGAAAATAAAAAGGCTGCCCGATTTGGACAGCCTCCGTAGTTACTGGATTATTCGTTTGATGTCCATGATTCCCATCATGTCGAGGTTGCCGTATACAACCTGGCCTCTGGTGGACGATGCGTGGATTACCGTACCATCTCCGACGTATATCGCAACGTGGCCGCAGTAGGTTCCATAGTCGTAACAGATAACGTCACCAGGCTTTAAGTCTTCTCTCGGAACGCTGACGCCTGAGTAGTACATGATCGAAGTTGCACCGTGAGGAACGGATACACCGACCTGTGCGTAGCAGTACATTACGAGTCCTGAGCAGTCGATGCCGCTTGAGTCGGATCCTGCGAAAACATAAGGTACGCCGAGCATCGATTCAGCAATGGAGACGATACTCTCACCGTTACATCCGGTGATCTGGGGCAGTGTTCTCGGGTTGCCGTAAGACCTGCCGCTTGAATTCGAAGATCTCGGATAAGGCGTAGGTGTAGGTGTAGGCGTCGGCGGCGGATTCGTTGTCGTATATGACTTATAAACGTATCCGGTGTAGCCGCTGACTGTTGTAACTTTATACCATTTGTCGCCGACGATGGCACTGCAGTAAAGTCTCTCGTCCTGACCTGCAACACAGACCTCATCTGCGGATGTGGAAGGCTCTTCTCTTACGATAAGACCATCCGTATCAACCCAGACCGTTCTGTCGACTTCGATGGAAAGCATAGTATCCTGGATGGAACCTGTAAGAACGTAACCTTCATGGCCGTCTTCAGTCTCGATCCTTGACCATGTGTCGCCGACACCGGTACGTGTAACCTGCTGGCCGAGGTGGAGTGATATGAGCGTTTTGGAATCCATGTCGGGAATCTCTTTGAGGATCGACTGGTTAGCTCTTACATAATATGTGGTGTTGTCAGCTGCAAAGCACTCGGGATCCAAAAGTTCGATAGGAAGATTGGAACTGTCGTACTGCTGATAGACAACATACTTGGGAATATCTTTATAGCTTGTGGGAGCACAGACTTCTGTTATCTCAGTAGGATCTGTTGTTACCTCAGGATCTGTGGGATCTGAAGGTGCCGCTGCAGGAGTTACTTCAGCACTTACGAGCTGGTCTGCGCTGCTAACGAGAGCCCAATCCTCGATAACTACTTCACCCGTGTGGATGTTTGTCGTGCCGAAAACCTGTTCATAAGCATGGGAAACGATCATAGCAGGAGTCATGCCTTCGCGAAGGCCAATGGGCAGGCATATTACCGGAAGGGCTGCAAAGAAGCCCGTTGCGATAGCGAGTATATGCTGCTTTCTGTTATGTTTTAAAACCGTTTTCCTCATATCATCCCATCTATTGTGTAGGCATTTTTCACTTCTAGATTATACAACCCGCTGCCAGTTCTTTCTGTGGCAATTCTCGGGATTATGTTATAGGCAGTTATTATATATCACTTATTTGCGCATGAAAACGCCGGAGAATAGACTCCTCCGGCGTCATTATAAACTGTTTAGACTTCGAGTTGCTTTACAATCTCGGGACAAAAGAATTACTTCTTTTCCTTAAGTCCGTCCATTTCGAGCTGTGATTCAAGGCGGTCCTGCTCGTCGAGGAGCTCGTTTCTAGCCTGAATCTGATCGAGATAATCGTTAGCGAACAACTCAGAGTCGCTCTCAGCCTCACCATACTCGTGGCCTGTGATGAGCTTGCTGTTTGCCTTGATGACAGGAACAGCAGTGATATCACTGTGAGCCTTGATACCGGTACCTGCAGGGATGAGCGCACCGATGATGACGTTCTCCTTGATACCGATGAGCGGATCGACCTTACCCTTGATAACAGCGTCTGTAAGAACCTTAGCTGTTTCCTGGAAGGATGCAGCGGACATGAACGAGTCAGATGCGCTTGCAGCCTTAGCGATACCGAGGAGGATCGTCTTGCCGTTAGCGGGCTTGAGACCCTGCTCTTCGCAGTCTCTGTTTCTGGAAATGAAGTTATACCAGTCAACAGTTGTACCTGTCATGAAGCCTGTATCACCCGGATCGTCGATCTGGACTCTTCTCATCATCTGCTTTGTGATGATCTCGATGTGCTTATCATTGATGTTTACACCACCACCCGTGTAGTAAACCTTAGTGATCTCACTGATGATGTACTTCTGAACGGCACGGATATCCTTAACTCTGAGGATCTCCTTAGGATCGATCTTACCGTCGATGATCTGATCGCCGGCTTCGATTACCTGACCGTCAGTAACGGTGAGTGTAGCGTGTGAAGGAACCTTGTACTCCATCTTTTCGATGGTGTTGCCCTTAGCATCAAGGATAGGAGCAGTATCTTCGTCGTAAACAGGTGTTACAACGATGGTCTTCTGCTTTGTCTTCTCGTTCTCGACGATCTTAACTTCACCGGGAACAGAAGAGATGATGCCGTGACCCTTAGGATCTCTTGCCTCGAAGATCTCTGTAACTCGGGGGAGACCCTGAGTGATATCTTCACCTGAAGCAGCGATACCACCGGAGTGGAACGTTCTCATTGTAAGCTGTGTACCAGGCTCACCG
>CADAIP010000034.1 GCA_902787975.1 Oscillospiraceae bacterium
CTGAGCAAGAGACTCACCGCAGCAGATGATAGGTCTTACACCATACTTGAGGAGTGCAAGAGCCTTCTTATTAACTGTCTCGTCTGTCTCTGCGTTGTACTCTCTTCTCTCGGAGTGGCCGATGATGCAGTAGTTAACGCCCATCTTAGCGAGCCAAAGAGGTGAGATCTCGCCTGTGAAAGCACCCTTCTCTTCGAAGTGGCAGTTCTGAGCAGCGATCTTGATGTTTGTGTAAGCAGCAGCCTCAACTGCAGCAGCAAGTGCTGTAGCAGGAACGCCGAGAGCGATTCTGTGCTCAGCATTCTTTACGAGGGGCTTGAGCTCTTCGATGAGCTTAACTGCATCTGCAGGAATACCGCAGTTCATCTTCCAGTTGCCTGCAGCAAAGATTCTGCCTGTCTTCTTGTCGTTGAGGCAGTCGATACCGGGGAGAACCTTACCCTCGATGTACTCGAGAGAAGCGCCGCCGCCTGTAGAGATGTGAGAAACCTTATCAGCATAGCCGAGCTTCTCGATAGCAGCTGCGGAGTCACCGCCGCCGATGATTGATGTGCAGTCTGCATCAGCGATTGCCTGAGCGATAGCCTTTGTACCAACTGCAAACTTCTCGAACTCGAATACGCCAGCAGGGCCATTCCAGATAACTGTCTTAGCGCCCTTGATAGCCTCAGAGAACTTAGCGATTGTCTCAGGTCCGATGTCGAGGCCCTGCCATCCGTCAGGGATCTCCATTGTAGGAACTACCTTGCTGTTAGCGTTTGCATCGAAAGCATCAGCAACAACTGTATCTGTAGGAAGAAGGAGCTTAACGCCCTTCTCTTCAGCCTTAGCGAGGATCTCCTTAGCGAGGTCAACCTTGTCAGCCTCGAAGAGGGAATCACCGATCTTGCCGCCCTGAGCGCCGATGAATGTATAAGCCATACCACCACCGATGATGATAGTATCAGCCTTGTCGAGGAGGTTTGTGATAACACCGATCTTGTCGGAAACCTTAGCACCGCCGAGAATAGCAACGAAAGGTCTTGCAGGGTTATCAAGTGCACCACCGATGAAGTCTATTTCCTTCTTGATGAGGTAACCGCAAGCGGAAGGAAGGAAGTTTGCAAGACCAGCTGTGGATGCATGAGCACGGTGAGCTGTACCGAAAGCATCGTTAACATAGAGATCAGCCATGGAAGCGAGCTCTGCAGCGAACTTAGGATCGTTCTTTGTCTCTTCCTTGTGGAAACGGACGTTCTCGAGCATAAGGATCTCGCCGTCCTTGGCGAGAGTAACGGGCTTGCCGATGAGTTCAGCAAGACGGTCTGCTGCGGGCTTCATGGAGAACTTAGCCTCAGGACCATTCTTCGGACGGCCGAGGTGAGATACGAGGATAACCTTCGCATTGTTGTCTACGAGGTACTTGATTGTAGGGAGAGCACCCTTGATTCTCTTGTCGTCTGTGATCTTTGTGCCTGTCTCTTTGTCGAGCGGTACGTTAAAGTCAACACGGACAATAACTCTCTTGCCGGCTACGTCTAAATCTTCGACGCTTTTCTTGTCATACATTGCCATGGATTGTCACACTCCTGATTCATATTTTGTGTTTTGGGAAGCACCATAAACAGTGCCTCTTATTTACTGACTTGAAAATTATACTATCTTCGGGCGATATATAAAAGCAAGAAAAAAGGCGAGTTTGGCGATATTTTTGCCAAACCCGCTCTTAATTGTCATTAAAACAAGCTAGTGAAAATTATTTCTTGCCCAGGAGCTCTACGATCTCGTGGATCTTGAATACCTTCTGGCCGTCTACATAGAACCTGTAAAGCTCTCCGTCCTTGTCGTAGATCTCGAAATGCTTGCCGTAAGATGCCACAAGTCCTCTCATCGAATCGATCTCGAAAACCCTGGTCTCAAAAGGTGCGTTCGGGTCGAGCTTTCTGTCCTTGTACTTTCTCATCGGCTTGCCCTTCTTGTAAGGTATGCCTTCTTCAGCGGGACAGTCGGTTCCGACATAGGTGATCTCCTTGTCGGTAATGGTAATCCTGCCCTTACCTGTTTTCGCAAAAGTGAATCTGTCGAAAACCTTGAACAGATCGGCATTCATCTCCATCTTGAATCCGCCTGCATCAAGCTGGTCCTTTATGAGGCCCCTCTCCCACTCTGTCCACTTGTGGAGGTCGTCGAAAACGACACACTGGGGATCGGCCTTTTCGATAAGGCCCGTAGGGAGATATCTTGCAGCGTTACCGCAGTTGGAGCACTGGATCATGTCGCCCTTGCCGGAATTCATGAACTGCATCGTATATTCGGAACCGCACTTGGGGCACGCATAAGCGATGTTCTGGAGACCTGATGCGAGCTTCTTGCCCTTGTAGGTTCTGGGATTCTCGCGGATCCAGTCGTTCTCGTTGTAATCGACACCCTCAAGGATCTTCTGCTGAAGTTCCTCAATGGACAGCTGCTTGACCTCGTCAGAATAGATCTTCTTGACGAACTCTGCGCTGATCCTGCCCTTACGCATACCGGACTTTGACCATCTCGGCCATGCCATGTAAGCACCGTGGATATGCGCGATATAGACTGAAGCGCCTGCCTTCTTTGCAAGTCTTGCGACACCGTCATCGAAGCCTACGGACTTGCCGTCGACGTGTCTTGTAGCCTCAGGGTAAACGATGATGACGCCGTTACGCTTCATGACACGCATCATGGCCTTAACAGCTGCCGTGTCAACGACGAACTGCTTCTTCGGGATCGCGCCTCCGAGCTTGAACCAGTGGCCCCAGCCCTTTGCCCTGAATACGAACTCGCCTGTTACGAAGTTCGCAGGTCTTGCCTTTGTAAGTCTGTTTGTGACCATCGGGTCGAGATAAGACTCGTGGTTTGAGATAACGATGATCGGACCCTCATGGTTTACAAACTCCATATCGGGTTTGACCTTGATGTGGGTAAAAGCACAAACCAAAGGCACGATGATATGGGAACCGACAAATCCAAACCAGAATTTGCTCGGCACACAACCTATGTCGTAATCACGCGGCGCCTTTGAACGGGAAGCCGCATTGCTGGGTTTTTCCTGTGTTTTTAACTCTGACATCTCTATATTGCTCCGACAATTATTTTGATAACCGAAGTAATTGTTTGAGTATTATACATTATTTTGCAAGACGATGCCTTATGTTTCTTCAATTACAGGCTCGTTTGCCATCTCAAGCTCGCCGCCGTCCCTGATCACGATGACCTTTCCGTCCTCTGCAGCGCTTCCCTGTGCCAGGAGGGCGTCAGGATCCGTCGTCTCAACAGCGTCGATGATCGCAAGGTGTCCGGGCTTGACGATACCGTCGAGCATAGCTTCGGAGAAGCGGTCCTCGACCATCGATGTGATGACTCTTCTGAGCGGTCTTGCACCGTACTGAGGATCGTAACCCTTCTTTGCGAGGAGTTCCTTGGCACTCTCGGTAAGCTCGATGTCCATGCCGAGATCCTTGATCCTCTTGCCGACCTGCTTCATGAGAATGTCGACGATGCGGATGAGTGAATCCTTGCCGAGCATACGGAAGAAGATGATGTCATCAACACGGTTAACGAATTCAGGAGTGAACGTCTTCTTGAGCTCGTCGATTACGACCTTCTTAGCCTCATCGTATGACTTGCCGCCGTAAAGACCTTCTCTGGAGAGCTCGTCCTTATCGCTTTCATCAGCCATCGCAAAGCCGATCTTGCGGCCTTCGCTGCCAACGAGCATTCTTGCACCGATGTTGGATGTCATGATGATGATCGTATTTCTGAAGTCAACCGTTCTGCCGTGGCCGTCCGTGAGACGTCCGTCATCAAGGACCTGGAGCATCGAATTGAAGATCTCAGGGTGGGCCTTTTCGATCTCATCGAAAAGAACGACCGAGTAAGGATGTCTTCTTACGGCTTCAGTGAGCTGGCCGCCCTCATCGTATCCGACATATCCCGGAGGCGCACCGATGAGTCTTGAGACATCGTGCTTTTCCATGTATTCGGACATGTCGATCCTGACAAGAGCGCTCTCATTGCCGAACATTACCTCGGCAAGAGCCTTTGCAAGCTCAGTCTTACCGACACCTGTCGTACCTAAGAAGATGAACGAACCAGAAGGTCTCTTCTCGTCCTTGAGGCCGAGTCTTCCTCTGCGTATTGCCTTGGCGATGGCATGAACCGCTTCGTCCTGGCCTACGACTCTTCTTGCAAGTTCAGATTCGAGATTCTTAAGTTTATCTGCATCAGATTCTGTGATCTTTGTTGTAGGGATGCCTGTCCACTTCGCAAGAACTACTGCAACGTCATCGACAGTGAGGGTTCCTGTAAATCCGTCCGCATCAGGCTTAACCTTGTCCTGAAGAAGCGAGAGTCTTTCATTAAGCTTTTCTTCTTCCTCTTTAAGTGTCTGTGCAGCTTCGAAATCCTGTGCATCTACGGCAGCCTTCTTCTTATCCTTGATCTCTGCGATCTTCTTCTCGAGATCGTTCTTGACCTTGGAATCTGCATAGTTGATACGCTTAGCGGCAGCTGCCTCATCGACAAGGTCGATGGCCTTATCAGGCAGGAATCTGTCTGAAACATATCTTGCCGACAGTCTTACGGACTGCTCAAGGACATCATCGGGAATATGGATCTTGTGATGGTCTTCGTACTTGGAACGGAGGCCTTTCATAATCGCAATTGCATCTTCTATCGAAGGTTCCTCAACAAGAACTTTCTGGAATCTTCTTTCAAGTGCGTGATCCTTTTCGATGAATTTGGAATACTCATCAAGAGTCGTGGCACCGATAATCTGAAGTTCATTTTTAGTGAGCAGAGGCTTCATGATGTTAGCCGCATCCATGGATCCTCCCTGAGACTCGCCTGCACCTACAAGAGTATGGATCTCATCGATGAAGAGGATGATGTTAGGATCTGCGACTGCCTCGTCGAGCATGTTCTTGATACGCTCTTCGAATTCACCTCTGTACTTGGAGCCGGCTACCATTGAGCCCATCTCCATGCTGTAAACGATCTTGCCCTTGATGACGTCAGGAACGTTGTTCTCTGCGATCTTAAGCGCGAGGCCTTCTGCTATTGCAGTCTTACCGACACCTGGGTCGCCTACGAGACAGGGGTTGTTCTTTGTGCGGCGGATAAGGATCTGCATAACACGTGAGATCTCTTCCTCACGGCCGATAACGGGATCGATCTTGCCCTGCTTTGCAAGCTCAGTCAGGTTCTTGCCGAACTTATCGAGAGTCTTGTGACCCTTCTTTCCCGTACTCTTTTCTGAAGATCTGTTAGCTCTGGGTGCCGGCTCACCTGCAGGGAGCTCATCATCGTCGCCGCTGTTCTCAGCAAATGTTCCTTCTCTTGCAGCCTCAGCCTGCTCGTTAAATACGTTGATGATGGCACTTCTTATGCCCTCGACATCGCATCCTGCAGCTTCAAGACTGCCGAATATCTCAGGGTGGTTGGAGATCTTACGTGAGATGATCACGAACAAAAGGTGCTCAGGATTTACTGCGCCCTTAAAGCCTGTTCTTCTTGAGAGATCGGCAGCATTTGCAAAGATCCTTCTCACGTCGATCCTGAGGCTCGAAAAAGCCCTGTCCGCAAGCATCTTGAGAGCGGAATCGTCCATCTCGTACTCGCCCTCGACACCCAGGCGCTCAAGCACGAGTGAGAGGTCCGGAATGTTCTCGTTTAAGATATCTCTTGCAGGTGTATCCGTTACGCACAATGCTGCGAAAAGAATGGTGTCACGGATAAGTGATGTATGTTTTTCTTCTGCTATAAGGCTCGATACCGCGAGCACCTTAGCTGTATCTTCTGTGATTCTCATGATAGGTCATCCCCTTTCAAAATCTTTCTTATTCCATTTGCCCTGAATTTCTGCGATGCCGCACTCTGGCTGCTCTTTCTTGACGGAGCACCGGGCTCCCAGAGTATATCCATCGTTAACTTATCTAGTGTGTTCCAGGAGAGCTTTATCTCACCGGAATCATCGTAATCGTGATAGAGCCTCAGCCACCCTAAAGCCTGAAGCGCTTCGCTTCTGGAGATCATGCCGGCATATCTCAATGTGCCGTAAGATCTGCCGTAGATGTCTGCCGACTGCTCTTTCTTGTTTGAAGCGATCTCATCCCTGCATGCTCTTTCAGCCTTGATGACATCAGCGATGAGCATCTCGCCTCTCTTGAGGACTTCATCCTCTGTGATGCCGAGAGTATTGACGCTCGCAATGATGTAAACGCCGGAATCGGCGATCTCGCCTCTTTCAGCGAAAGGATAGATCTGCCATTCGTACTGGCCTACACGCTGTGTGAGTGCAGCGATACCGCCCTCGGTCTTTGAGATTGCGGGAAGCGCGACTGTGTAAAGGATCTTAAGTCCCGTACCTGCAAGCTTTATGTTTGAAGTAAGGAATCCGTATGTCTCTGAGAAAGCAACATCAAGTTTGCTCTCTAGATCTAAAGCTACCTTTTCGGCTTTCTTGTAAACGCTGATGTCATGGCCCTGTGCCATGGCTTTTACTGTAAGATGCTCGCCGCTTCCTACACCGATCGAGAGGCTTGCATCGTCGTTATAGTAGAAAGCCTTTCTGTCGGGATCTGCCATCATGCTGGCTTCGCGTCCGAGTATCTGGAGTCTTGTAAGTCTTAAAGTTGTTTCCTTATCAAAACCTGAAGCAACTCCGCCCATGAATTCATCTTTATCTATAACACCGTCGATGGTCTCAAGGAGGCTCTTGCACTCCTTGTCGTCCAGACGCGGCATGAAATTATATCCTTTGATGTTACGGACGATGCACGCTTTTGTGGAGAGAACAACATCGTTGTCCTTACCCTCATTTACATACCACTCAGCCATTGTTGCCACCGTCCTTTCTGCCCTTGAGTTCGTCTCTGAGTCTTGATGCGAGCTTGTATTCCTCGGCATCTGCAGCGACCTTGATACCCTTTTCGAGTTCTTCGTCAGAGAGCATTCCGAGGTCAGCCTTCATGAGCTGGTCAAGAGTAAGACCGTCCTTTGAGCTCTTCTTTGCATCAGCGGGAGCGCTCTCCTTAGCATCAGCCTTCGGAGCCTCTGCCTTTGCGGCATCCGGATTGGGCTTTGCGATCTTCTTTATCTGCGGAACATCTTCCGTCTTTGCATCAGTATCAGCAGACTGCGCGGGAATTCGTCCTGCATATTCGCTGTTGCCCTGCTGCTTGAACATCTCTCTTACGATGTTGTCGTTGAAGGTGTTGTAGCACTCGATACATCCTACGCGTCCCTCATTCTCAAATTCCCTTAAAGTCATTCCGCACTTGGGACATGTAAGTGTGCTGTTGCCGAAATCGAGCTCACTCATCTGCATCAGCGAAGTCGCAAGCTGATCCAACGGTGAAAACGGATTGCTCATAAGATCTGCCGGGTCTCTTAGGAACCTGTCGTAGCCCATAAGCCTCGCGCAGTTCTCACAGTAAGTGATGCCGTTTATCTTTATTATCCTGTTGGTAAGTTCTTTACCGCATCTTTCACATCTCATTAATTATTGTCTCCTTCCGGGTTCTATCCTCTTAAGTAACCATCAGTCCCAAAAGCGCATGCTTGAAAATATCCGCTCTTAAGACCGCCCTTATATCCGAGTCAACTCTTGCCAGAGCCCTGTCTGATACCGCTGCCATGATCGCAGTACCTTCCTTTGAAGTCATCGCGCCGACAGTAACCGCATTTGTTAAGAGGTTCTTTGCCTGCTGCTGCGACAGGTCATCACCGACACTGTCGATGATCGCCTTCAGATACTCGGCAGGTCCGACATGATTTACACGTGTGATCGTGATCTGTCCGCCGCCGCCTCTTCTGCTCTCGACAATATATCCGCTTCCGCCCGAAAATCTTGTAGACAGTACATATGTGATCTGGGACGGCACGCAGTTCGCCTGCTCTGCCAACTGGCTTCTGCAGATCGTCGCCGTTCCGTCATTCTCATCGACCATCTCTTTGATCATCTGTTCTATGACATCAACCAGTCTAGCCACAAGATCGTCCTCCTTCCGCTTAATCGTTTTTGACTTTGTTCTTTTCTGACTTTGACTTTGACTTTCTTTGACTAATCGAATTATCTGACTTTTCTTGTCTTTTGTCAACACTCGAAAATAGGATACCCACCAAACCGGGCATTTTCGTTATTTGGTGGGTATCATCAGTTTCAAAACGGCTCTGATTATCGAAAACATACCCACTAAACTCTGCTTTTTCTCAAGTTAGTGGGTATTCCGGCTTTCAGAACACTAATGAAAGACAAAAAAATACCCACCAAATGCTCAATATCAGAGATTTAGTGGGTATCTATTATGCTGATTAAATAAACTTATCTGTGATAAAGCTTCTTTGTCTCGTAAACAGGCTCACAAGTAAGGTTGATTCCAAGCTTGTGGAACATATTTACGTCAACGGAACTCATCATGGTTGTTGAGTGCGCGTCGCTGTTAGCGAGATTGCTGATCTGCTGCATGGCAAGCTCAGCAACCGGGTTGGTGGCAGCACTGATCGCAAGCGCAATGAGGACTTCGTCTGTATGGAGTCTCGGATTGTGGTTGCCCATGTGATTGATCTTGAGATCGGAGATAGGCTCGATAACATTGGGTGAGATGAGCGGGATATCGTGTGAGATTCCTGCGAGGACCTTAAGAGCGTTAAGAAGCGCTGCAGATGCAGGTCCAAGGAGAGGTGTCGTCTTACCTGTAACGATCTGTCCGTCAGGGAGCTCTAATGCTACAGCAGGACCGCCTGTGGATTCTGCGCGTACGGCAGCTGCTCCGATAACGCGTCGGTCGGAAATGTCGATGCCGCTCTTCTTCATGAGGAACTCGATCTTTGTAACGTCTGAACCGTCGGAGTTGCCGGCACGTGTAGCCATCTTAGCTTCGTAGTATCTTCTTACGATCTCCTGTCTTGAAGCTGCCTGGCATGCCTCATCATCGATGATTGCAAATCCTGCCATGTTTACGCCCATGTCCGTAGGTGACTTATAAGGGCTCTCGCCGTAGATCTTCTCGAAAATAGCGTTTACAACGGGGAAGATCTCAACGTCTCTATTGTAGTTAACTGTTGTCTTTCCATATGCTTCAAGGTGGAAAGGATCGATCATGTTAACGTCAGCCAAGTCTGCAGTTGCTGCCTCATAAGCTACGTTAACGGGATGCTGGAGCGGGATGGACCAGATAGGGAATGTCTCGAACTTTGCGTAGCCGGCCTTGATGCCGCGCTTATTCTCGTGATAGAGCTGTGAAAGGCATGTAGCCATCTTTCCTGAACCCGGACCCGGAGCCGTAACGACAACGAGCTTACGTGAAGTCTCGATATAGTCGTTCTTGCCGTAGCCGTCTTCACTTACGATGAGCGGAATATCTGAAGGGTATCCTTCGATGGGATAGTGTCTGTATGACTTAACGCCGAGACCGCGGAGTCTTGACTCGAACTTCTCAGCAAGAGGCTGGCCTGCAAACTGCGTGATTACTACGCTTCCGACAAAGAGTCCGAACTCCGTGAAAGCATCGATCAAGCGGAGAACTTCCTGGTCATAAGTAATGCCGAGGTCTCCTCTTCTCTTATTTTTCTCAATAGCATCAGCATTGATCGCGATAACGATCTCAGCATCTTCCGAAAGAGCCTTGAGCATTCTGATCTTGCTGTCAGGTTCAAAACCGGGAAGAACTCTTGAAGCGTGATAGTCGTCAAACAACTTGCCGCCGAACTCAAGATAAAGCTTGCCGCCGAACTTCTCGACGCGCTCTCTGATATGCTCACTCTGGAGCTCTACATACTTGTCATTGGAAAAACCGATCTTAAACATAGGAATGGACCCCCTTCAACGAAAAGATTATATCGTAAAGAAGTCCAATCTTGTGTTACAAAATTCGAAGCGGCTCTAATAATAGAAGAGATTTTTCTTCAGGAAGAGTATCTACACTGTTTCCGCCGTTTACTATGGCGCGTCCGCCGGCATTTTTGACCAGCTCAACAAATTCTTCTCTTCCGGAGATCACATCATATCCGAATGTCTCTCCCCTGTAATGCATCGGTATAACGACCTTCGGATCTATCTTCTGACAAAGGTCAAAAGCTTCCTTGCAGCCGATCGTAAAAAAACCTCCGACAGGGATCAGGAGAAGATCGCATCCTTTTAACTTTCTGATCTGGTCATCAGTAAGCTCACATCCGATGTCGCCCATGTGGACAACGGACTCGCTGCCTGATCTTACGATGGTGATATTGTTGGGACCGCGCTTTGCTCCCTGAACTTCATCGTGATATGACGCGATGAACTCTACTTCGGGTGCGGGACCGGAATAAGGAACATCCGGAGATCCGACCGAGGCACGATCATTGTGGTCTTCGTGCTCATGTGAGCAAAACACTTCATCAGCAGCAACATTGCAGTCAGATAGTCCTGGAACGTATCCGTGCACATAAGGATCAAAGCAGACTGAAAGACCTGTGGAGAATTTGATCAGGAAGCATGCGTGGCCGATGAATGTAACTTTCATGATTAGTTGTCCTCCGGGATGTTTTCGCGCTGACCGGGATCAGGAAATATCAGAATTTTGTGCTGTCGTCATCTGATGTGTTATCAGATTCTGTCGTTGTGGAATCTACCGTAAATGAAGCATCGTCAAGGATCTTGGAATTAGCTTTGAATTCCTTCTTGGCCTGTGATGCGAGCATAGCATTTGCGATACCGCCGATGGCACCGACAACAAGAGTGATTCCGATAACAACAGTAAGCGTCTTGGTCGCAAAATTAAAGAAAATGATCACTGCTCCGAGTGCAAGGGCGATAACACCGAAGAGCACTGAGAACCACCAGTATTTCGCGCCGGAGATCCTTAATGTTCCAATGGCCGAAACAATTATGACGATCGCATAAACTGCGATGATTATTCCGAAGATAAAGTTGAATACCGTGATGACGGGAAGCGGATTAACGATGAACACGATTCCGACAACGGCAATCGATAAGCCGATAATGAGTACGATCCAGTCAAAAACTGTCTTTTCCTTGATCCTTAAGAAGTTGATCAGGGCAAATACTCCTACCACAATGAGCGCGGCGCCAATGATCCTGACAAATCCTGCTGCAATGTCATCGCCTTTACCTGCAATGGTTCCGATGATGAAGATGAGTCCCAGGAACAACATGACGATGTCGATTACTATTCTGCCGACATTGTAATTGACAGCCTTATCTTTCTTCTTACCCATATGTTTAATCCTCGCTTTCGCCTGAAGCCATTATTACATTCTTACCTGAACTTTTCGCTGAAGACAAAGCCTTCTCAACCTCATCCAGAGCACTCTTCAGATCCATGGTAACATCAAACCATGAATATCCACCGCTTATTGTAACGGGTTCTTTTGTAAATGAATACTTTTTCTTCGAAAAGTCTTTGCGGATCTGATTCAGTGCATCGATGTTTTCTTCCCTGACACCGTTCTCGAAAATAACAACGAATGTATCTCCGCCGTATCTTCCGACGATAGTGTCCTCATCGATATAATCCTGAAGGACAGAACCCAGTGTGCGGAGGATATCGTCGCCCTTGTCATTGCCCATCTCATCATTGATCTTCTTGAAGTCATCGACGTCTATGAGAGCAACACCGCACGGATCGAGCTCATTGGTCTTAGCAAGGATCTTCTCCGCTTCTTCCGTAAGATATTTCTTGCTGTAAACACCGGTAACGGAGTCGGTCTCAAAACCGTTTTCGAACTTATCGGCACCGGCAAAATTCCTCTCGCGTACCATAAGCATTCTGATATTGAATATCTCAAGTCTGTAAGAAATGAAGCTCAGGGCGATTACCATGACTTCAGAGAATATGATGCAAAGGATCGTAAAAGCCCTCTGGTCCGGGTAATCGTACAAATGGAGAATGCCCGCATAAAGAACAAATACAAAACTTAAGCCCGCCTGGATCATAAGGATAAAGCGGTCATGGAAGATCGTGCAGATTACGACCGTAAACAGCGGCAAAAGCCAAAGCGGAATGAAGTAGCTGTGCGCGAGTGCAATCACGCCCGTCATTACGAGACCGGCAAATGATACAACTCTGTTTTTCGTGCTGTCGGTACTTGTATCAGACCTGTTCGAAAACCTGGCAATAATATAAACCAGAATGTTTACGCCTAAAGGAACCAGTATTCTGAAAGCAATATAATTGATCAGCGGCTGGCCCAGATCCTGGATAAAATAGTAATAGAATGTAAGACCGATCTCAGTCAAAAGACATATGATCGTTACTATGAGAATAAGCTTCTCAAATTCAAACCTAATCGTTCTTTCCAGATTCCGCAGCGCGGGATCGCTCGCAGGCTTGCCTTCCATAGTATTGTCCCTCTTCAGTTATCAACCGGTATTCCGGTACCCTTCCTTATGTAACTGTTCCTTCCCCCGTCGGATCAGCTGGTGTTTCCTCTGTGGTCGGATCTGTTCCGCCTTCAGGATCCGTTGGTTCACTTGTCGGTTCAGACGTAGGTTCCGTGTTATCCGAGGATTCCGTAGGCTCAGTTTGATCCGTTGGAGCCGTCGGATCTGTTGCATCCGGCGTCGTATCACTCGGTGCCGTCGGATCAACACTCGGTGTCGCACTATCCGTAGTTGCTGTTACCTCCCATTCTGCCGTAGCAGTCATGACATTTGCAGGATCAGTAACAGTAGTCTTGCCGATTACCCTGATATTAAGGTCTGTATCATAAGAAATGCCAGCAACGTCTCCGTGCCATGAATACTGCCAGTATTCAAAGTAGAAACTTCTGGGCGGGATCATGTCGCCTTCCTGGTAGAAACTTCCGTCACTGTAGCAGCTGTAAGGATATGCATACCAGAGTTTATATCTGGATAAGATGTCACCCGAATAGCCGCCAAGCCTGTTGTTGATATCTGAAGTATTGAGATAAACACAAGGTGTGTATCCGTTCTGTGCAATGGTGCTGCAGAAAGCTGTGATTACGTTGGCAAAATCCTGACCGTAAAGATCCCACGTTCTGTATCCGCCGCCGGTCTCCCAGTCCATTACGACAGGCATGTCGATTCCAAGACCGCTGATCTTGTCGAGCGTGATTGATGCTTCTTCAAGTGCCTCATAAGGTGTTATGGCCTGTGAGAAGAAATATACGCCAACCTTGACGCCTGCTGCCTTTGCGCCCTGAACATTCTCATAGAATCTCGTATCATCGTAGATACCGCCCTGTGTATAGCCGCGGCCGCCGCATCTTATGAATGCGAAATCGATTCCGTCTGCTTTTACTGCATCCCAGTCAATCGAACCCTGGAACTGCGAAACGTCGATGCCTAGTTCGTAGGCCAGGATCTCTCTGGGCTCAGATTCGGGCACGAGTTCATATGAATACGTGATCGAATATTTTCCTGCGGTATTCTGCGCATTCTCAAGAGATACTGTCTCACCGTTGGAATCTTTTATCACATAGGAAATTCCGTTGGTCTCATCTTCAACCGTATATGTTCTTGCAGTTACGCCTGCTAAAGGATCAAAAGCCTGGCCTTCAACAGTTGTAAAAGAAGTATTCGGAAGTTTGATTGCAGGATCCGAGCTGACAACGGGTTCCGGTGTGGGCGTAGGAGGATCTGTCGGAGCCGGAGCATCGCCGCCTGATGCGGTGTGTCCTGCATCCTCGTTCTGAGACTGGTCTGTCTCAATTTCACTTCTGTCAATGACACCTGCCGAACCTGAAAGGATCGCATCAACGAGTTCTTCGTCGGAAAGTGACTGGAGGTCACTTGCATTAACAACATTATTGCCGGTAAGTCCTCCACGCTTGGTTGTTCTGGGTTCTGTTGCTGAAGTCTCAACTACTTCAGGTGTTGGTGTAGCTACGGCAGTCTCTTTTTCAGATGCCTCAAAAGCAGCCTGTGCAAGGTACTGTTCGGCAACGTTGAGTTCCATGTTTTCGGAGGGAACTACATTGCCGGTATTGCTTCTGATCGCAGCAGCGCAAACAGAGCCGAACGTTGCGACGACCACAACCGCAGCTATGATCAGACTGACCTTTGCCTTACCCTCCTGGGCAATGCAAAACTTATCGATTGCGCCTTTGTTCTCTGTGTTTTCTGCTTTTTTCTTCAAAACAATACCGCCTATTTAAATTCATAAATATTCATGATAATGATGCTTTAGGACACTTGTGAAGTCAAGGAAATGCACCTTACATATAAGTTACCGTTTCGCGACAAAATCACGCTCACACACGCGCAAAAAGCCGTGTTTACTGTGCCTTGGGATACTCGTTGCAAAGGAGTCTGTAAGGGGGTTCATCCTCTTCGATCTCGTCATTTACCTGGGAAACTTCACCCAGGAGCACTGCTCCCGTTCCCTCTTCGACTTCGAAATCATGATACATGCGCGGCTGTATCGAGATGCTCTCACCGGGAGTGAGCCTGATCTGCGTGCCGGCCTTTACCTGATATGTCCTGCCGTCTGTATGGACAGTGACGTCGCTTTCCTTATCGATCTGTTCATCCGGCAGCGAATTATATACTCTGATCAGGAGATTTCCGCCGCCTTTGTTGATGATGTCTTCCATCTTGTACCAGTGGAAATGATTCGGAGAATACTGGCCTTCTTCAATGAACAGGAGTTTTTCCGCATAAGGCTTGGGATACTTGTCCTTAAGTTTCAGGTTGCCGTTGCGGATAGTTATCATCGAGAATCCGACCTTGCCGAAATCGCCCAGGCCGTAATCGGTTATGTCCCAGCCGAGCATATTGTCTCTGATCTCATCATACTCATGACCCTTGTTAAGCCACTCTTCCGGCGTGAAATTACAGAACGGCGGAAGGCTGATCTTCAGGTCATTGATAACGCTTTCCATGCGCTTTAAAGCTTTGTTAATCTCGGATCTTTTCATAATATTCTCCTTTGTCCCCTGCATATCTTAACATTGAGTCAGATATTAATTCCGCTCAAAAAGGGGCAAATTTGAGCACCCGTTATCCGGCTCTCTTGTTGCTTATAGCTCTGAAAATGCAGGCAACACCAAATGCCGACAGTGTAATGACAGCGAAAATAGCTATTCCGACAGGCCATCCCCAGCTCAAAAAAGCATAGAAATCGTTGGTATCAGGCCACGGCCCGCCTACTCCGTTTATAAGAATATTCGTCATGTATCCGATGCCGTAAAGAAGCGTCGGAATAGCTGATATGACCGTATATTTAAACGGAATCTTCTTTCTTCTGATAAAGATGAATTCAGCCATTGCCGCAAGAGGTTCCAGCAGGTGGAAGAACAGATTACCCCTCTTATAGAACTGAGGATATCCGTAAAGCGGGCCGAACATAAAAGCAACCACCGCAAAGGTTATCGCGACCCCGCACACAGCTGCAAGCTTAAGCACACGGATCTTATCCGTATCTTTCTTAAAAAGGATAAATACGAGATAAACCGCTGCGACAAGGCCGCAGAAAACATTGGACAGGACAGTGTAAAACTTGAAATTTCCTATTCCGCTTGTCTGAAGCGCTCCCTCTTCAGAATTGCCCGTGAGCATCAGTACAATTCCCACTATCGTCAGTCCGGCAATAATGAGATTAAGTATAAGTTCAAATGAAGACTTTTTGCTGTTGCTCATGAGTTCATTATAAATCGGTCTTTACTCTATTTATGCCTGAATCCGTGATTCCTGGCACAAATCTGTGCTAATTTTTCAAAGTTTCATTTTCAGTTCCAAAAAGGGCTGCCTCATATGAGACAGCCCCTGATAAATAACTGTTTTCGAGCGATGATTACATATTGCCCTTTTCGAGAGCGAGTGTAACGGTTGTGCGGTCGCAAACGTCTGAAGGTCCGAAGTACTGGATAGCACCGGGGAATGTGAATGCAGTCTCAACTGCCCACTTCTCACGGTTAGCTTCGAAATACTTGAACGGCTTGCCGTCGAGCTCAACGAGAGCCTTACGGATAACCGGCTTGTCTGCACCGTTTCTTCTCTCCATGTTCATCATCTTTGTAATAGGCATACCGCCTGCAACCCACTCGTCAGCAGGCTTGGAGATGTTGGAAACCTTTGAGAGGTATCCTGTGTAACCATACTGGATGAGCATGAAAGCGTTGAAGCCCAAAGAGTAGCAGTAGTCTGCATCGAAGTTGGAAGGGAATGCGCAACGGCCTTCATAACCGAAGAAGTGGTGCTGAGCGCCGAACTTGCCCTTGTATGTGCCAGCTTCCTTTCTCTTTGCGAGCTCGTTCTTAACCATCTCGGAGAAGAGCTTCTCGGACTCGATGAGGGATACCTGAACGTTGCCGTGAGGGTCTCTCTCGAGGAAGAGCTGCTGCTGGATGCCTTGAGGAAGGATATCGAAAACCTTGAAAGCATCAGCGGAAAGGCCTGCCTTGATGAACTCATACTTAGCGTTCCAGTCAGGAAGAGCGTTGAACTGAGCTGTC
>CADAIP010000035.1 GCA_902787975.1 Oscillospiraceae bacterium
GGCCACACCTGTTCCCATTCCGAACACAGAAGTTAAGCTCACTGGCGTCGACAATACTCGGCTGGTAACGGCCCGGGAAGATAGATTGCTGCCGGATTATATAAGTCCCTTCGCGAATAAACGCGGAGGGACTTTTCATTTGTTTGGAAATTGTTTTTCAGGCACTTTTTTCGCTTTGTAATAATTTGGAAAAATAGCCCATAAATTTGTAATATTACAATTTACATAAAATCGATTATTGGTAAAATACAAATGTAATTTATTTTTCCTTGACTTTTAAAGAGGTGTGAATATGGCAAAAATCCTGATAATCGATGATGATAAAGCAGTAGTTGAGTCTACTGCCGATATGCTCAAATCCTTTGAATTTAACGTTATTACTGCTACAGACGGCAAGAAGGGATTTGAACTTGCAGACATCGAGAGACCTGACGTTATTATCCTCGACTGGATGATGCCCGGTTACAGCGGAATGCAGTTCATTAAGGACTACAGAGATCAGGGTTACAAGACGCCTGTTCTTTTCCTTACAGGTAAGGGAGATCTTTCACAGTATCAGGTAGAGGCACTGCGTGCAGGTGCTGACGATTATGTTTCGAAGCCCTATGAACCGATGATTTTGGTTGAGAAGCTCAGAGCCATGATCAGACGTACCGAGTACAGCAACAAGTCACACGGAGCAGAAGGCAACAGACACGAGTATTGCGGCGGCGAACTCATCATCGACGGTGATGTCATGCAGGCATTTAAGCATGAGGAATCCTGCGATCTTACAAACAGAGAGTTCCAGCTTTTGCAGTATCTTGAACAGAACATGGGCAGAGTATGCTCACGTTCGGAACTTTTGAAGCAGGTTTGGAAGTTCGATTTCCTTGGCGACGAGAGAACTGTCGACGTTACCATTAAGCGTACCAGACAGAAGATTGAGCCTGACCAGAAGAATTTCAAATACATTCTCACGAGAAGAGGCTTCGGCTATTTCTTCCCTAATGATTTGGATTGATCTTGAGTAATCTATTTTCCAGTTCTATATTCGAGACGGCCTTACAGAACCCGGTTATCCTGCTGGTTCTGGCTTTGATATTGATACTCTTAGGCGTTATTGCGGGGTATCTTATCGGCAATACTACATTAAGGTCTGCCGTATCCGGCAATATCGATAATCTCGAACGCGATAAGCACATTCAGAAGGCCGTACTTGATACGGTCGGTCTCGGCATTGCCGTTTACGATTCAAAGGGTGCCCTGTTCTGTAACGAGACGATATTCAGACTTCCGGATTTCCTTAAGGGCGGGCTTCCAAAGACACTCAACAATTTCCTTGAGACATTCGATAACGGAAACCAGCTCAAATCCAATTACATCTTAAGTCTCGAAAACGGCGTAAACCTTATCAGAGTTAACTACATCATCAACCGCAGGATCTATGAGATAAAGATCATAAGAAGACCTGCACAGCAGGATTCAAAGTTTTTCGGAAACGAAGAACTCAATATCGTAATCGTAGATGACATTACTCAGATCAAGGATGACGAGAGAAGACAAAAAGACCTTGCAGCAAACGTTTCACACGAGCTTAAGACTCCTCTGACATCCATAAAGAGTTCGGTATTCTCGATCAGAAGATCCTGCCAGGACGGCAACGAACCTTCAAGAGAAGAGCTCATTACATGGAGCGGAAGGATCGAAGAGAATACGGTAAGAATGCAGGACATCGTAAACGACTTCCTCGTATTGTCCCAGTGTTCACATACGAGCCGAATGGAGATCTTCGACATCAGGGATGCCGTATCTGCAGCATATTCCAACATCCAGGATTATCCGGGTGCAAATAACGTTATATTCACTTTGCCTGAAGACGGAGTATATCCGCTGCTTTACGGCAATTCCAAGCTCATCATCAGGACCATCGTTAACTTGCTTACTAATGCAATCAAGTACATTAATTTTGAAGGAAAGACTGCGCCTAATCAGGTTCACATCAGTATTTCCGTCATTGATGACAGAGTTGCAGTCCAGGTTGACGATAACGGAAGGGGCATTCCCGCAAAAGACATAGATCATCTTTTCGAGAGGTTCTACAGAGTAGATAATTCCGGCAACAGGGAAGTAGGCGGATCAGGAATAGGTCTTGCGATAGCAAAAGAGATCGCAGATATGCATGACGGTGTTATCAGCGTTACTTCAACATTCGGCCAGGGCGCGACGTTCATTTTCAGTCTGCCTACCGGAAAGACTGTTTTCGATGCCGCTTACAGCGATGCAAAGGCAGGGATCATCAGCGACAAACCGCTTCACAGGGCGGCAGCATATTTCCTCGGACTCCAGGAGTGCGAGGCCGTAAGATCTCTGGGTTACAAAGATCTTGACAGCATCGTTGACGAGTATGAACTCATCCCCGAACCTGAGGTTGCAGCCAGAGACAAGGCTCTTGCAAAGCTCCTTTCATCATTTGGCGACGAGAGATTCGAAGAATTAAAGGAAGAACTCCTCTATGTTGAGGATTTCGATGATGAGATGGACGGACCGGTTACAGGCCTTGAGAGCGAGATCGCGAAGGAGACTACCATTGAGGAAGCGCCTGCAGCTGCAGCCATGCCTCCCATGAGTGAGCAGCTCTCAATTCCTTTGGAGAAGATAATTCCCCAGGAGCAGATCCCGGCCGTTGAAGCAGTCCAGGCTGTGATCGAAGAGCCTCAGGAACAGACCATCCGGGATGCACAGATACATCCGGTACAGCCCGCAACTCAGCAGCAGGAATACGAAGAAGAGCAGTATCAGGCTCCTCAGATGCCTGATGCCGAAGCAATTGCACTTGAAGAAGCAAGATTACAGGCAAAAGAAGAGGCAAGAAAGCTCCTTACTCAGCCCGTAGTTCAGATAAGTGCCGAACAAAGGAAGACTGTATCCCAAATAAATCGTGAATCTCGCGAAAAACGCGTAATTCACCCAATTGATGTCCAGAAAAGGTATAATAATAAGAGTGCTGTCACCGGTGACGGGGCTGATGCTTCAGGCGATTCCCGTCAGGCAAAAGGTGATGTTGCGGTCAAGTCGTCATTGAAGAAGATCCTTGACGAATCCGAACCGCATAAGTGATTTGTTGGAGTTTTGATGGATCAGGATATAAACAGCGTGGGTAAAAACTACGCTTATGAGATAAAGGGCGGAATACCGCTCAAAGGCGATATTGAGATCAGCGGCAGTAAGAATGCCGCTCTTGGTATTATTGCTGCATCGATCATGGTCGATGGTGTATGTACACTCGAGAATGTCCCTGACATTATCGACGTACATGTCATGTTTGATCTTTTGAGATCACTCGGCGCAAAGGTTGATACCATCGACAGCCACACGTACAGGATCGATTCAACTACAATTAATACATATAAGGCATCGGGTCCGCTCGTATCCAGGATCCGTGCATCTTACTATCTTATGGGTGCGCTTTTGGGAAGATGCGGAAAAGCTTCCATCAGACTTCCCGGCGGATGCAACTTCGGCCAGCGTCCCATCGACCTTCACCTCAAGGCTTTCCAGCTCATGGGAGCAAAGGGTTCAAGACCTGCCGACATCAACAGCGGTATCGTAAACCTTGAAGCAGACCCCTTACACGGTGCGAGGATCTATCTGGATATAGTAAGCGTCGGCGCAACGATCAACGCGATGCTCGCAGCATGCAAGGCGCAGGGTAAGACCGAGATCATCAATGCGGCCAAAGAACCCCATATCGTTGACGTTGCAAACTTCTTAAACTCAATGGGTGCCCACATCAAGGGTGCAGGTACCGATACCATAAAGATCACGGGCGTTCCCGTGCTCCCCGGCAACTTCACATATTCGATCATTCCTGACCAGATCGAGGCAGGAACATACATGATCGCTGCCGCCGTTACCAACGGCGATGTTACCATTCACAATCTGATCCCTACCCACATGGAGCCTTTGTCCGCTAAGATGCGTGAAATGGGTTACCAGATCGAGGAAGGCGACGAATCCATAAGAGTCTTCAGATACGATTATGAAGACGAGGTTTATCCCACAAGCGTTAAGACTTCACCTTATCCGGGATTCCCGACAGACCTTCAGCCACAGACAGTAGTACTGCTCTGTTCCGCTGACGGCCAGAGCCGCATGCACGAGAATGTCTGGCAGAACAGATTCCAGTATGTTCCCGAACTTGCGAAAATGGGTGCAAACATTAACGTTTACGAGAGGATCGCATGGGTCAACGGAAAGACCAAATTCCGCGGCGCGACTGTAGAAGCCACCGACCTCAGAGCAGGTGCAGCTCTTGTCTGTGCAGCTTTGGAAGCTGACGGAACCACATATATCATGAATGCCCAGAGAATAGACAGAGGTTACGAACATATCGTTCAGAAGCTTACTGATCTGGGTGCCGTTATTTCGAGAGTAAACCATACGCCCGAATACGGTGAAGAGGATACCGAAGCATGACGGGACCTGACAGAATCGTCCCTCTTTATTCATCCAGCAGCGGCAACTCGACACTTATCAAATCCCGTGGCACCTACATTCTTGTCGATTGCGGAATGTCCTGCAAAATGATGACCAAAGCACTGGTAGCCTGCGGCGTTTATCCCGAGGATGTCAGCGCAGTATTTCTTACCCACAGACACAGTGACCACGTAAACGGCGTGCCCGTCTTTTCGCGCAAGTATCACACACCGATCTACGGTACGAGAGCAACTCTGGCTGTGTTGGATGGCCTTGCATCTCCCGTCATGGAGATTGAGGAAAACGATATTGTGCAGCTCGAAAATGGTCCTGAAGTAAGGGCTTTCCCGACACCTCACGATGTAAACGGTTCAGTCTGCTACAGGATCTTCAATCACGATACCGGTAATTCCATTGCAGTAATGACGGATCTCGGAAGAATGAATGACGGCATGAAAGGTTTTGCCCGTGCAAGTGATGTCATTCTCCTGGAATCAAACTACGATCCTTATATGCTTGAACACGGAGAATATCCGTGGCCTTTAAAGAAGAGGATCTCAGGCGGACACGGCCATATCAGTAATCCCGAATCCGCTGAATGTGCTGAATTCTTTATCAATAACGGAACTAAGAAATTCATTCTGGGACACCTGTCTCCTCATAACAACACGCCTGATATAGCAAGGGAGACTTTTACGACCTTACTTGCCGACAGGGGATTGGTTGAAGGGATCGATTACGAAGTTAAGATCGCCAAAAAGGATATGCCTTCCGAGGGATACGTCTTATGAAGATAATCGTTGTATGCCCGGGAAAGCTTAAGGACAAGTGGCTCAAAGAAGGTATCGACGAATACAAAAAGCGTCTTTCCAGATTTGCGGCTCTTGAATTCATCGAAGTCGCCGACTGTCCTGATTCCGTTCCAGTAAACGAAGCATTAAAACGTGAAGGCGAACTGATCTTATCCCATATAAAGCCCGGCGAAGTTGTCTGGGCAATGGATCTCGGCGGTGAGAATGTCTCTTCGGAAAAACTCTCATCTTATCTAGTATCGGATATCGAGAAGGGCGGAGGAACCCTGAAGATCGTTATCGGCGGAAGTAACGGAATCTCTCCTGAAGTTCGTGCCCGCGCTGACAGAAGAATGTGCTTCGGCAACATCACGCTCACCCATCTCATGACAAGACTCGTTCTGTCCGAGCAGCTCTACCGCGGCTTCAAGATTGCCAAGGGCGAGAAGTACCATAAGTGATTTCTTTATTCAACTAAAGAAAATGCTTGACATATCTCAAATGCACAATTATAATCCTTTAGTCGACTAAAGAAACGGCTAATTTGACACAGTAAAGTCATTTGCCCTGAGTATCAGCGGCAAGTACAATATGGACTATAAGTAAAAATGGAGTGTTTTTATGGGAAATAAGTTCTACACACCGGATGGATTTAACGATCAGTTTCCGGGCATCTGCGGAGTAAAAAGAGAGCTTGAGTCTAAGCTCCGTAATCTCTTCCTGCTCAACGGCTATGAAGAGATCGAGACTCCCGGCGTTGAGTATTTTGATGTTTATAAAGAGTTCGTTGATGAAGAGGAACTCTATAAGTTTACAGACAGCAAGGGAAGCCTTCTTTGCAACCGCTACGACGGCACGATCCCCACAGTAAGATTCTGCGCAGGCAGAAACTACACGCTTCCTGTCAGATTCTCATACATCGAGAACATGTACCGTTCAGGTAAAGCAGGCGGCGGAAAACTCTGCGGATTTACCCAGGGCGGCATTGAACTTCTGGGTGCAAGCGGCGCTAAATCCGATGCCGAAGTTCTTGCCATTGCCATCAAGTCAGCACTTGAGATCGGCATCAAGGATCTTCAGGTTTCCATCGGACAGGTCAAGTTTTTCAAGGGACTCATGAAGCAGCTCGGCATCGATGAAGAAGGTCAGCAGAAGATCAAGAATGCCATCGCAAACAGGGATTCGGTTACGATCGAGAAGTTCGATCTCAGCAGTGAAGACAAAGAGACGTTGCTGATGCTCACAGAGTCAGGCGGCACTTACGATACGATCGACCAGATCATGCCGAGGATTACTGATGAGGGCGCAAAGGAAGCTTTGGGCAACCTCAAAGAGATCCTGGACATCATGGAAAGCTATGGTTTCCTCAAGTATGTATCAGTTGATCTAAGCCTTATCGAGAGCATCGATTACTATACGGGAATGGTATTTAAGGGGTACACATATGAGGTAGGCTTCCCGATCATTTCAGGCGGAAGATACGATGATGTTGCCAAGTCATTCGGCAAGGAGATCCAGGCTGTAGGATTCTCAATCTCACTCACACTTGCGATCACCGCACTCATGAGACAGGACAAGTTCGTTCCTGCTAAATGTGCAGGCGTTATCGTCGGAGGTGATTTCGAGATGGCAACTGCAACTGCAGAAGCACTGAGAGCTGAAGGCACACCCGCGATCCTTGATACTACGGGAATGGATGAGGAAGCGCTCAACGAATATGCAAAGGAAAAGGGAATAGAGACAGTTATGTTTATGAACGGAGGTGAAGCCTGATGCTTACTATTGCTTTACCTAAGGGAAGACTTGCAGACCAGACTCTGGATATCATGGAGAAGGCCGGATATGACGTATCCGCAGCAAGAGATAAGTCCAGAAAGCTTATTCTTGAAGACAAGGATGCAGGCTTAAGATTCATTCTTTCCAAGCCTTCTGACGTTCCTACTTATGTCGAGTACGGTGCTGCCGATATCGGTGTTGTCGGTAAGGACACACTGCTTGAAGAAGGCAGACAGCTTTATGAGGTCCTGGACCTGGGACTCGGCAAGTGCAGAATGTGCGTTGCAGGTCCTGCAGAGCTTAAGGATAAGCTCGACGAGATCCCGAACAAGAGAGTCGGTACAAAGTATCCTAACATCACGAGAAATTATTTTGAGGGCGTAAGAGGCGAGAGCGTTGAGATAATCAAGCTTAACGGTTCCGTCGAACTCGCTCCTCTTACGGGACTTGCAGAAGTCATCGTAGATATCGTTGAGTCCGGAAGAACTCTTTATGAGAACGGACTTGATGTTCTTGAGACAGTTGCAGACATCTCTGCAAGACTTGTTGTTAACCGCGTTTCGATGAAGATGAAAGAAGAAGAGATCAAGCCGATGATCGCCAAACTCAAAGATGCATTGGCTGATGAAGAGTAAGAGTAAAGGGGGATAATCATGCGCTGTAAGTTAGTTGAAGGCACAAAGGAAAACCTTAAGGCAACAGTTGAGAGCCTCGGCGTAAGAGGCAAGATGGACTTAAAGCCCGTTATCGAGACAGTCCAGAATGTTATTGATGACATCAGGGAAAACGGCGACGCTGCGCTTCTTAAGTACACAGAGAAGTTTGACGGCGTTAAGCTCACTTCAGACCAGCTCAGAGTATCCGAGCAGGAGATCGAAGATGCCATCAAGTCCATCGATCCCGAGCTTCTGACAATTATGAAGGAAGCTGCTTCCAACATCAGAAGATTCCACGAGGAGCAGAAAGAACACGGCTTCATGATGGATGTCGGCAAGGGCGCAAAGATCGGTGTCCGCGTAAGACCTATCTCCATTGCGGGCGTTTATGTACCGGGCGGTACGGCACCTCTCCCGTCAACAGTATTGATGGATGTTATCCCTGCTTCAGTTGCAGGTGTTGAGAGGATCGTTTTCGCAACACCTCCGAGAAAGGACGGAACGATCGCTCCCGTTATACTTGCAGCTGCTTCTATCGCAGGCGCTACGGAGATCTACAGAATGGGCGGTTCACAGGCAATCGCGGCAATGGCTTACGGTACTGAGACGGTTCCGAGAGTAGACAAGGTCTGCGGTCCCGGAAACATCTATGTAAATACTGCTAAGCGTCTGGTTTTCGGCCAGGTTGATATCGACATGTTCGCAGGACCTTCCGAGATCCTGATCATCGCTGATAAGACAGCAAATCCGGACTTCGTGGCAGCAGACATGCTCTCACAGGCTGAGCACGACAAGATGGCTTCCGCGATCGTTCTTACTGATTCAAGAGAACTTGCAGAGAAGGTATTGGACCTTGCCGACAAGAGATCCGAGAAGGCAGAGCGTAAGGATATCCTTGCGAAATCAATGGAAGATTACTGCGCAATCATCGTATGCGACAGCCTTGATACGGCAGTTAACTTCTCAGAAGAGATCGCTCCCGAGCACCTTGAGATCTGCGTTGAGAATCCGGAAGTTCTCGCAGCAAAGATCAAGAACTGCGGTGCAATGTTCTTAGGAAGCTATTCACCGGAGCCTCTGGGAGATTATTTCGCAGGACCGAACCACACACTTCCCACATCAGGAACTGCAAGGTTCTTCTCACCTCTTAACACAGGTGATTTCTATAAGAAGATGAGTGTCATCAACTACAACGAAGAGACACTTAAGGACGTATATAAGGATGTAGCGGCATTTGCCGACAGCGAAGGTTTGGGCTGTCACGCAGCTGCCGTAAGAGCCAGATTCGAGGACTGATAACTTTGAGTAAATATTGGAACAAACTGATAAATGACATAGAGCCCTATGTGGCAGGCGAGCAGCCGAAGCCGGGCCAGAAGGTGATCAAGCTCAACACAAATGAGAACCCTTATCCGCCTTCACCAAAGGTCAAGGAAGCGCTCGGAAAATTCGACCTCAGCACACTAAGACTCTATCCCGACACTAACTCCACCGATGTCATCAAGGCAGCAGCGAAGTTCGACGGAGTATCAGAAGCAAACATTTTCTGCGGCAACGGATCTGACGAAGTCCTCGCGATCTGTTTCCAGACATTCTTCGAGAAGAAGGCACTCACCGGACTTCCTGTCCTGATGCCTGATTACAGCTACAGTTTCTACCCGGTATTTTCCGAGTTCTACGACATAAGAAGACAGACGATCCCGCTCAAGGAAGACTTCAGACTTGATCCTGACGATTACATCGGAGTGCCGAACTGCGGAATCGTTTTCGCGAATCCGAATGCGCCTACATCAAGGGCCATCGCGGTTGAAGACTGCGCAAGGATCGCCAAGGCAAATCCTGATTCAGTAGTTATTGTCGACGAGGCTTATGTTGCTTTCGAAAATGAATACGAGTCAGCGGTATCACTCATCAATGAGTATAAGAATGTCTGTGTAGTAAGAACACTTTCGAAGGCATTCTCACTTGCCGGCATCAGACTCGGTTATGCGGTAGGTTCGGAGGAACTCATCGAGGGCCTCAAGAGAGCAAGGGATTCTTTCAACTCATATCCCGTTGACCGTCTTGCCCAGAAGGTAGCCGAAGCCGCGCTCCTCGATGTCGATTACTATAATGAGACACGCGCGAAAATAATCGCCACGAGAACATGGGTAGAAAAAGAACTTAAGGAGATCGGTTTTACGATGCCTCCGTCATCTGCGAATTTCGTGTATGCGAAACCTCCAATCGATTGCGGCACACTGTATCAAAATCTCCGCACAAAGGGTATACTTGTAAGATATTTCAACAAGCCCGTCCTTAACGAGTATCTCAGGATAACGATAGGTACGGATGAAGAGATGAGAGAACTCTTGGATGCAATTAAGCAGGAGGTCAAAAATGCCGAGAACAGCTGAGATCGCTAGAACCACAAAAGAGACTGACATCAAGGTCAGGATCGATCTTGACGGACAGGGTGCAAATAACATCGATACGGGCATCGGTTTCTTTGACCACATGCTTACTGCTCTGTCAAAGCACTCCGGTATTGATATGGACATTACCTGCAAGGGTGACCTCAATGTTGATGCTCATCACTCTGTAGAGGACGTCGGCATCGTTCTTGGCCAGGCACTTAACAAGGCTCTGGGCGACAAGATCGGCATCAGACGTTACGGCTCTGCTTCCATCCCCATGGATGAAGCTCTGGGCACATGCTCTCTTGATATTTCAGGCAGGGCATTCCTTGTTTTCGATTGTGATTTTGCAGACGAGTTCTGCGGCACGATGGACACCCAGCTTTTTGAGGAATTCTTCAGGAGCTTTGCATTCAATGCCGGTATCACTCTGCACATCGCATGCCCTTACGGTGCAAACGATCACCACAAGGCAGAGGCTATGTTCAAGGCCCTCGCAAGAGCTTTGAGACAGGCAACGGAGACTGACCCGAGATTTGCAGGTCAGGTCATCTCGACAAAAGGCGCATTATAATTTATTGGAGGATATATAAATGCTTATTAAGGATACTGATTTTATCGATCAGCCGATGCTCTCAAAGGGCAAGGTCAGAAACATCTACGATCTCGGCGATTCACTTCTTCTTGTCGTCAAGGGAAGAGTGCTCTCATCAATTTCCGAGTTCTGGTTTGATTTCACAAAAGACATCATCCCGAACCACGTCATCACAACTGATGTTTCAAAGTATCCTATGGGCTTCGACAAGTATAAGGAAGAACTCCAGGGAAGATCCATGCTCGTTAAGAAAGCTCAGATGCTTCCTGCAGAGTGCATCGTAAGAGGTTACCTCGAAGGTTCCGCTCTTAAGGAATACAAAAAGTCCGGTACAGTCGGCGGCATCAAGATGCCTGAGGGAATGCTCCAGGGCGACAAGCTCCCTGAGCCTCTTTTCACTCCTTCAACAAAGGCTGACGAAGGCCACGACATCAACATCACATATGAGCAGTTAGTAGACCTCATCGGTGAGGCTGACGCTTCCGCTTTGAGAGATGCATCTCTTGCTCTCTACAAGAAGGTTTCAGAGTTCGCACTCACAAAGGGTCTGATCCTTGCTGATACAAAGTTCGAATTCGGTAAGATCGACGGCGTTCTCACAGTATGCGACGAGATGTTCACACCTGACTCTTCAAGATTCTGGGATGCGGCAGAGTATGAGCCCGGACACGCTCAGAAGAGCTTCGACAAGCAGTTCCTCAGAGAGTGGCTTGAGACACTCGACTGGGATAAGACATATCCTGCTCCGACACTTCCCGAGGACATCATCGAGAAGACGGCAGCTAAGTATCGTGAGTGCTACTCACGTATAACGGGAAAGGAAATCTGATCCTTTGATAGCAGTAGTAGATTATGGAATGGGCAATCTTGGCTCTGTCGAAAAAGCTTTAAAGTATATCGGCAGTGACTGCGTGATAACTTCCGATGCAGGCGTTATAGCAGATGCGTCGGGTGTTATTCTTCCCGGTGTCGGAAGCTATGCTCCGGCAATGGATGAGCTCACAAACAGAGACCTCGTAACACCGCTCATAGATTGCGCATATTCCGGCAAACCTCTTTTGGGAATCTGTCTTGGCATGCAGCTTATGCTCGAAGGTTCCGAAGAGAACCTCCTCGAGAGAAGGGAGACTAAAGGCGTCGTATCAGGAATCGGTATCATTCCCGGTTTTGTAAGACGTTTCCCCGATAACGGCCTGAAGGTTCCCCAGATGGGCTGGAACAAGCTGGTCGACGTAACAGGAAGACTTCTTACCGAAGGCGACTACGTTTACTTTGTTCATTCCTACTATTGCCAGCTCGGTCTTGCTTCTGATAACGCTGCAAGCACCGAATACGGCATAAAGTACTGTTCGTCATTTGAGCACGACAACATTTTCGGAATGCAGTTCCATCCCGAAAAGAGCGGCGCGGCAGGACTTGAGATCCTTAAGAAATTCGTAGCGGAGACAAAAGCATGATCATATTACCCGCAATAGATCTGATCGGTGGCAAGTGCGTCAGGCTCAAGCAGGGCAGATATGACGACGTCACCGTTTATAACGATTCACCTCTGGACCAGGCTTTCATGTTCAAGGAAGCAGGAGCCACATGGATCCATGTAGTTGACCTGGATGCAGCAAAAAGCGGTGTCCCGGAAAACCATGAGATCATAAAAGAGATAGCAGTAAAGACCGGACTTAAGGTCGATACGGGCGGCGGGATCCGCAACATGGATACGCTTGCAAAGTGGATCGAGGAATACGGCGTTTCAAGAGCAGTGCTCGGTACTGCTGCCGTTAAGGATCCCGAATTCACGAAGAAGGCGATCGAAAGATTCGGAGACAAGGTTGCAATAGGAATCGATGCCCACGACGGATTCGTATCCGTTGACGGATGGACGGCTGATTCAGAACTCAAGGCAGTCGACTTTGCATTGAAGTGCAAGGAGATCGGCGCAACAACAGTAGTATTTACAGACATAGCCAGAGACGGCATGCTTACGGGTCCTGCCGTAGCACAGACTAAGGAAATGGTAGAGGCTACAGGCCTTAACGTAATCGCATCAGGCGGAATCGGTTCCAACGAAGACGTTGAACTCATCAAGACTTCCGGCTGTGCTGGCGTCATCATCGGCAAAGCAATATACGAAGGAAAGGTGGATTTGGCAAAATGCTTACAAAACGTATAATCCCCTGTCTCGACGTTAAGGACGGCAGAGTCGTCAAAGGCGTTAACTTCGTATCCTTAAGAGATGCCGGCGATCCGGTAGAGTGTGCCAAGACTTATAACCAGTCAGGTGCTGACGAACTTGTTTTTCTTGATATCACCGCAACACTTGAATCCAGGGGAACGACAGTCGAGATGGCAAGAAGGGTTGCCAACGAGATATTCATTCCTTTTACCATCGGAGGCGGCATCAGGACCGTTGAAGATATCAGAGAGCTTCTTAACGCGGGAGCAGACAAGGTCTCACTTAACTCTGCTGCCGTAAAGAATCCTGAATTCGTAAAAGAAGCTGCCGATATGTTTGGTTCACAGTGCATCGTTTGCGCCATCGACGTCAAGGCAAGGGAATCAGGTTTTGATTCCGGCTATGAAGTAGTTATCGCAGGCGGCACAAAGCCCACGGGCCTTGATGCTCTTGAGTGGGCAAAGAAGGCGGTATCACTCGGCGCAGGCGAGATACTTCTTACTTCAATGGACAAGGACGGAACAAAGTCCGGCTACGACAATAAGATCACCGCTATGATTTCCGAGAATGTCGGAGTACCTGTCATCGCTTCCGGCGGAGCAGGTTCCATGAAGGATTTTGCGGATGCGATCAACGTCGGCAAGGCAGATGCAGTTCTTGCAGCAAGCCTTTTCCACTTCGGAGAGATAAAGATCAAAGATCTCAAGGATTATCTTGCAAACGAAAACATCCCCGTAAGGAGCATTGTATGAGCAATCTTAATCCCCATGACATGTGGGCAAAGATGAAGAAGAATTCCGACGGACTGGTTCCGGCTATCACCGTAGATTATGAGAACGGCGAAGTCCTCATGATGGCTTACATGAATGAGGAAGCATTCTGTCTTACATGTGAGACGGGCTTCATGCACTACTATTCCAGATCCAGAAATTCACTCTGGAAGAAGGGCGAGACATCAGGACATTTCCAGAAAGTAATGTCTGCCAGCATTGACTGCGACAGGGATACACTGTTATATAAGATCGACCAGACCGGAGCAGCCTGCCACACAGGCAACAGATCTTGTTTTTATACATCACTTAATGACTGGGATCCGGCCAGTGACAAGGAGGAATGATCAATGGATATCATGAGAGAACTTTACAGCGTTATAAAGGACCGTCAGGAGCATCCCGTAGAGGGCTCTTACACAAATTACCTTTTCGAAAAGGGCACGGACAAGATTTCCAAGAAGCTCGGTGAAGAGGCAGTTGAGGTCGTTATCGCTGCTTCCCAGCGTGATAAGAAAGAGATCATCGCAGAGATCGCTGACCTTGAATATCACCTTCTCGTCCTCATGGCTGATCAGGGTATCACCATCGATGACGTTGAGACAGAATTGAGATCCCGCAGAGGCTGATTTTGCCCCTCTGGGAAAAAGTGCCGTAAATAATCGGCACTTCCGTATATTTTCGTTGACTTTATAGCCCCTGGTGTGATACAATCTTCGCGCTAGACCGTTCAGGTCTTGTTTTTAGTTGCGCGGAAATTGGCGCGCAGGGAGCCTGAAAGCCCCTGTAACACGACATTTGGAGGTATTTGGACCATGGCAAAGGCCGGAGCTCGCGATAAGCTTACTCTCGCATGCACAGAGTGCAAGCAGAGAAACTATCAGACATACAAGAATAAGAAGAACAATACAGAGAGATTAGAGCTCAAGAAGTATTGCCCCTTCTGCCGTAAGCACACAATTCACAGAGAATCCAAGTAATTCTTAAAGGACGTTTAAAATGGCTGATAACAAAGGTAACATTTTCAAGCGCCTGGGCAAGAAGATCTCCGATGTTTTTGCTGAACTTAAGCGCGTTACGTGGCCTACAGGCGAGAAGCTCGCCAAGACCGTAGCTGTAGTTTTGCTTGTAATCGTATTCTTCGCTGTTTACCTTACATTGATCGGTAATGGCGGCCGCTGGATCCTCGATAAGGTCGGTTTCTACGATATCGTTGAGACAACGGTACCGGTTGAGACAGTTGCCCCGGTTGAGGCTACGACAGCAGCTACCGAAGCATCCGAGACTGTTGAGGAGACTGAGTCTTCTGTTGAAGGCTAAGCTTGATTTAGGAGTAAATAAATGCCGGATAATAATGAAGCCAAGTGGTATATAATCCATACCTTCGGCGGATATGAGAAGAAAGTTAAGACTTCCATAGAGAATTATGCTAAGGCTCAGGATATGGAGAACATTATCCAGGAGGTCTATCTGCCGACGGATATCGTTGTTGAAACCAAGAACGGCAAGCGTAAGGAAGTTGAGAAGCTGAGATTCCCCAACTACATCTTCTTGAAGCTCGTTTACGGCAACAATGATAAGGTTGATAAGGATCTCTGGTACAAGATCCGTAACACAAACGGAGTTACGGGCTTTGTAGCACCTGACCCGAACAAGCCGATTCCGATGACGGATGAGGACTTGGTCAAGATGGGACTTATTGTTCCTTCTACTGTTGAAGTTGATTATCGCATCGGCGATCTCATCATCATCACAGACGGTCCTTTCAAGGACAGCAAGGCTGTTGTTAAGGACATCAATGAAGAGAAGCAGCAGGTTACTGTTACGGTATCCATGTTCGGACGTGAGACACCTGTTACGCTCGACTTCATTAAGGTAAGAAAAGTTTAATTAACGTTTATTAAAGACCTTTTGGTCTCTGATAATAAAAATCTATTTGGGAGGTGGCCAGTATGGCTAAAAAAGTAGCAGGCTATGTAAAGCTTCAGATACCTGCAGGCAAAGCAACACCCGCGCCGCCGGTCGGACCAGCTCTTGGACAGCACGGTATCAACATCGCGCAGTTTGTCAAAGAGTTCAACGAGAGAACAGCTAAGGACGCAGGTCTCATCATTCCTGTAATCATTACAGTTTATGCAGACCGTTCGTTCACGTTCATCACGAAG
>CADAIP010000036.1 GCA_902787975.1 Oscillospiraceae bacterium
AATGAAAGGATTAAGGTTCTATCTTGCCCTTTGGCTTGCAAAGATCTCGATTCCCGCACTCAAACTGACTCACCATAACGGAACGGACTACCCCGGACATCTCGCTATCAAGATATGTCCTGATTTCCTTGACAGGATAGAGAAGCCGCCGCTTGTTATTGCAGTTACGGGCACCAACGGTAAGACAACATGCACCAACATGATCTGCGATGCTTTCGAGGCAGCAGGCAGGAAGGTGCTCTGCAACAGGTACGGCTCAAACATCAATTCAGGTGTGTCCACCTGTCTCATTACAGGCTCAACCCTGACAGGCAAGACGAAGTACGATACGGCAATCCTTGAGACAGATGAACGTTCTGCTCCGAGGATCTACCCGTTCCTTAAGCCTGACTACATCGTGGTTACCAACCTTTACAGAGATTCGATAATGCGTAATGCCCATCCGGAATATATCCAGTGGGTAATGAACAAGGGCATTCCTTCGAAGAGCAAGATGGTCATCAACGGAGACGACCTCATCTCCTGCGGAATTGCTCCGGATAACAAGCATATCTATTACGGCATAGGCAGACTGGAATCTGATACCACAGAGCAGGTCAACCGTCTCTGTGACCTCAGGATCTGTCCCGAGTGCGGCAAGAAGCTCGTCTTCGATTACAGAAGATATCACCACATCGGAAGAGCACACTGCCCGGCATGCGGATTCAAGTCACCTGAGTATGACTATGAAGGTCACGACATCGACAAGGCTGCAGGTACTGTTCAGGTAACGGACAAGGAAGGCACAAGGAGCTACAAGATAGCAAATGACAGTCTCTTCAATATCTACAACACCGTCATGACAGTCGCACTGATGAGAGACCTTGGCTTTGCCGCAGACGAAGTGGTAACGCTGATGGACAAGGTTAAGATCCCGGCAACAAGGTTCTCGAGCATCAAGGCGGGTCCCTGCACCGTTACCACACAGCTTGCCAAGGAGATGAATGCTCTTGCGGTAACACGTGCTACTGACTATGTAAGGCATCAGCCCGGACACAAGAGGCTTTTCCTGCTCCTGTCCTGTTATAAGGTCGCGGAGAACTGGTCTGAGAACATGGGCTGGCTTTACGATTGCGATTTCGAGATGATGAACGATCCTCTTATAGATACATGTGTAGTAACGGGTCCGCGTGCACTGGACTTCAAACTGAGACTGCTGCTTGCCGGCGTTCCGGAAGAGAAGATCCTCTGCAGTGAGGATGAGCGTGAAGCGGCAAGGAAGATGGACATCGCATCAGGCGACAGCATCTACATCTACTGCGGAATGGTCGAGGGCTTCGGCGTGGTCGATGACTGCAGGAAGATCATCACCGAGCGTTGCGAGGCTTTGGGCGGAAAGGAGCAGGCATGACGATAGAAGTTTTGTTCCCGGAAGTCGCGAACCTTTACGGAGACTTGGGAAACATAGAATACATTACACGTTCGCTCGAAGCTTGCGGCAAGACTTGCGAAGTGATAGATACGGATCTGTACACGCGTCCTGCCTTTGCAGACAGGGATGACATCGACCTGATCTACATGGGTCCCGTCACTGAGAAGGGACAGCTCCGCGTCATCGATTCGCTTAAGCCGTACAAGGACAGGCTGGAGCAGCTGATCAAAGGCGGACAGAGATTCTTCATGACGGGTAATAGCATGGAGGTCTTCGGCGAATACATAGAATGTGAAGAGGGCGGACCTCACATAGAGTGCCTGGGACTGTTCCCTTTCATTACAAAGCAGCGCATGATGCAGCGAACCAGCTCTTTCTGGGTAGGACAGTTCGAAGGGATCGACATTGTCGGCTACAAGAGCCAGTTCACGCATATCTATCCCACTGATACGGAATCCGTTAAGAACCTGTTCACTACTGAGAAGGGTGAGGGTCTTAATCCTGAGATGAATGGCGAAGGCATTAAGGAAGGCGGCTTCGAGGGAACTTATCTTCTCGGTCCACTGTTTGTGCTGAATCCTCTGTATATGAGGAAGTTCCTGGCTGACCTCGGCATAGACGACTGCACTCCGCTCTACGAAGAAGCGGCAATGGAAGCTTATAAGAAGCGTCTGGATGAATACCGTGAGCCCGGCCGCAATTACAAGTACTGATCTTGAAGGAGAGTAATATGCATTATCAATATGAACCCAAGGGCGTCTGCTCGAGACTCATAGACTTCGATATCGACGAACAGGGTAAGATCACCAACATCAGCTTCGAGGGCGGATGCAACGGCAACCTTAAGGCCGTGGGCAAGCTCTGCGAGGGCATGACTGCAGACGAGATCGCAGGCAAGCTTCTCGGCAACACCTGCGGCTTCAGAGATACTTCATGCGCCGATCAGCTGTCCAAGGCTGTACTCGAAGCAAAATCCAAACTGTAAAACAGCAAGGGCTTTGTGTTAATATATCGCAGTAAATCAACGAGAATCGGGGAACTCATCTGATGCTGAGCATTATCGTGCCCGCCTTCAACGAAGGCAGCCGCATATACGACAATCTTAAGATCATAAGCTCGGCATTATCCGGCTTCACTGATGATTACGAGATAATCGCAGTGAACGACGGTTCATCCGACAACACGGGTGATGAGATACGCCGTGCAGCTTCAGAAGACAGCCGCATCATTTCCGCCGGCTACGAGCAGAACCGCGGCAAGGGCGGTGCGATAATCGAAGGCGTGTCCCTGTCCAGGGGCAATGAAGTCGGATTTATCGATGCCGACCTTGACCTGTCACCTGACCAGATCGAGACCTATGTTAAGGCGATGCGCGAACAGGGTGCGGATGTCGTTATCGGCTCGAAAATGCACAAGGACTCGAAGCTTGAATATCCGCCGGCACGCAAGATCTTCTCATTCTGCTATTACATAATGCTCAAGGTGCTGTTCGGGCTTAAGTGCCACGATACACAGACGGGTCTTAAGATATACAGGGGTGACATCATCAGGAAGGTCGCTCCGGCGCAGACCGTCAACGGTTATGCTTTTGATATAGAGATGCTCGCACTGGCTTCGAGGTGCGGTGCCAAGCTGGTCGAGATGCCGGTCGAACTGAACTATACCCGGAACACGTCTTTCGGAAGGATAAGGACGGGTGATGTCCTTAAGATGTTTACGGATACCTGGAAGATCTGGTGGAACCTCAGGGTAAGAAAGTCGTATTCCCTCTAAGCTTTATACAGAACGATAAACACAGGATATTGCAATTGTGCAAATGACTTTTATCTGTCTTGTGAATTTATTATTTTGATGATGTTTTTGCAATGTTTCTTAGAGTATAATGAACGAGGTTGGAAGGGCAAACCTTCCGTAAGAGGAGTACGAATTGGCATTACATTTTCCGAAGCATATCACTGAGTACAAGCTCGCCAAGGACTTGTTTACCCGTGGTAAGGATATTATCTTAAGTTCCGGAGCAAGATCACTGAAGGAGTTTACCCAGCACGGTACAACTTCTGTTTTTGAGCACAGTGTTTCCGTAGCCAAGTTCAGCCTTCTCTTTGCTTATGCGATAGAGAGACGTTTCCCCGGTTTTGAGATCGACAAGACGAGCCTTGTAAGAGGCGCGCTCCTGCACGACTATTTCCTCTATGATTGGCACGATCCGGATCCGTCGCACAGACTGCACGGTTTCACACATCCGGGTACTGCTCTCAGGAATGCACAGAGGGATTATGAACTCAACGATATCGAGAAGGATATCATCTCCAAGCACATGTTCCCGCTGACTGTTGTTCCCCCGAGATACAGAGAGAGCGTTATCGTCTGTCTTGCCGATAAGTGGTGCGCACTTTGCGAGACATTCAAGATAGACGTCTCCGCTTACCTGATCTACCGCGTCAATTATCACATCGCACTTGAGAACGGTGAACTTACGATCAGACACGGCAGCGATGAAGTTGAACAGATTCCGGCATAAATCAACTTATGAGACTTAAAGATCTTACGACACTCATCTACGTCACGAGCGAAGATGAGTGTCTTTTTATCAGAAAGACTTCCGAAGGCGATATTAACTACGCCAAATATCTCGGCATAGGCGGACACTTCGAGACTGACGAGTCTCCTGAAGAATGCGTACTGCGCGAGCTTTATGAAGAAGCCGGGATCAAGGCCGGAGATCTTACGGATTTCAGGTACCGCGGTCTGGTAACATTTGTATCCAAGCAGTATGACAATGAATACATGCATGTGTTTACGGCTTCTCTGGCAAGAGAGCTGCGCCCGGCAAGTGATGCCTGTGATGAGGGAGAGCTCTTTTGGGTACCGCTCTCCGGGATAATGGATCTTCCCGTCTGGGAGGGAGACAAGCTGATGTTTGCAAAGCTCTTCTCGGACGACAGGCGCTTCTTTACCATGAAGCTCAGCTATGACGGAGACAAACTGGTCTCTCACACCGAAGCCGAGTATTGATATGTCTCAGACAGATAACAGCCGCAGGTTCTATGAGCGTTATGTCGAACCGATGATCCGTGAGAGATTCGGTCTCTATGAGAGCCGTATCGCAGTGGGGCTGGCAGGCGAGGGTTCGGACTGCTTCGGTTACGATGACTTTATGAGCCGCGACCATGACTTCGGAACGGGTGTATGCCTGTGGCTTACTTCTGCCGATTATGAATCGTTCGGCAAAGAACTGTGCGATGCTTACGATGAGCTTATAGACAAGATGCCCGGCAATAATCTGACTGCCAGGCTCCGGGCGCGCAGAGGAGTAATGACTATAGACGGATTCTATTCCAATGTGCTCGGCACACCGGTACCGGCCGAGACGGGCAGGCTCACGGAAGAGGAATGGATGGCGCTCGATCATTCATGTCTGGCAACTGCCACAAACGGTGAGGTATTCAGGGATGATCCCGGAGTATTCTCTTCATTCAGATCCTATCTGCTGGATTACTATCCTGACAGTGTATGGAGATTCAGGATCGCCGATGAGCTTCACAAGTTCGCATCTGCTCTTCAGGTAAATTACGCCAGATGCATGTCCAGAGGAGATTCCGTTGCAGCCGGGATGTGCCGTCTGAACGGGCTAGCCGCCGCCATGGAATTATTCTTCCTGCTTCACAGACAGTATCCGCCGTACTACAAATGGACATACCGCCGCATGTGTGAGATAGAAGACGGCCTGTATGCCAAAAGGGTAAAGGAGCTGGCTGATGCCGTCAGCGATCCCGGCGTATGGGAAGGCAAGAGGTACAGTCCGGATTACATCAATCTGTCTGACCCGGTAGTCTTAAGTGCGGAGATGCTCGCGGAGTCCGTGATAGATCTTATGTCGGAACGCGGCCTTGTAACTCCTTCGAACAAGTATCTGGAAAAGTATGTCGATGTCATATTGACCGGCACATGACTCAGTCTTCGGCAGAAGTATCTTCGGAACCGGTCAGATCATCTTCATCGGGATCATCCGCAGAAGCAGCCTTGAGGTATTCCGTGTCAGCAGTGACGATCTTTTGAGTCAGTTCCTTATAATGTTCCATGAGTTCTTTGTTCTGAACTGCTATTTTGTCACAGTCGCTTTTAAGCTTATCGACCTTCTCTTGTACCGGTTTGATCTCAGCATTAAGGCTCCTGTTTGTTAATGCCTTGCTGATCTTATAGCAGGCAGCTATTATGACGGCTATTACGGCGATAGTGGCGAGCAGCCACCAGCCGGTTTTCCAGGTGGCGTAGACTATTCCTGCCAGAATTCCGATTGCGATCGGAATCAGTTTAAAGCGGTCTAACTCATCGATTTCCATGATGAGTCCGTACAGGGCAGACGAGAACTTCTCGTTGTTCTCGGCCTTGGCCGTAAGAAGTTGATTGAGTTGCTTGGAATGTGTATCACGCTCGGCTTTGAGTTTGTTCAGATCAGTCTCGTTCCTGCGGTACTCGCTGAGGATATTGAGAGAGTCTCTGATGTTCTCAAAAAACTCCTTGTTCTCGGCAGGAGCATTCTCCAAGGCCGTAAGCAGAGCAGGATCAGATCCTTCCAAATTGACTTCCTCTTTGAGAGCGATGGGAGACATGCTTTTCCATTTGCCGCTACACAGTACAATGCCGCGCAGTGCAGGGAAGTTGTGCGGATCTTTCTGGAGCACAAACTCATATGCTTCCTTTGCCGATCCGAACTCGTCTCTGTATAACGCCCTATCTGCCAGCTCAAGGACGTTATCTTCGCGGAAATATTCATAATCGTATGTAAGGCCGCAAAATGGACAAACATATAACTGACGGTCCAGATCAATATTGAGAAGACCGCCGCAGCTTTTGCAGAGATGACTTTTGACTATTGCCATATTAAAACCGCCTTCCCAAACACTTCAGAGTGTTAGTACACATAAGAAACTATTTACGATCATATCTTAGTATAAAAATAATACTATGTCAATGATTACCCGGCATCATGCCGTGTTGAATTCAAATAATAAAGACCGGACTTCTGTCCGGTCTTTGATCTCGGGCACATTGCGACGCCCAATTCTTAAATGGCGGAGATGAGAGGCTGTGAAGGGCTTGATAATGAAACCTCACTCAACCTCTCAAATCCTTATTTTTAAGGCTTTAAGACTAGGCTGTTATTTGAAAGTGACACCCAAGTCTGCTGTTTTTAGTCGCAAATAGTGGTAAGTTTGGTGGTAAGCTGGTGTTCCTCAGACCGCATTTTCATAGTAGTCTTTGAGAACAGCAATCTCTCTGTTCTTGAACTCGCGGGAAGCATCTGTGTAGGTTTTAAGAGTTAACAGGATACCTTCATGTCCCATCATGGCGGATACGGCTTTCATATCAGCTCCCGCTTCTCTCATCCTTGTGGCAAATGTATGCCTGAGCATATGGTTGTGTACATGCGGGAATTCATCGACTGGTGATTCTTCGTCAGCATGCAGTTCCTTGTTGATCGCTTCACAGATCAATTTGAGCCGGTGATTCAGTTTCTTGTGGTGCAGTACTTTTCCTTTACTGTTGATAAAGATAAAGTTTGTGTAACCGTCGATGACTGATTCGCACTTGATCCCCAGAAGATCCTGATACTCCTTTTCCATCAACAGTGCTTCTCTTACTATCGGTAACATTGGTACTGTACGTCTGCTGTTCTTGGTCTTAGGCGGGTTGATCTTGTAATCGCTGCCTTCGCCTTTACCCTTGTCGTAGTAGAGGAGTGTGTGGTTGACATTGATCTCGTTGTTCTCGAAATCGATATCTTCCCACCTTAATCCCACAACTTCGCCGACTCTCATACCGGTCCATAGCATTACAATGAATACGGGATAGTATTGGTGGTATCTTCCCGGCTTAGCCAAGAAAGACTCGAAGATCTTCTGCTCTTTAAGCGTCAGGGCTCGTATCTCTTTGGTGTCGTCTCCGTATTCTCTTTGCAGCTCCTTCAGAGTGCCTTTGCATGGATTGCTTTTGAGAACATCGTCTTTAACGGCAATATCGAGAACCATTGACAGAACCACGTGGATGTTTCTTAAACTGCTGTAGCCTAATCCTCGATTGGCCATTTCCTTGAGGAACAATACGATGCTGCTGTAAGTCACATCTTTCAGTTTCATCTTGCCGAACTCAGGTTCTACGTAGCGCTTGTAATACCTTACATAGGATGCAAATGTCGTCTCTCTTATTCCGGTCTTTACTTTCTTCCACAACTCAAAATATGAATTAACGGTAGCATTCAGTTTGCCGTAATCGATGCCGTCAATTGACAATCTGAGAAGTTCGTCCTCTTTCTTTCTCAATTCAGGAAGTGTCTTGGCGTAAATGTATTGCCTCCTGCCGCTCCTGTCGTACCAACTGTACTGAAATGTTTTGTTGCTTCTTTGATACTCTCCTTTTCTTAGTTTTGTTCTGTTTGGGGTATATCTTTTGTTATTCATCTTCTTTATTCTCCTTAGATTCAAAGAAGATGTGCCCGAGCAAATTATAGAACCGGCTACATCGGTCTGAAACAAAGCTGAAAGTGATACGGTCTGTCTTACCGCGTTTGATAGTGTTCATAGTGATTCCTCCCAAGGTTAAATGATTTGGGCTAAGAAACATCTAAAGCTGTGATGAGAAATAACTGTGAGCAAATAACAAAGTAGGAATAAAACTGATTTCTCGAAAATCGTGGATTAGCCCTACTTAGATTATAACTTGCGTGTCAAGTTTTTGTGGGCCGGATCAGGCTCGAAAAAGGGCTGTTTTTGAGGACGAAAAATAAGCAGGATAAAGGAGTGGGTACAATTGCTTGTACCACTCGTTTTACAACACCCGGCAGAGCCGTGTGTTTATTGGGTTTGCGGGTTTTGGAGCACTGTCGAATTCTTGGGTACAAAAATGCAAAAACTCAAAAAACTTGGGTATAAAAGTCTCGGAAGGCCTGTAAACAATGGGTTTGTCTTGGGTACAAATCATGGAATAACAATGGATTCGGCAAAAAGCGTGTTTTGAAAAGTGAGCAATAATTGAAGCGTATTACAGAAGTTCGTTATGTGCGGTAGTTCTTCTATATACCTATGTTGTGTATGTATTCACACTGACAGGTGGAACGATGTTTTTTAATGAATTGAAGCTAAACATGACTGACATTTACATTTAAGTAATCGCCAAGGCAGGAAGTAAGTCCTGCTTTTCTGTTATTATAGGAACAATTACGAAAATGATTGGTGAACAAAACTATGAATAGGATACATACTGTAAAGAGGTTTATTCTTCATCAAGTAATCTATTCAATCGTGTTTTTGCTGGTTGGTTTGTTTATTTTAGCTCATGGTATATTTTATACAATTATATACTATAAGGAACCAATAGATTTAATTGCAGAAAAACAATATGAAAATGAATACTCCCATGTTTATTTAGATGAATATAGAGTAATTGATTACATAAAATCCATGGGATATGTGTATTTTATAGTTGAATTTCCAGAGAAAAACTATCTTTTAGTAGAAACTATAGAAAATGATTATATATATACAAATTTGATTTATTCCAAGGGGACCCAGCTCACACAACGTGAGTTTTGCATTGAGGGTTATATTAAACCTCTTAATGATGAGGAGTATCATAGTATTGTTATGGATTACAATAATCATCAGAAAAATTACATGTTGAGCAGGAATAGAATCAAATATATGAATGGACCTGATGTTCCTTCAATTATATTGGGGGGAGGAATAATGACTGTGTCTTCGATTTGTTTCCTTATTTCATTGAATATCTATTCAAAAGAAAAAAGAAAAAATGAATAAATGCAAAGAAAAACGAAATATCAGCATTTATCTTTGCATTTAGGAGCCGGATATGCACAAAAAGGAGGAGAATAGACTGGTCAGTTTCTACGGTTTTAATCAGTCCTCTCTTATTCCGGTCTTTACTTTCTTC
>CADAIP010000037.1 GCA_902787975.1 Oscillospiraceae bacterium
CGAAAATGGGAAAATATTTCGGCACCGACGGTTTCAGAGGAGAGGCTAACAAAGCCCTTACAGCAAGCAAGGCATTCCAGGTAGGACGTTATATCGGATGGTATTACGGACAGAACCATGAGGATGGAAGAGCAAGGATCATTATCGGTAAGGATACGAGAAGAAGCTCTTATATGCTTGAGGCGGCACTTACCGCAGGTATCACATCTTCAGGATCAGATGTATATCTTCTTCACGTAACCACGACACCTTCAGTATCATACTGCTGCAGAACAGACGGATTCGACTGCGGAATCATGATATCTGCATCACACAATCCCTTCTACGATAACGGCATCAAGATCATGCGTGCCAACGGCCAGAAGATCGAGCCTGAGATCGAAGAGAAGATCGAAGCATACATTGACGGTGAGACGGAGGAGATCCCTCTTGCTGAGCGCGAGGCGATCGGAAGCGTTATCGACTACGCAGCCGGAAGGAACAGATACATCGGATATCTCATGACTGTTCCCACAAGGGCATTCAACGGAATGAAGGTTGGTCTTGACTGTGCTAACGGTGCTTCCTGGAATATTGCAAGGTCCGTATTCGAAGCGCTCGGTGCAAAGGTATATATCATCAACAACACACCTGACGGTATCAACATCAATGCCAACTGCGGTTCCACACACATCGACAACCTCAAGAAGTTCGTTCTTGATAACGGCCTTAATGTCGGATTTGCTTACGACGGCGATGCTGACAGATGTCTTGCGGTAGACGAGCTCGGTAACGAGGTCAACGGCGACCAGATCATGTATCTGTGCGGCAAGTATCTGAAGGAGAGCGGCAAGCTCGACGGCAACACGATCGTTACCACCATCATGAGCAATATGGGCCTCTACAAGGCATGCGAAGCTATCGGCATCCGTACCGAGAAGACCAATGTCGGCGACAAGTACGTCGCAGAGAACATGATGGCTAACGGCTTCGTGCTGGGCGGAGAGCAGTCCGGACACATCATTTTCGCGAAATACGCAACAACGGGCGACGGTATCCTCACATCCCTCATGATCCTCATGACGATGCTCGAGAAGAAGCTCCCGCTGTCAATGCTGGCAGGCGAGATGAAGATGTATCCGCAGTGCCTTAAGAACGTAGTAGTCAAGGACAAGGAAGAGGCACAGAAGAACCCGAAGGTGCTTGCAGGCGTCGAAGAGGTCAACAAGGCCCTCGCAGGTGACGGACGGATCCTGCTCCGTGCTTCCGGTACAGAACCTAAGATCAGAGTCATGGTCGAGGCCAAGAGCGACGAGCTTTGTGAGAAGTATGTCGATCAGCTTATCGAAGTCATCAAGGCTGAAGGTCTTACGGCAGAATAAATCGTTTATCACAACTCCGCGGGTTTCCACGGAGTTGTTTTAATTTACCAATTGGGAGGAATGACATGAGAGTTATCAGAAAGAAGACTTACGAAGAAGCATCAATGGCCTGCGCTGAGCTTATCGCATCGCAGATCAGACTTAAGCCGGACTGCAAGATCGGTCTTGCAACAGGTTCGACACCTGTCGGAACCTACAAGGCTCTTGTCGATATGTATAAGGCAGGAAGCCTTGATTTCTCAAAGGTTACATCGGCTAACCTTGACGAGTACAGAGGCCTTGGCGGCGACCACGATCAGTCATACAGATACTTTATGAACACCAACCTGTTCGATCACGTAAACATCGATAAGAACAAGACATATGTGCCGAACGGACTTGAGGCAGATGCAGAGAAGGCATGCTCTGACTACGATGCTATCCTTGAGTCTCTTGGTCATCTTGATATCCAGCTCCTCGGCATAGGCGGAGACGGACACATCGGTTTCAACGAGCCTGCAGATGATTTCTGCGTTAACACACAGTGCATTGACCTTGAAGAGCAGACGATCCAGGACAACGCGAGATTGTTCTTCGGCGGCGACCTCGCTGCAGTTCCCACACAGGCTTACACAATGGGCATCGGTTATATCATGAAGTCCGAGACAGTAATCCTCATGGCTACAGGTGCAGGCAAGAAGGGTATCGTTGAGAAGGCATTCTGCGGCCCTGTTACCCCCAGAGTTCCCGCATCCATCCTTCAGCTTCACCCGAACGTTGTCGTGATCGGTGACGAGGCTGCTATCTCTGATGCAGTCGTTGCAGCTGCAAAATAATCAACTGTGAATTATTGATCATTACAGCCGCTGTTTATTCAGCGGCTGTTTTATTTGGGTGATCAAATGTATTCCTTGCGAAGAGCAATCCTATCTATCTTGCCGTTCGTACTGAAAAGCATTTGCTCTCTGTGAATGTAGCGTGCCGGGATCATATACTCCTGAAGCTTTGTTTTAAGGATGTGATCAACCTCAGTTTCATCGATGCTGCCGGTATAGACCAGGATGATCTTCTCGTTTTCATGATCGAACAAGCAGCAATTGTAATCGATCCGGGCGATGGATGCAGCAGCAGCTTCTATCTCGCCAAGCTCAACTCTGTATCCGCGTATCTTTACCTGAAAATCTTTCCTACAGACATATACCAATTCATGGCGCTCGTTATAGGTAACGAGATCACCGGTTTTATATATTTTTTCAGTTGCGTTTAGGGGATTTGGGACAAACACCTCGTTTGTAAGCTCTTCGTCTCTGTAATAACCGTCACTGAGACATATGCCGCCGATGCATAATTCGCCAGTCACGCCAGGTTCGGTTATGATGTTGCAGTCATCGTCGATCAGCATCACTTCAGTATTCTTGCAAGGAATTCCGATCGGAAGAACTTCGTCATCCGAGAATGCTCTGTCGATATTGAAATACGTACATGCCTCGGTACATTCGGTAGGGCCGTACAGATTTGCGAACCGCGTCTCCGGGTAGAGCAGCACTGTTCTAAGCGGTGCCTTCTCTACATGAGCAAGAACGTCAAGGTTTGCGAAAAGGCTGAGCATAGAAGGTATCCACACGAGGGTGTTAACATTCTTCTCCAGTATTGTCTTCCAGACTCTTACAGGGAAAGCATACATCCTGTTGGAGATAAGAACGGTCTTAGATCCGTTGCGGAGCGGGGCGTACACATCCTGTATTGAGAGATCAAAGTATAACTGTGCCTGGTTGGCAAATATGGTTGTATCATCGAAACAATAACATTCTGATATCCAGTCAGTAAAATCGATCACGGCCCGGTGATTAATGGTAACTCCCTTGGGTATACCGGTTGATCCCGAAGTGAACAGTACATACAGGGTATCAGTTCCATTCATTTTGGCTCGCACGGAACGGATCACATCTTCGCTTCCATGGCTATCGAGAAGATCTTCAAATGTGAGTACTTCTTGGCCGGATACGAAAGAGCGGACTTGTGATTCGTGTTTCCGGTCAGTGATTACGATGGCCGGAACGAGAGTATCAAGGATCTTATCAATGCGATCAGTAGGCATTTTAATATCTATAGTGGAGTAGAAGTTACCTGAATAAGCAACACCTAGAAAACAGCTGACCAAAGAGACACTCTTCTCCATAAAGATCAGTATCGGTCTCTTAAACAATTCTCTGCCGATCAGGGCATAGGCCACATGAATAGCCTCATTGTACAGTCCGGCAAAAGTAATACTGCGACTGCTGTCTTCAAATGCAGTCTTTTGAGGAAAGGTATTCTTTGTTTTATCCAGATAATCTCCGACAACTTCAATCATGGTTCTGTTCTGTTGCTTCCTGCCCGTTTTACGATGTTATAGAGATCTTCTACAAAGACTGCCTCAGCTATAGTATATGGTTCGGCATCAATACCATACTTCTCATAGATCATGGCTAAAAAAGAGACGGCGCTGAAAGAATCCCAGCAATCTATCTCAAGCAGGTCGACATCCATGTTTATGTCTTCGTTGGTTGACAGCAGTTCTTTAAGATCTGCTAGGAACTGTTCTTGTGATACCATTTATCCTCCTTATCCGAATAGCTTGTGCTTTATAGGTCTCAAAGCATTCTTTAATTTTTCTGTGTTGTTGATCCTGCGTTTGACCGATACAAACTTTTGGATCTCACTGATCCTTTCATCAGACAACCCCGCAATATATTCAGACACTTTACCCTCGAATCTGCCATTATTGTTCAACAGCACAAGATCTGTAAGAAGGTCGTAGTCGGAGTCTTTTCTGTCTAATTCCTTCAGATTGAACACTGTATCACGAAGGACCGATTTGAGATCCGCGTGAAAACTCATATCAGGGCAGACATCTTTGATTGCTGAATTATCGAGCGTGAATTCGGGATTCTTATCGCATACCATATCATTATAAGCATCAGGATCGTACTTCTTCAGCGCATTCGCATCAGCGAAAGCAAATAATGCTTTCTTGCCTGTGATATCCTCTAGCACTTTGAAGATCTCATCGTAGGTATAAGCGGTATCGTCTGATATATGGTAGAACCTCCCGTAGGCTCTGTCGTTCAGGAACAATCCTATGGCAGCTTTTCCGAATACGGATGTATGGCAAAGAGCATGACGAGTCTTGCCGTCGTCAAACCGGAGTATAGGTTTACCTTTTTCGAGGCGATCTATAAGAGAAAGTGTGCCGCGCTTTGAGGCAAATCCTACCGGAATCCTGGTGTCGCCGAAGGTGATAGTCGGTCTGATGACACTCCAGTTGAAATTGAAATCACTGTTATGAGAGAGCAGGTAGAGCTCGGCTTTTCTTTTGTTAATGCCATACTTCCAGTTGATCTCATCCAAAGAGATATCAGTGTTCTCGCTGAGACTTGATGCGGGATGCGCATATACCGAGTCTGTAGAGATGTAAATAAACTGCTTACAATGGCCGTCGACGAGTTTTGCGGATCTTTCCATAAGACGCGCATCGAAGATAAGAGTGTCTACGATAACATCGAATCCCTCCTGAACAGTCGGGACTGCGCAATTATCATCATACCAATTGCCTTTAATGAACTTGGCACCAATGCTATTCCATTTACCTTGCGGTGAGGTTCTGCAGAGTAATTTCACATCATGTCCGGCTTCCAAGGCAGCTTCGGCGATTGCTCCGCCGATTACACCCATACCTCCGATTATAAGGACTTTCATCGATCTGCCTCCCAAGCTCTACAGTTTGAACAGGATCTTATCATGAACAACGTCCGCGGGATTACCAGATACCATCGCATGGTCCGGAACAGATCTGGTGACGAGAGAATAAGCACCTACGATGGCACCGCGGCCAACCTTTACACCAGGCATTATCGTGCTGGATTCACATAGCCAGGCTTTCTCGCCGATGATTACGGGTCTTGACGGCCTGTAGCCCGGAGTGTTGATGAAGTGGCTTCCATTAGTATCGCGTATCATTACATTACGGCCGATGCCGACGTCAGGCATTATCTCTATCTTCTGACCGCAGATTATCGTAAGACCTCTATTTGCATCACTGTAGTTGTTCTTTTTTCCGTGGATGATGAGTTCGGCATTATCAAATATAACTATCTCGTTATCCGCGTCCACTGCAAAATCACCTAACACCTTAAAGGTTGCGTTCTTGCCGACAAACAACTTGGATTCGTCTTTGCTGTTAGGGAAGAAACCCTTTCTGCCAAAGAAGAACAGACCGTCAAATTCTATATGGGCACTTTTATGTATATTAATCTGACAGCCGGGAGTGCAGATCATTCCCTTTCCTTGGAACAGCCTGCCCAAACCGCTATATCTGAAAGTTTGGAATAAAGCCTTGGGTTCCAGACGCGTAGTTCTGATTACGGTGCGTCCGATGCCTAATATACGGCGTAACGCACTTCGCTTGATTTCCGGCTGACAGTACTTTGATACGACTGCGTCGAAATCATCTTTATCGAGATCTCTGAAGAATTCGTCTCTCTTATCCGTGATCTTAGTCATTGACTGTATAAGAGACGGATTGCCGGGTAATGCCCAGTCCAGAGGAACCTCCTTGCAGTTGATTCTGCGTTTAGCTTTATCGAAGTATGCCTCGCCTTTCTTTGAATTGATGAGTACAAGTGATGTGCCGAGATCGGAGTTGTATTTGGATGTGAACTTTTCGATGCCCCAGAAATCACCGATGGTGATGTCAGCAACACGGGGGAAACCTTTGAATCTGCACTCGTAGCAGGAGGGCCTGCAATAAAGGTGGGAGCCGAGATATCCTTTGACGAACGAACTCGTGCTTCCTATATCAAAGTATTCATCTCCGTTCTCGAAGACGAACTTCTGGGTAAGATTCCGCCAGCCGTACTCTTTGGATTTGTTCTCCGTATAGACAATCTTAGAACCGATTCTGTTTTCTATGCAGTCGAGATACTTACTCCATACTTTCGGTGAGTTTACTCCGGCACAGACAAGGTCAACTGTTATGAGATTCTCATAATCGTTCCTGAGGTAATTCATCAAACCGGCAGTCTGGCAGGGAAGACCGCAAGCAAGGACACTTGCACCGCTGTCCAATATGCGTTTGACTTCTTTATAGTAGCCTTCGGCATTGCTCTGAAGGTCTTTGGATCTGCGAAGCCTGTTAAGGTCTTTGCGGTCGTTCGATATGAATTGTGACACCGAGAAGTCTTCGTTATGAATGGCACCGCCGACATAACCGCCTTCGTTGTACATGACATCTGCCAGTGCTGAGAAAATGCCACCGGATGTGCTCGCGAAAACGACTTCTATGCTGCGGTGCTCGGCAACATAGCACACAGGCACTTTAAGGTTGTCTTCACTAAGCCTGCATTTATTGATGTTGGGGCAGATTCTGTCGCAGAGTCCGCAATCTGTGCATTTGTCTTTATCGACTTGAGGATAAAGGAATCCTTCGTTATCTGCAACGAAAGAAATAGCGTTCTGAGGGCAGATATCCCCACACGCGTTACATCCGCAACAGTTTTCCTTAAGTCCTGTTCCTATCATTATGATTCCTTATTCCCGTTTCTGCGAAGTCTGATCGATCCGAGAAGCATATTCTTCATCTGCTTGTCGATTCCCACGAACCAGACTACTGCGCTTACTGAAATCAATGATACTATCAATATGGCTATAAAGCCAACAATGGTGTTAACGTCAATGAAGAATGCAGCTGCAGCCGGAAGTATGGAAGAGAGGACGGTTACAATCATACAGCGGAGAATGATGAGCATGATCTCCTTGTAACTGTATCCGACGATCTTATGGACAATGATCGGTTTAATGACTACCGCGAGTACTGCATATGAAGCAGTGGCTACAATGGCAAGCACGATCGGCGGATATCCGAGTGTAAAGAGAACAAATACTATCGGGAGCTGTATAAAATCAAACAGCGGACTGATAATGGCATTCTCTTTTATCCTACCTTTGGCATAGATGGGAGCATATAAAGATAAGTCAATCGACTGGAACAACCCCTGTATCAATGCTAACTGTACGAATGAATTAAGCCCTTCAGGTACTTCTCCCAGCCAGATCAACAGAACGGGATCGATAAGGAGGAATAGAGGTACGACTAACAAAAGCAGCAGGAAGTAAGTCAAAAGAGTAGAATCAAGTGTCAGTTTTTTGGAACCGTCAAGATCTCCGGCTGCATATTTCTTTACTATTTGAGGGTTGACTGCTGTTCTGAAATTACCGACGAACTGATTCAACATCCTGCTGACCTTAAGAGCCAATGATCTTACGCCTGCGACACCGGGCAGGAAGAACATGCCGGTTACTACGGTAACACCCTGATCTGCCAGAGAAGCGGCTGAGCTGGACAGGAGGTTCCATGTTGAGAATGCCGCTACTTCTCTGAATATGCCTTTGTCAAACAACAGACCGGATCTGGTCTCCTCGAACGTCTTTCTGCAATAAATACGGTAAACGAGTAATACCTGGATAGTAACTATGCACATGAGAATAGCATATATTTCCAGCTTGTCGTGAGAGAAAGCCTTGAGTGCGAATACGATGGCGAGCTTAAGTATAACTTCAAGAATGCTTATATAAGCATAGACGTTCATTCGCTCGTGTGCGACTATGCTTGAATTGTAGGGCACTTGAGTGATTTGGAAGAAAGTAGCCGCCATTGACATATGGAATGCGAAGACAGCGGCATTAAGCCTGTCGGGCGGTATGACAAGCTTGTTATATAAGAACCATAGACCGAATGCTTCTCCGGCTATTACTACGAAGAGTCCGAGCACTATATGCGCCACACGGACTGTCGCGAACATTTCGTTCAGGCGGGGCTTAGCCTTGCCCATCTCAAATGTTATAAAACGGGATGTCCCGGTCCCGAGAGCATTGCTGAGGAATGCCAGGAATGTAACTGCTCCGCCGACTGTCTCGTATATACCGAGATCATCAACCCCAAGGATCTCGAGTGTGACACGTGAAGTGTATAGAGTAACCGCTAAGACCAGAAGCATACGGAAATATAGGAATACTGTGTTTTTGGCTATCAACTTATTGTTACCAAGCATCACATCAAACACCCCAAGTCAGTTATAACCGTTGTGGTTTCCGGTAATATTGTATAGTCTCATAGCTAGTCTGATATTTATATATGCAACTACTGAGAACAACTTGGCAGGAAGATAACTTATCCCTCTTAGAAAGAACTTCTCGTATTTTATGTAATAAGCCTTGAGATCGTCGATGCAGGGGTGATCATATTTCCCCTCAATACTCAATCTTATAACGCAATGATTAACGACCATTAAGATATCTGACTTGGCATATATTGACAACTCAGGAAAGGCATTCTCGATGAAGGCACACCTTTCCTCAAAAACCTTGATTATCTTAAGATTGTTCTCGTCGAAGGAACGGTGTGTCAGACTGCTGCTTCTCATCACATAGAAATACTTGGGCTCATCTCCTATGACAACAGAATCTGCTTTGGCTACAAGTCTGTATATCGTCTCCTCGTCTTCATAATAATTGCTTCCGGATGGAAATCTTACTTCATCAAAGAGAGATTTTTTGTACATCTTTCCCCATACGGATGAGGACATTAGGCGTGTAGTAAGCAAAGCACGCATGGCTTCGTGATTGCCTTTGTATAATCCCGGTTCTCTTTTGCGGTAAGTGCACTTGGTCAGTTTGCCTTGTGTGTCTGTATTCCATGCGCAGCATGAGATGTCAGCTTTGTTGTCAATGCATAGATGTAAAAGATACTCAACATAGTCATCTGAAAGATAATCGTCCCCATCTGCGAAAACAATGTAATCTCCGGATGCCATGCCGACTCCGGTGTTTCTGGCATCGGCAGCACTTCTGTTGGGTGTATGAACAGTCGTGATGCGGCTGTCTTTCAAGGCATAACTATCACATATAGCTCCAGAGTCATCCGTTGACCCGTCATTGACCAATATAATCTCAAGTTCATGGTGTGTCTGTGACAGGATAGACTCCAATAACTTCGGGAGACAACTACTGACATTATAAACAGGGACAACCAATGATACTAACATTTCTTGATTATATCATGGTAGAATCAACACATGTTAGGATATAGAGGACTACAACATCTGGTTCCTACGGCGATTAGGAGGCTTAATCTTTGGCCGTTTGTTTCAAAGACGGAAATGTATAGCCGTTATCGTCGCAGGAAGTATCCTGACACGATAGTTCAAATGGATGTTGTCTTCACTGAGTGCTGTACGCTGCGGTGCCGCAATTGCGCAAATCTTATGCAGTATTATCACAACCCCGAGAATCTGGATGCCAATGTAACGATGTCTGCACTCAAAACGCTGTTCAATGCGCTTAGGGTCAGTCAATTGAATATCCTGGGTGGAGAACCATTCTTTTGCCAGAGTGAACTGATCCGGATCCTTGAATATCTCAAAACCGAAGCAGACAACAAGGTGGATGAGATAGTCGTGATCACAAACGGAACGATCATTCCTTCTGATGAATGTCTGCAGGACTTGAAAGACACCCCGAAGCTAAAGGTACTATTCAGTAATTATGGTGAACTCTCTTCCAAGATAAATGAGTTTACCGATATATGCGCCCGGAAAGGCATCAGTTATTGCATCGTTGATACAGAATACTGGTGGGATTTTGTTGACCTGAGATGCCGTGAAGAGAAAGCACAGAAGGTCCAGAAACGCTACGATGCCTGCTATTCCAGAAGACACTGTACAACACTGTATCGCGGTAAACTCTACGTGTGTCCGAGACAGGGACATGCGATACGCCTCGGGATACTTAGTGAAGATGTGACAGAGACTGATGATTTCTCGAACCCAGAATTTGAAGATCCAAAAACACTGCGCGATTCCATTTACATGCTGACAAACCAGAAAGAGTATATCACCACATGCAGATACTGCGAATGCGACGACAGGATCAGGGTGCATCGAGCCATTCAGGCAGAAAGGCTAGTTGATGTCTGTTGATAATCCGGAAGTAACTCTTATAGTTCCTGCAAGGGATTCTTCTGCTTATCTGGGCAAGTGCATAGAAAGCGTATTGAAGCAGAAATATACTGATTGGGAACTGATCATCATCAATGACAACTCCGTTGATGATACTCCAAGCATAGCAGTATCTTATGCCGAAGGTGAACCGCGCATTTATGCTTATGATTCTCCAGGTTCAGGTGTTTCATCTGCCCGCAATTACGGAATGCGGCTGGCAAGAGGCCGTTATATCGGTTTTCTTGATGCGGATGACTCTGTGGATCCTGATTATCTGTCGGTCCTGGTCGGGAATGCCCATGAGGAAAACGCTGATATATCGCAGTGTTCATTCTGTCTTCTGTATCGTGATGGCAGAAAATGAATGCTTATTTTAGTGGCATCATCGGCAGCGTGAATGTAGCATGTTGGGGGAAGATCTTTAAGAAGGAATCGTTCAAAGACATTTTGTTCGATGAGCGCTTGCTTATCGAGGAGGATGCTTATTTCACTTTCCAGTGCTGTATGAGAGCATCGAAAATCGTTTGCAGTAATGCACCTTTGTATAACTATTTCCAGCATCCGGAGTCTGTCATGAACAGGACGTTTGACTCAATCAACATGCAGTATTTTACTGTTTTTGACAGAGAACTTGTCGAATGCAGGGAAGATGGTGACCTTTGTTTGAGAATAAAGATAAGAAAACTCACTACGGCTTTGGATCTGATAAGTAAGATAGTCAGAGACGATTCAGGAACCGAGTATCTAAGAGAACTCAGGCAGATAGCTTTAAATACGGAAGATGAGATAAAACTTGGCAACAGGTTGAGATTTAAGATAGGGTTAAAGTGTTTTTTGATCAGACATATGCCTTCCGTCTTCTATGGAATACTTAGAGTTAAAGGAAGTTTGGGACGTAACGTATGAAATCTAAAGCAGAGAAAAAAGTTCAAGTCAGAAATGCATTTCTGGCATCTGTGGTTTCGATAGTTATTTCCGCGGGTGCGGCTTTGGTTGCAGGTTTTGTTCTGAAGCTTGGTGTCTTATGCTCTATATTGGTTTTTGCCATTGTTTTTGCGTTGACCCTTGCAGCTTTGATCTATGTATGGAAGACTACCGATCTTATTCGCAAGATACTGTATCTTTTATATTGTATTAAGCATCCTGCAAAGAGCAGACGGTTCTACTGTTCTTGTTGTAACAGGACGCTCGAAGGTTTTATTGAACTCGGATATTCCAAGGATAGTGAGAGATTCGATTCCAAAAGGTTCATGAAACAAAAGCAGGATGTCATCTGTCCGTTTTGTTATTCGGCTCCAAGGCAGAGAATACAAGCTGTCTGGTTGGAAGCAAACATGAGCACTGTCAAAGACTCAAGGATATTGTGCTTTGCTCCGGAATATTCAATGATGAAATGGTTCAGACGTAATGGAATCAAAGTGACAACAGCTGATCTTTTTGACAGTAAGGCTGAGCTTAAGCTTGATATCACCAACATCGATCTTCCGGACGAATCTTATGATGTGGTCATTTGCAACCATGTGTTAGAGCATGTTTCCAGTTATGAGAATGCATTAACGGAACTCAACAGAATCCTTGTGGATAAGGGACTTCTTATCGTCAGTTTTCCATTGGATGAAGGTTTGGATACTGTTTTTGAGCAGGAAGCAAGTACTCCTGAATACAGGATCCGCTTGTTTGGTCAGGTTGACCATGTAAGGATCTTTGGCAGAGACAGCGCTGAAATTCTTACTTCTTTCGGTTTTGATGTTCAAGCGATTAATATATCGGAAATGCCGGAGAATATACTTCCCGTAGTTGGTCCTGCGGACTATGACAGTAATCAGATCTATATTTGTCGTAAAGTCTTAAATGAATAAGTCAGAGGTTGGCGATTTTGAAGATTGGAATAGTCACATATTGGAATAGTTACAATAATTACGGAGAGCAGCTCCAGAACTATGCTCTGCAGGAATACCTCAGAGAATTGGGGCACGAACCTTTCCTTATCCGTTATGACTATAACAATGACACTATATACGGGAGCAGGCCGTTACATATCAGGCTGCTCCGTGCATGCAATCCCAAGAGGTTGATTTGCTACTTTAAGACTAAGCGTGAGAATGCCAAACGCACAAGGGACAATTTAGAACATCCCAGAGGATTTGAAAGATTCAGAGAGCAGCATCTGACCATGAGCCGCGTGTACAGTTCAATTTGGGACCTTCAAAGTGATCCTCCTGGAGCGGATATGTATATTACCGGCTCAGATCAGGTTTGGAACACATTTGAAGGCGGACTGATCGAGATGACAAACAGGGTCAGGGCATTCTTCCTGGATTTTGGAAAAGATGACATTTACAGGGTTTCTTATGCATGCAGCTGGGGCAGGTATAGGATTCCAGATGAAGAGGCCGATTTTGTTAAGCCGCTGCTGTCTAGATTTGATGCTGTTTCCGTCAGAGAAAAGTCCGGGATTGATATCTGTTGCAGACTTGAACGGGACGATGCGGTCTTAGCTTTAGATCCGGTTTTGCTTTATGGTGCGAATAAATACAGAGATTTATATAAGGATTCAGAAACAGAAATGCCGAAGGATAAGTATTTGTTCTTTTATTATATGAATAAAGATAATATCTATGACAGGAAAGCAGTATTTGACTGGGCTGAGTCGAAGGGACTGAAAGTTGTCTATGTAACTGACGATTGGCATAACACTTTCGAGAGGTCGTTCCCGGGCGTCGTTGAGTGGCTTGAGTTAATCGATAATGCTGAGTATGTAGTTACTAATTCCTATCACTGCAGTGTTATTTCCATGATTTTTGAGAAAAGATTTGGAGTGATCAAGCGTTTTGGTGCCTATGAGGGAATGAATACCAGATTGGATTCACTGTTTGAGATTACCGGAATCGTGCCAAGGTATATTGAAGATGATCTCTCAATATTAGAACGTGATGCTGACAATTACAGTATAATTAGAACAAATGGTTTATTGACACCTGAAAAAGTGATAGAGAAGGCATATAAGACGGAAGATTGCTGATAATCGTATGAGCATTAAGCAGAGCATTAAAAAAATGGTCTTCAATGTATCCTCAGCGCTGACGGATACACTTTACAGACGCCCTTATACGGATCCTGAAGCAAAGCTTAGACTCCGTTCTGATACTGAGTTGCTGCATCTGGATGTGGTTATAACTGAATGCTGTTCGCTCAAGTGCCGCGATTGCTCGAACCTGATGCAATACTATGAGTGCCCGGAAAATATTGCCTCGGATGATATTATAGGCGACCTTAAGAAACTATTTGAGTGCATGAGGGTACGTGAGCTTAAGCTTCTCGGAGGAGAACCTTTTGTAAATCAGAAGGCGCTTACAGAAGTAATGATCTATCTGTCGGATACGGCATCTGAAAGCATTGATATGATAAATATCATCACTAACGGCACCATAATACCAGGTGATGAGTGCTTGCAAGCAATAAAGAACAACCCCAAGACTATGATAACTTTCAGCAATTACGGCAAACTGTCTCCCGGACAGAATGAGTTTGCTGAACTGTGCAGTAAACTAGGTATCCGTTATACTTTGATCGATGAGACGTACTTTTGGCTTGATTATGGGCGCGTCATCAAGTACGACGAATCCGTTGCGTTCGTCAGGAGACAGTACAAGCATTGCTACAGCAGGAAGAATTGCAATACTCTCTACCGCGGCAGTCTCTACGCATGCCCCAGACAAGCGCACGGCATTCGTTTGGGATTGCTTCCTGATGTCAAAGATGAATATGTCGGCCTTCATGACCCCCAATATGGCAGCTCAGATGAGCTGAGACGCGCTGTTTTGGGGCTTGTCAGGAGAAATAAGGAAATATCTGCTTGTCATTATTGCCTTAACGGCAAATACATTCATGTTCCCCGCGCAGTTCAGAAGGCCTGAATTACTGCGAACAGCCTGTAAATCAAACTATTTTTACAGTTGCAACGAATTCCCTTAATGCTTATAATACTTGAATATTTTGTGCGCAACTATGCGCGGCAATGTAATGAGGAGGTTCATCGTGGCAAAAGGTAAAGTTACTTTTAACGAGAATCTGTGCAAGGGATGCGGTCTCTGCGTAGAGGCATGCCCTCAGAAAATCCTCGAACTCGACAAGACAAGATTGAATGCCAAGGGTTATCACCCGGCTACATGCGTTGATCCGGAGAAGTGCATCGGTTGTACTTTCTGCGCTACGCAGTGCCCTGACGTGGTAATCACCGTTGAGCGTTCCTGAGTTAAGCGGAGGGTTAATTATGGCACAGAAGAGAGTATTGATGAAAGGCAATGAGGTAATTGCCGAGGCGGCCATCAGAGCAGGCTGCCGTAACTATTTCGGTTATCCTATCACCCCTCAGACCGAAGTCATGCACTACATGGCTAAGAAGATGGTCGAGGCTGGCGGTAACTTCGTTCAGGCAGAGTCTGAGCTTGCTGCTATCAACATGGTATACGGTGCAGCTTCCGCAGGTTTCCGTGCGATGACATCTTCATCGTCTCCGGGAATCTCCCTCAAGCAGGAGGGTATCTCCTACATTGCAGGCGCAGAACTTCCTGCAGTTGTTGTCAACATCGTAAGAGCAGGCCCGGGTCTCGGCGGTATCCAGCCGGCTCAGGGTGACTATTTCCAGGCTACAAAGGGCGGCGGACACGGTGACTTCAGGAACATCGTCATCGCACCTGCTTCCGTTCAGGAGATCTATGAGCTCGTTGTTGACGCTTTCAATCTCGCTGATAAATACAGAATGATGGTAATGATCATGGGCGACGGTACGCTCGGTCAGATGATGGAGCCTGTTGCTTTCCGTGACGAGGAGCCCATCGAGAATATCGCTAAGCCTTGGGCTGCATGCGGCCGTAAGGGAGATGACTTCCACCATACTGTTACTTCCATCTACATCGATCCGGATGTTCTCGAGAAGAAGAACATCGAGCTTCAGGAGAAGTACAAGATCGTTGAAGCTAACGAAGTCCGTTATGAGGCTGTATGCATGGATGATGATCCGGAGATCGTTATCACTGCATTCTCCACATGCTCCAGAATCTCCAGGAACGTTATCCGTCAGGCAAGAGACATGGGCATCAAGGTCGGTATGATCAGACCCATCACACTCTGGCCGTTCCCGTCAAAGCCTATCGCTGAGGCTGCCGATATGCCTTCCGTTAAGGGCTTTATCGACGTTGAGCTCAACGCAGGCCAGATGATCGAAGATGTAAGACTTGCAGTAAACGGCAAGAAGCCTGTTTACTTCCACGGACGCATGGGCGGTAACCTGCCGATGCAGAAAGAGATCCTCGACAAGATAGTCGCTATCCACGAGGGAACATTAAAAGAAGGAGGTATCGTCTGATGGCTGTTGTTTTCGAACCGACGAAGGGCCTTACAGATAAGCCTTTCCATTATTGCCCCGGCTGCTGCCACGGCATTATCCACAGACTCGTAGCAGAGACTCTCGTTGAGATGGATGCTCTCGAGACTGCGCCGTGCTCCGGCTGTTGCTACCGGTATCAAGAGGAACCTCAAGGACAAGATCGTATTCACATATCAGGGAGACGGCGACCTCGCTTCCATCGGTACTGCTGAGATCGTTCATGCTGCAGCAAGAGGTGAGAAGATCACCGTTGTATTCGTAAACAACGCAGTTTACGGCATGACTTCCGGTCAGATGGCTCCTACGACACTCGTAGGCCAGGTAACCACAACATCACCTTGGGGCCGTAATCCTGAGACACAGGGTTACCCGATCAACGTATCCGAGTTCCTCTCACAGCTTCCCGGCGCTGCTTATGTTGAGCGTGTCTGCGTAACTGATTTCAAGAACATCAACGCTGCAAAGAAGGCCATCAAGAAGGCTTTCACCGTTCAGCAGAACAACCTGGGCTTCTCACTTGTAGAAGTT
>CADAIP010000038.1 GCA_902787975.1 Oscillospiraceae bacterium
ACTGTAGACATTGCAACTTCGTTGGGCTCAATGCCGAAAATCTCATCGGAAAGCTCGATGGAACCCTTAACGGCACCTGTCAAATCTTTAACATCAATTTTAGCCATTACTATGTTCCTCCGTCTTATGCCTTAACAGTATTCTGTACTGTTACGATGCCGCCCTTAGGTCCGGGAATAGCTCCTCTGATTACGAGGATTCCTCTCTCGCCGTCAACCATGACAACGCTAAGGTTCTGTACTGTGCAGTTAACTGCGCCCATATGTCCAGGCATCTTCTTACCGGGTACAACTCTACCGGGTGTGGAAGTAGCGCCCATTGAACCGACTCTTCTGTGATACATGGAGCCGTGACCGGAAGGACCACCCTTCTGTCCGTGACGCTTGATATTGCCCTGGAATCCCTTACCCTTGGATACGCCGCTAACGTCAACCTTATCGCCGACTGCGAACATATCGGATACTTTGATTTCCTGTCCGAGGCTGTACTCCTCGTCGGGTGTGAACTCGCGGATAATTCTCTTAGGCTCAACGTCAGCCTTCTTGAACTGTCCTGCGTCAGGCTTGTTTACAAGCTTTGCTCTGATGGATCCTGTACCTACTTTGCAGGCCTTGTATCCGTCAGTCTCTACCGTCTTGTTCTGGAGCACGTACATAGGCTCGCAGCTTATAACGGTTGCCGGAATAACGTTACCGTTGTCATCGAACAACTGTGTCATGCCGGACTTTCTGCCAATGATGAATTTCGTCATAAAGTTCTTTCCTCCTATTTAGGTTATTGGTTCAACGGTTTTTCAATAGAAACGCCTGCAGGCATGTCAAGCTTGCCAATGTCATCCATCGTCTGGGAAGACGGTGTATAGACGTCGATGATTCTCTTGTGAGTTCTCTGCTCGAACTGCTCACGGGAATCCTTATTTACGTGAGGTGAACGAAGGATCGTAACTACCTCTTTCTCTGTAGGGAGCGGGATAGGACCGGAGAAGCTTGCATCATCACGTGCAAGTGCGTCTACGATAAGCTTTGCGCTCTCGTCGAGGATCTTGTGATCATAAGCCTTGAGCTTAATTCTGACCATTGTTGTCTTTGCTGCCATTTTGTTGGCCTCCTTACTATAAGCTGTATTTCTTTTTCTCAACCCTGTCGGGAGTGTCTTGGCTTTCCATTCAAAAACCCAGACTATCCAGTTACCACCTGCCAGGCGGCACTTTGGTTCTCTGGGCAGTAACGTACTGCTTGCGACTCTCCGGACTTGAGGGTCCCGAGACGGCATCGGATCGTATCCTCTGCCTTCGGCTCCTTCGAAGTTCCCCACCTCGTGACTCCCGCGCAGCTGCGCATCACCTCGTGGCAATCTCCGTTATCAAAGCCTTATCACTCGTGTTTCAGGGCAAAATACACCCTAAATAGACGCGTGCGGAAAGTATTCTACTATCATGTTTTGGGATTTGCAAGTACTTTTTTCGACTTTTTTCGCTCTATTTCAAGCATTTAACCGAATTTTAATTCTTCAGGGTCGAAAACGTACTTACTATTGCAGAATCTGCAGACAGTTTCAATAGGTTTTCCGTCTTTTGTTATCTCTTCGAGGTCATTTTTTCCGAGAGCGGCAAGACCTGAGAGCATCCTCTCCCTGCTGCAGTTACACTTAAATTCAACTTCCTGGCCGTCAAGATATACCAGGTTGGGATCTCCCATGAACAGATCGATTATCTGGGCAGGAGTAAAACCTTCCTTGAAAAGGAAAGATATTTCAGGGAATCCTGAAGCCCTCTTTTCAAGATAGGATATCTCATCCTCACCCGCACCGGGAAGCAGCTGGATCATGAGTCCGCCTGCCGCACTGACCTCGCCATGCTCGAGAAGAACTCCGAGCGATACTATCGACTTGGTCTGTTCCGACTTGGCAAGATAATATGCAAAATCTTCGGCGATCTCACCCGATACGAGTTCGGATACACCGACATAGGGTTCTTTAAGTCCGACATCCCTTATTACCGTAAGGCTTCCCTTGCCTACGGCTGCGCCGACATTGATCTTGCCGGGTTTGTGATATTCGGTGGGGATTACCGGTTCAACGGGATATGCCCTGACCTTAAAACCGAAGTCGGCTACACAGGTCATGCCTTCCATCGGGCCGTCACCTCTGATGATGGTCGTCTGGGTATCCTTCTCGTTTTTCATCGATTCGGAAATAAGAAGAGATCCTGTCATGAAACGTCCCAAAGCAGCCGTTGCGGCAGGAGACATCTGATGCATGACCCTTGCAGTCTCACAAACGGTCTTTGTGCTGACACAAAGGCACTTGACCAGACCGCCCAGGCCTTCTGCCCTTACGATATGGTCCTTTTTGAGATCTTCGGGCGCACCCGGTACATAATACGCGTTATCTGACATATCTCTTCCTTATATATAATTATTTACCGAACACAAAGAATATGCGTTCATCGGTATCTTCAGGTTCTTCCCTGTTAAGTTCACCATATACGGCAAGCACCTTAAGTCCGGCATTTGCTGCCATTTGCTCTATCTCTTCGCGCGAATGGAATCTTGCGGTGAGTTCGCCGTCGTATCTTTCGTAAAGATCATCCTCGCAAAGCTCGAAAAGAGTGAGCTCGGCGTGATTGATCTTCTCATCCTTATCGTAATGGTTTACCCATAAAAGAGTAAAGTCGTCGTAGTCTTCGTAAAAGACATTATTGCCCAAAGTCTCTTCGAAGTGATGCTTGGTGGTCGTATCAAGGATAAATACGCCGCCTTCTTCAAGAAGTCCGCTTACGGAAGCAAACATTTTCGAGAGGGCCTTTACATCAGTTATGTGGCCGATGGTATCCATCGTTGATATGAAGCAGTCGCAAACAGGTCCTTCGTATTCGGTAATGTCTGCGCAGATCCATGACACAGTTCCGGTCTCATCACCCGATGAAGCTACAGAAAGCATGTCGGGTGAAAGATCAACGCCCGTAACCGTCATGCCTTTTGATGCAAGATAATTGGTTATGACACCCGTTCCGCACCCGAGATCAGTTACGGAAGGAGCATCCTTTTTGCAGAAATCGGTTATGAGACCGCAGATATAAGGAGCCCATGCAGAAGTATCGCCTGTGAGCTGAAGATCGTCGTAATGCGATGCGAGAATGTCGTAAAAACTGTCGTCCATAAGATGTTACGGCAGATAATCCAAAGGATTCTGGGTCTCGCCCCATATACGGACTTCGAAGTGAAGGTGTGCACCGGTGGAAGTTCCCGTGCTTCCTACTTCGCCGATGGACTGGCCTGCTTCTACCCACTGTCCCTCGGAAACATAGATGTCTCTTGCATGTCCGTAGAGTGTGGAATAGCCGTTGCCGTGATCAATGATGCAGTAATTGCCGTAACCTGTACCGCCCTTGTTGCATCCTTCGTATGGTTCGGTTACATAGATGACCGTACCCGAACAAGAAGCCATGATCGTATCGCCGTAACCTGCGCCGATGTCGATTCCGGAGTGGAATTTTGTCGTACCGTAAACAGGATGTGTTCTGTATCCGAAATAAGATGTGATGTACCTGTTATAAGTAGGCCAGCGGAAAGCATTGCCGCCGGAATACTTTACTCTCTGCTGCTCGTCGTACTCCTCCTGGAGTCTCTTAACTTCGTCATCAAGTGATTCAGCATATGCTTCAAGCTCGTCTTCCTGCTGTTCCCATGAATCGATGTCCGTATTCAGGTTATCAAGCGCTGCTTCAGTGGTTCCTATGAGAGATTCGAGCTCATCTAACTGTCTCTTCTTCTCATCTGCTACCGCCTGCATCTCTTCAGCGTACTGAAGCTTAATGTCTGCCTGAAGCTGGGCATCGTCAAGTGCCGTCTGGAGCATTTCGATTGCCTGTGCATCAGCATCTGCAATGAGAGTGATGAGTTCCATGTTCGTAAAGAAACCGGCAATGCTGTCTGATTCCAAAAGGACTTCAAGAGTGGATTTGTTCTGGTATTCGAACATTACGGTAACTCTGTCTGTGAAGACCTTCTGCTGTGCCTCAAGGTTTTCCTGGGCAACGATGAACTCGTCCAAAGCCTTTGCCTTCTCTTCAAGAGCAGCTTCAAGCTGGCCGTAGATTATCACGTACTGCTCTCGCTGAGCATCGCTCGCATCATTGAGCTTGGAAAGTTCTCCTTCGAGATCTGTCCTCTGGTCCTCCAGCTGCGAGATCATTTCTGAAGCCTCGTCTGCTTCGGCTCTTGCCGCATCTCTTCTTTCCTTCGCATCATCGATGTCAGCCTGGGTTACTTCGTTAAGAAGGACCGGTACGCCGCCTACGGCAACTACTCCCTTTGCAGACATCCATGAGCTTGATGCTGTTGCGATCAAACAGGACAAAAGCGCTACACAGAACATGCAGAACTTCTTCAGTACGATATTCTGCTTTTTTTCTATTTTTACTGTAATCTCTTCAGTTTCCATAATAAACCTCAGACCCTGACGTACTTACGTACGGAGATGCCGCTTCCGACGGCACCGATTATCAGTCCCATGACAACGAGGATCACGAGTTCATGCCACATGATGGATCTTGTTGTAGCGAGGGCATAAAAGCTTGCCGGATCGATAGATCTCATAGCTCTTGAGTAAACCTGGTTATATACGAGAGTTACTATTGCCCATGAAGCAAGGGCACTGAACAAACCTACGATCGCACCCTCGGTAATATATGGAAATCTGATGTAGTTATTTGTAGCTCCGACGAATTTCATGATCTCGATCTCGCTTGCTCTTGAGTAAACGGAGATACGGACCATGTTCGAGATGATGAACAATGCGATTATGAAAAGGACCACAAACGATACTGCTGTAGTTATGTTTACGATCCTTGATGCCCTGGTAAGGAAGTTCATTACGCTGCTTTCCTGGGCTACCTTTGATACGCCTGAATATGTTGCAACTTCAGCACATACCGTATCCGCAACAGAAGGATCTGCAAGACGGATGCTGAATGTGTAAGGAAGATACATGTTGTAGTCGAAGTCATCGAGGATCGATGAGGAAGAACCGAGGTTTTCCTTGAATCCCTCATAGTTCTCCAAAGGTGAAGACATCGTATATTCAATGACGTCCGGGTTGTTTGTTAGTTGCTGTGCAACAAACTGTCGTTCCTCTTCCGTGCACTGAAGTGTCATGTAAACTTCAATAGGCGGTCTCTGGGAAAGCTTTGTCATGATCCTTCTCGCATTGACCGAGAACATATAGAAAGCACCCATAATGATGAGCATCATCATGATGGTAGTGATCGAAGCCATGGTAACAAGCGGATGCCTGATGATTCCGAGGACGCCTTCCTTGATTGAATTGATAAATGCTCTACCGCTCATTTATTCATCGTCCTCCGGGAAAATATCTATGTCACTGTCAGGTGTGAAGCCTGTGCCTCTCACCTTTTTCTTCTTATTGAGCTTTTCCTGACGCTTAGCTTCCTTCTGGGCAAGCTTCTCCTCACGTGCCTTGCGCTTCTGTTCGCGCTTAAGCTCTCTGGATTCATCAGCTGCTTCCTTGTTGGGGAAAGCAAGTTCATCAGAAGATGTTATGTCGGGATCTTCATCCACAGGTGCAGCAACAGGAGCTGCGGGAGTCTTTTCAGGAGCTTTTTCAGGTTCGGCCGAAGCTGAAGGTGCTTCAATGACCTCGTCTCCGAATGCTACCGGTGTGTCATTTTCGGGAATGTTGATCTCGATTATCTCAGGTTCAGCCTGAACGGGCTCTTCCTGTAATACCGGCTCCTCGATAACAGGCTCTGATACTTCCGTAACTTCAGAAATAGCCTCTTCGGGAATAACTTCTTCGGAAATTACTTCTTCAGCAATAACTTCCTCAACAGCTTTTTCTTCTTCAGGCTCGAAAAGTTCTTCTGCAGGAACGGCTTTCTGAACATCACCGCCTGCCATTTCTCCGAAAACAAGACCGGCATTATGATCTATTACTTCAGAAGGTCCGTAAGCCGGATCATCGTAATTATCACCATATTCTTCGTCATCGCCGAAAGCAACGCTTCTTGAACCGCCGTAAAGTGAAGTCCTTGCCGTCTGGGGAGCAGATGCACTTGTATCTGTCTGGTCACCCTTATAACCGCTTCGCTTCTCGTCTCTTGCGACAAGACCGTCGTCGATCTCGATAACTCTCTGCTTCATACGGTCAACCATCGTGCTGTCGTGTGTGCAGATAATAACCGTCGTTCCGCCGTTCTGGTTGAGCTCTAAGAGCATCGCCATTATCGCCTCAGATGTCTCGGGGTCAAGGTTTCCCGTAGGCTCGTCAGCGACTATAAGGCTGGGGTTGTTTACCATCGCTCTTGCAATGGCAACTCGCTGCTGCTCACCGCCGGAAAGTTCCTGAGGATAACAGTCAGCTTTATCTTTGAGTCCTACTACCGAGAGACAGATCTGGACTGTATTCATGAGACTCTGCTTGGGAACACCGATGATCTCGCCTGCGAATGCGACATTCTCTGCAACCGTTTTGGTCTCGATCAAACGGAAATCCTGATAAATCATGCCGATCTTACGGCGCAAAACAGGTACGAGCGCACGGCTCATATGTGAGATGTCAAAGTTGTCGATAGTGACTTTACCTGAAGTCGGAGTCTCTTCGCATGTAATGCACTTGAGAAGAGTTGACTTGCCTGAACCTGATTTGCCTATTATGAAGACGAATTCACCGTCTTCGATCGTGAAGCTGACACCCTTGAGAGCCTCAACTCCCGACTTGTATGTTTTCTCAACGTCAATAAAATCTATCAAATTAGTTACCTGATCTTGTTGTCATTGGTATCGTTAAGATATTCGATATAGGTTCTTACCATAGTCGCCATCTTAAAGAGTACCGCATCATCAAATTTTCTGAGATCGAGGCCTGTCTTGGTCTTTACCTTCTCAAGTCTGTACACGAGAGTATTTCTGTGTACGAACAGTTCTCTTGAAGTCTCGGAACCGTTCAAGTCGTTGGCGAAGAAAGTATCAATTGTTGTTCTTGTTTCTTCGTCGAGCTGCTTGAATGCCTCGTTGGGGAAAACCTCTCTGATGAACATTTCGCAGAGGGGCTTAGGAAGCTGATAAATAAGTCTTCCGAGACCTAACTTGTCATATCTTGAAAGGTCAGATTCACCGTCAAAGATCTTGCTTACCTTAAGTGCCGTCATGGCATCAGAGTAAGACTTGCTTATATCCATGAATGAACCTACGACAGAACCTACAGCGACCTTTGCCTTGCAGCCTTCGGATGTGAGGCATGCCAGTACGGACTGTGCAGTCTCTTCGATAAAGCTGTCTCTTGTATCTTCGCTGACCTGTGATTCAAGTGCGTCAATGATGACGATTGCAGTTGTATCGTCCATGGAGATGACGGTAGCAACATCTGAATCTGTATAAAGGTTCTGCAGGATCTCAAATGCTTCTGCACTCTGCTCTGCAGTAGTTCTTACTACGAGAACGAGTCTCGGATCGTTGCAGTCGATCTTATAGCCTCTTGCGATCATAGGCACTTCGCTTCTGATCTCGTTATCGAGCAATACGTTACGGATAAAGATCGCCTTCTCGGCATCAGTACCCTTTTCCTTGACCAAAGTCTTCATCCACTCTGCAATGAGCTGGAGTGTTACCTTTGAATCCGGATCCGTGCTCTCAATGTAAAGGATGTACTTGAGCTGTTCGCCGATGAACACCTTGAGGTATGTTCTGTCTGCTGTGGAAGCGAAAAGATTATCGGAAGATACGACTGCTCTGAAGGAAGGATCTGTCTCTTCTTCACCAATCTCATTCGTAGCAGCAAGGATCTTGCCCGCCGTATCAATTACGCCGCAGTTAGCGGAAATAATTGTTTTTACCTGACGCATACATTTCTTAATCTCTTCCATTGCTTCTACCTCTTTAAGAAATCAATAAGAACGCCTAAAACGCTACTCTAAATAATATTATTATTCGCAAAAAGGTGCAAGCAAACGCCCGTTTTTGTCTCTTTTTTGCCACATAAAAGAGGCCGTGAACTCTTTTACAAGAGTCACGGCCTCTAATTGAGGTTCTCGAATTATTCAGATTAAGAAATGATGCTCTGCTCTGTATCCTTATCGAAGAGGTGGATACGGTTAGAGTCAACTGCGAGGTCAACAACCTGACCAACTGCAGACTGTGAAGTTGTAGGGTCAACACGGCATGTGAGCGGGAGTGATCCGTTAACTGTAACGTAGAGATATGTCTCAGCACCGAGCATTTCTACGACGTCTACGTCAGCTGTGAATGCAGACTCAGGGTGATCAGTAACGTATGTAATATCGTCTGTGATTGCCTCAGGTCTTACACCGAAGATAACTTCCTGACCGTCACGATCCATAACTTCTTCAACTGCATATCTCTCAGGGAGCTTGATTGTAACGTTCTCGAAAGAAACGAATACGTCAGAACCCTCAACGTTGATAACAGCATTGATGAAGTTCATAGGAGGCATTCCGATGAATCCTGCAACGAAT
>CADAIP010000039.1 GCA_902787975.1 Oscillospiraceae bacterium
GTGACGGTCTTGTTTGAAGGCGCCTCATCCGAATGCGACAAACCAATTACCTCTTATCAGTTGTTCCAGTTGTGGAATACTTCCTGGATGTCTTCGTTCTCTTCCATCATGTCGAGCATCTTCTCGAGCTGCGCGACTGCTTCGGGGTCGGTGACGTCGTTGGTGGTGAGCGCTACCGGGCCGAGGCTGGAATCCGCGAAAACATAACCCTTGTCCTGCAGGCCCTCGCATACGGCATAGTAGTCGGAAGGATCCGTCGTGATCTCATAGCCGTCCTCGTCGCTGACAAAATCCGCAGCACCTGCCTCGAGTGCGTCCGACATTACCTGGTCTTCATCGGGGTAGTCTTCACGGGACACGATGATGGTGCCCTTCTCCTCGAACAGGAAGCCTACGCTTCCGGATACGCCCAGGTTGCCGCCGTTCTTATCGAAAATGTGTCTTACGTCTGCTGCAGTCCTGTTACGGTTGTTGGTGAGGGCTCTTACCATGACGGCAATGCCTGCGGGGCCGTAACCTTCGTATGTGATCTCTTCGTAATCGTCGCCTTCGCCTGCCTCTGCAGCCTTCTTGATGGCGCGGTTGATGTTGTCGTTGGGCATGTTGGCTGACTTTGCCTTTGCGATAACGACCTTGAGTCTTGAGTTTCCGTCGGGATCGGGTCCGCCTGCCTTGACAGCAATGGCGATCTCCTTCGCGATCTTGGTGAATATCGCGCCCTTAGCTGCGTCCGAAGCCTCCTTCTTCCTCTTGATGTTATTCCATTTTGAATGTCCGGACATACATACCTCCAAGTTGCTTTTGTAATCTAATTAATAAGTTTATCAAAAAAACAATTAGATTACATCCGTAATGAAAATGTCAAAAATATTTTCACTTAAAATGTTATGAAAACTTGTTTTTTACCTTTCCCTGTTGTATAGTTTGTTATGCGTACGTTTGGGTTTATTGTGCCTGTTTTCATGAAGAATGCGCACGCAATTCATTCATTAATCTTGGGAGGGATTCATGAAGAGATTAGGTGATATTCTCGTTGAAAGCGGCTTTCTGAACGCTTCTGAACTTGCTGAAGCGCTTTCCACTCAAAAAGAGACCGGCAAACGTCTCGGAGAAGTTATCGTAGAGAGCGGTCTCATGACCGAGTTCGATATCCTCCGTGCGGTATCAAGCCAGTATGATTATCCGATCATCGATCTGTCCAGCATCGAAGTTGACCCTAAGGCCACCGCGCTCCTCACGCAGAAGTTCTGCGAGGAGAACGTCGTTCTGCCGATAGGCTTCGATGATGACAAACTCGTTGTTGCGATCGATGACCCTATGAATATTACGATTGAGGATGAGTTGCAGTTCCAGACCGGTTACCAGATAACCATGATGCTTGCGACTCATTCTTCGATTTTGGACGCCGTAAAGGTCAATTACGGTAAAGAGAACGCTGCCAAGGCAGCCGAAGAACTCGGTGCGGATCTCGAAGGTGATGAAGTAGCCGAGAATTCCGACATTGCTGAAGCAGTCAACAGTGCCCCTGTTGTTAAGCTCGTTAACTCGATGATCGATTACGCTATCCGTGCAGGCTCATCAGATATCCATATCGAGCCTATGGAAGACCGCGTAAGAGTCCGTATCCGTATCGACGGTGTCATGCAGGAGATCATGAGCAACCCTCTGTCTGCAAGAGAGGCGGAATGAACATCGCCGAGAAGCGTATCCCTCAGGACGGCCGTATCACAACAGAGATCAACGGCGAAGAAGTTGACATGCGTGTGTCCATTCTCCCTACGGTTACCGGTGAGAAGACCGTTATCCGTATCCTTGCAAAGAACGATGCAAACCTCAACAGAAGTTATCTCGGCATCAGCGATCACAACAACGAGCTCATCGATAAGATGATCATGGTGCCTCAGGGTATCTGCCTTATCTCAGGCCCTACCGGTTCAGGTAAGACAACAACCCTCTATACACTCCTTTCAGAGAAGAACTCTCCCGAGACAAACATTATTACGGTTGAAGACCCTGTCGAGATCCGTATTCCCGGACTTAACCAGGTACAGGTTAATGTTAAGGCGGGAATGACCTTCGCGAGCGGTCTTCGTTCCATCCTCCGTCAGGACCCTGATATCATCCTTGTCGGTGAGATCCGTGATGGTGAGACCGCAGAGATCGCGATGCGAGCTGCCATCACCGGTCACTTGGTATTCAGTACCATCCATACGAACGATGCGGTATCTTCTATCAACCGTCTTATCGATATGGGTCTTGAGCCTTATATGGTCAACTCTGCACTTGTAGGCGTTGTATCCCAGCGTCTCGTTCGCCGTATCTGCACAAACTGCAGAGAGTCTTACGAGCCCGATGAATATGAGATCGAACTGCTCCATCTTGAACCCGGTCAGAAGATCTACCGCGGCAAGGGTTGCACCGATTGCAATGAGAAGGGATATAAGGGACGTATCGCGATACATGAGATCGTCGTTATGACAAAGAAGATGAAGAGCCTTATCGAGAAGCGTGCAAGCGAAGAAGAGATGCGTCAGCTCGCTGTCACGGAAGGTACTCAGATGCTGCAGGATTCAGCAAGAGATCTCGTTCTCGAGGGAATCACGACAGCTGACGAGCTTAACAGAGTAGCTTACACGATTGACTAAGGAGGTTATACAGCGTGGAAGAGTTTAGTTTATCAATCGAATCGATTCTGTCGGAATCCGTTAAGATGGGTGCATCCGATACCCATATTACTGTCGGACTTCCGCCGATGATCCGTGTCGACGGAATGCTGATGCCGCTGGGCAGGACACCGCTGACTGCTGCAGATACCGAGTATCTCTGCAAGTCAATGATCGATAAGTCAAGACAGCAGTACCTCAACGAGCGTGGTGAGATCGACTTCTCATATGTCGTTGAAGATTACAGCCGTTTCAGATGTAATGTATTCAAGCAGAGAGGTACATATGCTCTCGCTGCAAGAACCATTACAAATGAGATTCCTACATGCGAACAGCTGGGACTTCCTAACATTTTCAAAGAATTCGTTATGGCACCGAGAGGACTTATCCTTGTTACAGGTCCTACGGGATCCGGTAAGTCTACAACACTTGCTGCAATGATCGGTCATGTTAACAGCAATAAGAAGTGCCACATCCTTACACTTGAGGAACCTATCGAGTACCTCCATATGCACGGCGAAGCAATGATCAATCAGAGAGAGATCCACGAGGATACACTCTCGTTCGCCAACGCACTCAGAGCTGCTCTCCGTGAAGACCCTGATATCATCCTCGTCGGAGAGATGCGTGACCTCGATACAATCAGTACCGCGGTTACGGCAGCCGAGACAGGTCACCTCGTTCTTTCCACACTCCATACATCTTCAGCAGCAGATACAGTCAACCGTATCATCGATGCTTTCCCGCCTTATCAGCAGGATCAGATCAGAGTACAGCTGTCTACAGTTCTTAATGCGGTTATCTGCCAGACTCTCGTACAGAGGATCGGCGGCGGCCGTTGCGCAGCTTTCGAGATCATGATCTGTAACGATGCTATCAGAAACAATATCCGTGAAGGTAAGACATATCAGATCGACAGTGCCATCGCTACATCACTGCAGTCAGGCATGTGTCCTCTCGATTTCTACCTCGCAGAGCTTTGCAAGAGAAAGATAATCTCCAGAGATACAGGTATCCAGAGATGCCGTGTACCTGAAGACTTCAAGAGATTCCTGAATAATGCAGGCCAGTCACAGAGCCCGCTCTTCGGAGACCTCGAATTTGCTTGATATTGGCAAATTGATTATTGTTTAAAATTTTAAGGAGGAGGAAAACAATATGGCTAATTTCAGATATCAAGTAGTCGATGCCACAGGTAAAACTACCGAAGGCGTTGTGGAAGCTGCATCTATCGGCGAAGCCTCAAGAAAGCTTAAAGCTGACGGCAAATATGTATCTTCACTGACTCTTGATAAAGGTCCGGGACTTGCCAATATGGAGATCGGCAGTCCTATGCTCAAGACGAAGGACCTCGTTCTGATCACAAGACAGTTGGCTTCATTGCTTTCAGCAGGTATCACGGTAGTTAGAGCGCTCGACATGCTCTATCAGCAGGTTGAGTCCAAGAAGGCAAAGAAATGCATCGGAGATGTTTATGAGGCAGTTCAGAGCGGTCGTTCTCTGTCTGAAGCATTTAAGGAACAGAAAGGTGTTGTTCCTAACATCTTCATCAGTATGATCTCTGCAGGTGAGGAGTCAGGTCGTTTGGACGAAGTAATGGAGAGGCTTGCTGAGCACTTCCAGAAAGACTCCAAAGTTAAGAATAAGATCGCATCCGCAATGGTCTACCCTAAGATCCTTGCAGCTCTTACGGCTTGCGTAAGTATCGGTCTTTTGACCTTCCTGGTACCTCAGGTTGCTGAGACCATTACCGGATTGGGCGGTGAGCTCCCCGGTCTTACGAAGTTCCTTATCGCATTATCGGACTCTATTGTTCATTATTTTTATATCTATGCGCTGGTAATCCTTGCCATCGTTTTCGGCTTCAAGGCTTGGAAGGGTTCTGATAAGGGTGCCGAGCAGTGGTCAAAGCTTATGCTGACGATCCCGGTTGTTGGTAAAGCGACAAAGATGAATGCATCTGCCAGATTTACAAGAACACTGGCAACACTGCTTAAGAGTGGTATTTCAGTCCTTCAGGCAGTCGAGATCACAGAGAAGTCACTTGATAATGTTATCCTTGAAAAGAAGCTGGCTGCAGCCCGCACAGAGATTCGTAAAGGTCAGTCTCTGTCTAAGTCGATCAGAGGAATCACTGAGTTCCCGCCGATGATCTATGCAATGGTATCTATCGGTGAGGAATCCGGTACGCTGGATAACATCCTCGAGAAGGCTGCGGACTACTTTGAGGATGAGGCAGATGCTGCTACACAGAAGATGACTTCGGCATTAGAGCCTATCATGATCATCATCATGGCTATCATAGTAGGTCTTGTCGTAGGCGGTATCGCAATGCCTATCCTCACTGTTGCTCAGTGGATCATCTAAACAGGTAATGAAAGGAGATCTTTAATGGATTTTTTTGGAAAAAGCGAAAGTGAACTTGTAATCGATTGCTCAAGTTCCGATCTCAAAGTTGCAGTCGGCAGATATAACACTAAGAACCGCACGATAGCAATTGATAAAGTTGGTATCATCCCTCTTGAAGGTGACGCCATTAATGATGGTGCGATCGCAGATTCTTTTGGTATCGTTATGGCCGTAAAGCATGCTATCGCAAGACTCGATATCAGAAATAAATCATGCATCCTTACTACAGAGGGTGCCTTTGTACACACCAGAGACCTGGAGCTTCCTATCGTAAAGAAAGAGCAGCTCAAGGACATGGTCAAGTACGAAGTAATCGGTCAGGGTTCAAACAGAGAGCTCTCCATTGACTACATCGTTTATGGTACAGCCATTGACGAGGAGACCAATGCTGATAAGCTCAAGGTAAGGGCAACTGCTGTTCCTACTGATATTATTAAGGAGTACAGAGAGTTCCTTAAGAATATGGATCTTACACCGGTATCTCTCGATGTTAACCCGAATGCCGTAAGGAAGCTCTTCTCATCCGGCATTATCAACGGCAATGTAAGCATTGTACAGTCAACATTGCTCCTCATCGAGCTGTCAAGCAGAACGACAACCGTTACTGTCTTAGACCACGGTTTCCCGGTTCTGTCCAGAAGACTTCAGTTCGGTCACTCCAATATCAGACAGGTTGCTGACTCCATAAAGCGAGTTCAGGGCAATCAGCAGCAGTCTTCACTTGCAAGACGACTCAACATCACAACTGCTGATGCAGATGTCAGTGTTCCTGTTGAGGATATCGATGTTTGGAACGAGACAGTTGCTGAGACACCGGCCCTTCAGAGTGCTGTAAACGCATACTTTAAGAGCCTTGTTGATGCAGTATCACGTACTGCTCAGTTCTCGATCTCAAAGTATCGCATCGATTCTATCAGCACATGCTTCCTCTATGGTTCAGGTGCAGGTTATAAGAAGATAGATAAAGAACTTTCAAGACAGCTCGGAACGCAGGTTGAGATCCTCAAGTCTCTCAGTTCTGTTACCGGACCCAGGGATTTTGAGCTTCCTCAGTTTGTCAATTGCTGCGGCGCGCTGATCCGTGAAGACTAAGGAGGGAGTATATAAATGGCTAATAATGGTAACAAAAAGATCATAGTAAAGAAGGATATGAACTTCTTCGCGGAGTTCACGGCTTCTGCGGCTAAGGCTGCCAGACTCCTTACTTACGCAGTCCTCTTCGGCATTGCCGTTGTAGGTATCATCCTTGTATTTATCGTAATCGGTATTGTAAGGAATACGATTATAAAGGGTCAGATCACAGCCCTTGAGACACAGCTGGCAAGTGATGAGTATGCAAATCTTGAGGTTCAGGCTGCAGCTCTTGCAGAAACACTCAAGACAAAGAACAATTATTTCTACGCTCTTTGCCAGATGAGAAAGAATGTTGACGAGACTCCTGCGGTATCCATGGATCTTCCTGATGTAATCGCAGATGACATCCCGAGTGACTCCTATCTTGTTCAGTATCAGTTAACAGGTACGACTCTTGCAATGGAAGGCTATTCTTTCTCGTATTACAGCCCTGTTGACATGGTTAATATGCTTAACGAGGCCGGTGTATTCAAGGTAAAGCCTGATATCAATACCACGAGGATAGCTGCGCCGGATGTAGGTTCACCGGAAGAATTCTTCCCTGATAACAATACAGTTAATGCGATCAACAACTACTACAACTTCACAATAATTGGAACTCTTGTCAGCGACGTATATGTATCGATCGAGAGGATCGCAACTTCCGACACAGTTGAAAGCATCAGCGGAATAGAGACTATCAAGTATGATGCAGGTTCCACATATACTATCGAAGATATCTCGACTTACGAGGCTGGCGGAATCACTTACAACCTGCAGTCAATAACAATCAATGGTGCAGGAATTGACGAAGAGAGCTTCAACAATATCCTCAACGCAAATGCTATATCCGGCGTTGCAAATGATAATGTTGATATTGCTCTGTATTACACACCGGTAGTTGCTGAGACAGAAACTGCTGAAGCTCAATAATTAGGAGGAATATATTTAATGGGTAATTTATCATTTCGTGAGAAGGCATTCATTTATGTAATCCTTCTGTTGTTGATTATTGTTGGAGGTTATTTCTTAGGAATCAGAAACCTCAATAACCAATACAATGAGTATAAGACACAGCTTGATCAGCTTAATGCCAGGAAGGCTTATCTCGATCAGTTAAAACTTGACATTGATGCTACTGCAGATGAGATCAAGCAGCTTGATGGATTTATCGAAGAAAAGGAACTTTCATTCATTGATAAGATCGATTCAGAATGCATCGAGCAGTATGTCTTGAAGACATTTGAAGATGCAGGCATGCCGTATCTCAAATCAATCGCATGTGAAGATGTCTCGTGCGCTCCTGTATCATATCCCGATGGTTCTGCAGCACCTGATTCTCTTCAGTGTCTCAGAGTAAATGTAGTTTATTCAACGACTGACGGCTACATTACACCTCAGTACAACCTGAATCCTGACCAGACAGGTGAAGATGCCGGCGAGATCATTTCTGCACTCTATGCATTACAGGATGCCAGTGTTGCAGGCCCCAGAGTCGGATATGATGAATTCCTCTCTGCTCTTAAGACAATTTCTGAGGAGAATCCCGGCTGCATTAAGATCTATTCGGTAGCAGTAGTTGATAATGCCGGTTTTATGGATCTATCTGCAAGCATTGATTTCTATGGTACGGTTCTTGCTAAGCGTGTTTCTACCGATGACAGTACTGCTGCGTACACATACTGGCAGGGTGATAAGAACGTTGATACCGAGGGCGGTTTCATCGGATATCCTTATATCGTTACTGATCCTAACAGCCTCTGGTTCGGAATTGAGAATCCTAATGAGGATTGTCTGGCATTCATTGACAGACCGTTCGCAGCATACTGGGCAAATGCTGCTTATTCACTCAAGGTTGGAGAAGCAGGCAGTCTGTCTGTAATCACCGGCATTGAGCCTGGCAGTGCTTCAACATCCGGAATCGCAAATGCTGAAGGCGAAGCCGCAGGTGAAGGCGAAGAACCGGAAGCTGTAGGCGAATGATTTTGACCACCAAAAATAAAATGTGGCAAAATTTTGAAAAACTTTGAAAAAAGTATTGCATTTTGAAATTAAGGTGTTATACTTCAAGTACAAACTCAAATTTATCCTGTAGGAGGAAATTGAAATGAAGAAGATTCAGAAGTCAAAGAAGGGTTTCACACTCGTAGAGATGGTTATTATCGTTATCCTTGCAGCAGTTCTGCTCCTTGGTATCGGTACATACCTCAACGCAGCTAACAAGGCAGCATCTTCAATCACACAGCACAATGATTCTACAAATGCTGTTGTTAACGTTATCAGCGGCCAGGTTGGCGGACTCTAATATTAGAGAACATCTGAATAGGAAGGCGGGGGACCTGATCCCCCGCCTTTTTTATATTCAGTATGTGTACAATGACTTAATATTTTTTTAACAAATTGTTAATTTAATCCTTGAAAAGTTCAAAATACCAAGTATAATAAAACTATATCAAGTTCGGTCCATTGTCTTTTGGAGATTATTATGAAGAAGATAGTAAAAAACAAAAAAGGTTTTTCTCTAACCGAGGTAGTTCTGGTAATAGCTGTTATAGTAATTTTGGCTGGTGCTTTCTTTATCGGCATTCAGGATTATCTTAATGTTGCTAATGCTGCAGAAGCAGATGTTAATGCATCAGTTAATAATCTTTCGAATACCATAACTGACAAAGAGAATGATCTGAAGAGCAAAGGATTCTAACACAGGAGCATATTACTATGAAGAGATTATTTAAGATTAAGATCAAAACCGGTTTTACTCTCCTTGAGACATTATTGTCTGTCGCCATCATGGTGATCATATCCTCCATGCTTCTCAATGGATTTGCCGCTACAATGGGTTATTCATACCATACCTCTGTGTATACAAAAGCTGCAGCTACAAACTACAGCGGCTGCATGAATACGCTTTCTGATCTGCATTCGAAGAGTAATCCGTATGGTACTACTCCCGGTGTCAAGGTAGCAAATAATTACGCACTCGTAGGTGAGATTGCTTATAAGGGATCAGGTTCTTATGTTAGTGGAGCCAGTTCAACCAGTAATGTAACAATTTCTTTCGATGTTTCCGGTGCTGTTACAACAAATGGTGTCGGAACAACAGGATTGAATAACCTCAATGCTGTTGAATTTGCATATACAGCCATTCCTTCCGTTGTTGAGATAAACGGCGTTGTTGAGAATGAGTCTGTAGCCGCTAACAGAAAGACATTCTTCTATATTCCTACGCAGAATTATGATTCGACAAAGATCGGTTCTGCAACTAATCTCGATGAGATGATCAATAATGCTTATCTTGGTCATGTAGGTATTTATAAGATCAATGCAAGTACATTTGGGGCTAATGTAAAGTCCGGAGAGTATTGTTGGGGTTATCTGCCCAATCCGACTAATCCTGCATCTTTTGTACCTATCGGAAACTCATTCACGATGTGATAATAGGCTAGATTCAATTTCGGAGGAATAACATGAGACGTACTAATAAGAATAGACGCGGTTTTACACTCGTCGAGATGATGTTAGCTCTTGCCATCATTGCAATAGTTTTCGGTTTGACAACAGCTCTTATGGTTTCTATCAAAGATTCTTTTGTCATGACATACAATCTTAATGATTCATCTGATTATGCAGTTCTCTATGGCTATGGTATTGAGAATTCAGTTCTTGCCAAGGTTTCAAAAAAGGAATCCGCAACATGGAAGATCGCTACATACACTGATGATTCTTCAGGAATGACTCAGAATTGCGTTCTTATGTGCGGCGATGACGAATATGTATTCCTTCCCAGCCAGATGAAGACAAAAGATTCAAATGGTGTTGTCGTAGACAAGTGGATTGTCGAGACTTATTTCAAAGTAGAAGGATCGATGATCAAATACATTGTCATAATTAAGGACAACTACTATAATCCTACCAAACCGGTAATGTGCAAGTACGAAGGAAGTTTCTGGATTCCCCATTCATCAGTTACACTTACGACAGAAGGTGACGAGTATTCAATGGATGGAACTTATAAGTCAATACTCAAGTA
>CADAIP010000040.1 GCA_902787975.1 Oscillospiraceae bacterium
TGATGAGATCAATGCTGCCGTATTTGATATGAGTTCTGTCGGAGACAATATATTAAATGGCGGAAAGTACGGTATCGAAGCAAGTATCATCACAACCGCTGTGTTAGTAGCCGCTGCAATTGCACTGATCGTGATTAATAGACGGAAGCCGGAGCTCGGATGATCAAATGCTATAATTATCTTGTCTGATGGAGAGATCCCTTAGTTGCGATAATCAGCAGTTAGATAAAATATCACACATAAGAGCATCGGTGTTGGATATAATACTTGTATGGATGACTTGAATTCTTTTATTCTGATATGGGCGTTTATCATCGGCATATCTCAGCTAATGGGATTTCTTATTGATCTTATTGCATGGGCGGTAAGGAAGAAGCATCCTGCCCGCATCGAAAAGAGCGAGAATGTAAGTTATCCTCAATATATTACAGTGTCTGTCTGGCATGACAGTCATCGCTCCCACGGTTATAAAGAGATAACATATATTCGCAAGGAAGATAATAAATACAAGAGGTATATAAAACGCAGCGTAGGCGGATGGATTGGAATTATTCTTCTTTACTTATTGATCCTGGTGATCATATTCGGTTTACCGGTAGCGGGACTTATCATTGCGCCGAATCACCCGGATATTAACTTTCTGTTCGGCTGGTCTCTAATGGTTTTTCTTATGTTCCTGCACAGTTATTTAACAGGAATTGATACCATCGCGATGATGGAATTAAACAAGTATCTCAAAGCACAAGAACAATAAATCAGCAGGAAGATATACTAACCGGAAAAGGAATCAGAGTAGTGAAATGATCACGGATACATTTGTAGATGAAAGAGACTTTAAACTTTTAAGCCGGGACAAATATACGTTCTCAGTAATGTCGAGGATCATAAAAGAAGAATGCGCATTGCGCTTATCAGATCACGAGAGGCTTATTATTTGCTTTACAGGACAACCGTATCCTGTGTGGATATGGACTCCTGATAATGCTCCTGAAGATGAGATGGAGCGGGCATATAAGATTGCAAAAGACAATTCATTTATGGACGGAGATCACCGTTTTAACATTAAGTATGAACTGGCAGAATACTTTATTGTCAGAGCTAAAAAGGACGGTTTAGATCTTAAGATCTCTACGAACCTCTTTGCGTACGACTGTCCTTCTCCGATAGCTCCTTCAACGGTTGTGGACGGAGAGCTGCACCAATGCACAGAAGATGATGTTAAAGTCCTAGTCGACTTTTTCGATATGTTTCATATAGCTGTCGGAATAGATCAGGAGAGCCGTGAACAATACAAGACTTATGCAGAAAACGATATAAAGGCAGGCACGGCATATTTCTGGAAAACAGGTGATGGTGAATATGCCTCCAGCTGTAACTGGCATCCTGTAGGGGATATGGCTTCGATTGGCCTGGTATATACACATGATGAATTCAGGCGCAGACACTATGCGGAGCACCTTGTCTATCAGGTAACAAGGATTGCCCAGACTGCCGGGTTCCTGCCCATGCTCTACACTGATGCGGATTATGCTGCTTCAAATGCCTGCTATGAAAAGATAGGCTATGTGTTAAGAGGAAAGCTCTGCACTATCAGCTGACCTGTAAGGATAATTAATATGTCAAATGTAAGAGATCGCGGAGTTATAGACATAACATTGGAAGAAGACGGAAGATACGTCCTGGTGATCCTTGATGATATGAAATGGGAGCCTGCGACCCGTCAAGAGCACGGCCGTATTCTCCAGGATAAGATCAATGATTATCTTAATTACATCGCGAGTGGACAGGCCGAAGAGGCAAAGCCCGGACTCCGTCCCGTGATCCGCATCATTGCACAATATTCATACAGTAAGTATTGCATTGATTTTCTTGAACGCGTGCGTGCTTTCATTAAGGGAAAAGATGATATCTGTGATATCGAATGGACGCATTCATCTGAAGACGGTCCGTTTGAAGACGGATTCAGCGATGATTTTGTTTTCGACGAGACGAAAATATATCCAAGAATAAAGAAGAACTGGGCCAAAGATCCGCAAAACCAGATATCATTGATGCCCCCGGATGCATCTGCTCCGGATTATCCGGATCAGATGGTAATGATCCGCGTAATGGACAGTTTTATCGGCATGCTTGTTCAAGATATGGGCAGTGTTCTAACCTATATAACTTACGACAAGCTGCCTGACGGGGCTGATGTCATGGAACTGTGGAACAAGGCCTTCGATAATCTCTGCAGAGATATTAACTACAGATGGAGTGAATCCAAAGAGCCCGGCGTTTACGGCATCCTGGCAGGCGGGGATTTCGAAGCGGAAAGCTTATGCCTTGACTATGTCTGGAAAAATCTCTCGGATGACCTGAACGACGATCTGATCGTGTGCGTCCCCACAAAGGACATCGTTTTGTACACGAAATCAAGCGATAAGAAGCTTGTGAAAAAGATTCTGAAGATGGCTTCAGACATGTTTGAAAGCAACCGGAAAGAAACACCGTATCTCTTGTTTTGCAAAGATGTTTTTGTTTTCGACCGGGAAAGCGGGCATCTGGAAATAAGTACGAAATACAGTTTTTGATCCGAAGCGTTATCTGTTGTCTGTTTTCTCTTTTTCGATCATGTGGGCCAGCGAAAGGAAGTACTCCGGCTTTAAGATAGCCAGTCCCTGCCCCTCATCGCCAACTATGATGAGCTGGTCTCCGGTCGAAATATCAAATAATTTGCGGGCCTTGGCAGGGATCACGATCTGCCCCTTGTCACCGACAGTGACCAGTCCGAACATGTGCTTGCCTTTCGGAGGCAATTCCATTCCCATATTCTCGTCAGGTTCATAGTTCGCAAGATCATCCAAAGACACGCCGAAAAGCTCAGCCAGGAGCCTGCATTTCTCAAGATCGGGAACAGTCTCGCCCGATTCCCACTTTGCTACGGACTGCCTGGTGACTCCGATCCTGTCGGCAACTTCTTCCTGAGTAAGCTGCCTGATCTTGCGCAGATGGATAAGATTATCTTTGAACATGCTTTTTCTCCTTCTTGATGCCCAGTACCGCCCAGCGGTAGAACGGGATCCTCGAAATGATCTCGTAAAGGCCGTATCCGAAAACGAACCCCGCCAACAGACTGATGATATAGCAAAGAGGCGCAGGCAACAACATATGCTTCGCAAATATCAGTGCCATCGACGAGATGCCGAGATAATGGAAAACATAAAGCCCGAAGCTCCTCTTGCTCATCCATTCGGTGAACCTGCTGCTGACATCGCCATATCTTGCGAAACCGGCGATCATGGCAAGGGATCCGGAATAAGAACATGCGACATATAAGAGACCTGTGTTTACAGGCTTATCCGCAAAACTCATCCCGTCCTTTACAAAAAAGTATATGATCGTGAATGCCGTGCATAGACCCACACCTGCAGCTATGAACCAGACTGCATGTTTTTTGAGTTTTTCGATTACCTGATCGTTTGAGAACACGTAGTATCCGATCAGGAAGAAAGCAAGATAATACCCGAATCTGTACACCGTGACCATCGGTGCATTGAGGATCTGCGCTGCTCCCCACAGCGGGAAAATGAGCAGAATGACGAGCCACACAGGCATCTTTGCGCCAAGGTTCAAAAGGCGTCCTTTCTCAATCTTGCGGATCAGTACCAGGATAAGACTGTAGATCCACAGGAGATGGCAGAACCAGAGCACTCCGCTGCCTGTAGCAACCATTATCATGAATATGACAGGAGCCGGAACTCCGGCTTTAGCCAGCTCTGCAAACGCATCGCCAAACGACATGCTGACATAACCCTGAACAACATGAAAGACAAGAACACCGATAGTCGAAGGGACCAGGAGCTTTCTGGTTCTGTTTCTTATGAATTCCTTCGCGGTATGTTTATCAAGCACGATCCTCGAGCTGATTCCTGCAACGATATAGAGCACCGGCATTATCCACGGATAAACGAGATACATAAAAGCGTCGTAGTGCTGAATGCTTAAGCTTGTGATCTTTCCGACGCCGCCTGATATGCCTTCCGCATTGTACATGTAAAGAACGTGATAGAGCGCGACCACAACGACCGTCACCCATCTGATGTTGTCTAAATAGTGTTTTCTCATGTTTTTCACACCTATGCAATTATTGTTGACATTAGTCTAGGCTCAAAAGCATATGGTGTCCACCAACGAAAACTTACATCTCGGCGGGTTTTATGTTAACAAAAGTTGCGTGGGTTCTGCTCTTAGCGTTCTGCATAATGTGTCTTATAATGTATGTGTAAAGTTAGTACAGTAATTAAACAGTACAACTTATTGAGGATATAAATATGAGTATATTGGGAAAAATATTAGGCAAGAAAGATAATGATAATTCAGATCAGAATCCGTCTGGGGGTACATATACAGTTGAGGATACTTTCAGATTAAATAACTCTCAGGATCTGATCGTTGTAGGTCAGATCAATGGAACTATCAGAACAGGCGATAAGGTCTGTATTGAGGGTACCAGTGGAAATGATCAGATATTGATTAAAGAACTGGAAATATTCAGAACCAAGGTGAGAATCGCGACGAATACTAAAGTAGCTTTGTGCCTTGAGAATGGTACTCAATATGGGATTTCCAAAGGAACGGTGCTTCAGGTAAGCGGAATGTCGGAACCTCGTGGAATATAATATTAGGAATGGGGGATGAGCGAAATGAGAAAAATAATCGCTTCAATTTCTATAATCCTGGTCTTTACAATTCTGTGCGGATGTTCAGGCATTTCCAGGCCTGAAGGATTTCAGGATGTGCAAAACATAATATCCGTTGATTATCAATTTGGAGACTTCCAAAACTTTGATGATCACTATTCGTTTGATTTGGAAAGAGGAGTTTTCCGTTTCACTCGTGACGCTAATAGAAATTCACCTGAATATGAGCTTGAACAATCCGATGAATATGAGTTAAAACAATCAGATATTGATTCAATAAGGTCAGCGTTTGAACCAGCTGAAAACTGGGCACAGCATTACAACTATTCTTATTTTTCTACTGCCATGACAAAGTATATTTCATATAAAATCGATATAGAATACTCAGACGGTACGCACTGCATTTTGGAAGGTACTGCCATGAGTACAGGCGATTGGCAGGCTTCAAATACAAAATGGCCGAAGGGTTTTGAAGAATTGAAAATACTTCTTGATGGTATAGTGAGTCAAGAATGAAACAGATGCATGAATTAAACAAGCAATGTTATATTACTTTCTATGGTGACTGGATAGGAAGACCATGCGACAACGTTTACCTTGTTAAGACCATAGAAGAAAATGCTGACCGGATAAGGATCGTCCTGGATGTATATGAAGTCATTGCTGATAATCCGCGGAATATACAGTCAGACACAAAGTCGTATACGATCGCTCATGCGGAAAAAGTCACGGTCTATGAGAATGGGCTCGTTTACCGCATATACGAGAAAACTAATGAAGGCTTAACAAGGACTGAAGATGGGCGTACTGATGTTATTAAAGCTGAAAGTCCTTATTGCGCAGTTAATGTGAGTATGCTGAATTGGAATGGATAATAAACAGGAAAATGAACTAAGCGGTATAAGAGAATAGTATGTTATTGATTTCAAAGTATGGAAACGGATCAGAAGAGTTTGTAAATGGCTTGGAGCGCAAGCTCGGTATTGAACTGGATGAAGAATACCGCAAGTTCCTGATTAAGTACAATGGAGGAGATACACCTAATACCGAAGTAAAAACAAAAGGATTCTCATCTGATCTCAGATATATTTTCGGAATCAATGCGAAAAAGAATATTGAAGATTATCTGCAAATTCCGGTGTGGGAAAATACAAAGAGCGTTCCAATTGGCGAGGATTCATATGGAAACTGTTACGCCATTGGTACTGAGGGAATAGAAAAAGGAAGCGTTTTCTTCTGTGACCACGAGAAAGGATTTGATAGGTTTAAAATCTCTGATTCTTTCAGTCAGTTTTCGAAAACATGCAAAAGCGGTGATATCAAGCCGCTCGCGAGAAGATCTCCGGAAGAAAGAGAAGCTGTTTTAACAGCCAGAGGAAAAGCCGGAAATATAACAGACGGCCTGCGCGAAATTTGGAAGCAGGAATACGAGAAATACAAGGATATGATTCAAGAGAAAGTTATTCTGTAATATCTTCTGATTTAAATGGACTATAATAAACAGCAAAAAGGACTAGACATAATGCCTTATAACTATTCATATCAGCTTGATCCTAATCCAAATCTGGTTTCTTTGGATAAGGTTAAGTTTGATCCTGTTACCGAAGAACATAGAAGCCGCATCGAGGCGGAAACGCAACTCTTCCGGCAAAAGCGGCGGAAGGACCTGATAAGATCCATAGTCTTTTTCGTGATATCCTTGCTGCTTATCGTTCTAGGTGTGATCTTATGGCTCAAAGTATCGGTCATCCTTCTGTTTCTTCCGGTGTTTATAGCGTTACCTTTCCTTATCATTGCAATAATCTCGTTGATTTCATGCGTGGGATTTAAGGTCACAGGCATAAAGGAATGCCGGGTCACTCACCGGGAGACCCATAAGTATTATACGGACAATGCCTATGATATGCCTGTGGAAACGAGCACTGACCGGGTTACAGTCAGGATAGAAGACACCGGTGAAGAGGTCTCCGTCGTGACTGATGCTTATACCCAGATGCACTGCATTGAGGGCAAGAAGGTCTGGCTTCTCAAAACATCCAAAGGAACGATGATCTCTTTCATATGATCTCTTCCTGAACGATAAT
>CADAIP010000041.1 GCA_902787975.1 Oscillospiraceae bacterium
GGAGAATACGCCCGGCTGTTTTGATTGTCTGTCTATGGCATGGCTGCATGAATGGGATCATGCCGGATCTTTTGGAAGATACGGCATCACCAATGAACTTAAGGATCTTGAGATCTGCAGAAAGTCACAGCTTGAGTCCATGGAATATATTGTAGAGATCTTAAAGGGTAAGTGAGTATATATGGTCGATGAAGGAATGCGGCACATGATCTGTGAATTGGAAGATACATCAAAAGCTGAGACACTGTTTTCGACAGGGAACGTCTGGCGGAAATGGCTGCCGGTTTGCCCGAAGGATATGAACTCAGAAAGATAGATCCGGATATAAAGAAGGGATAGAGATCGGATCAGCAGATTAGAGGTTTAAAGAAAGAGGAATATAGGTGTGTTAGTAGTAAAGCATGACGAATTAACGGCAGAAGAATTTATCTATATGTGGGAATCCGTATGGGAATTTATCTATATGTGGGAATCCGTATGGGGTGCAGGACCATCTCTCGAGCAGACGAGACTGGCGATGGATAAGACCTTATATAGAGTATCGATATTTGATGGCGATAAGATTGTTGCGATGGCAAGGGTTATAGGTGATATGGGCCTTTGTTATTACATCAAAGATGTTATAGTGTTGCCTGAATATCAGGGAAAAGGGATTGGTAGGATGCTGATCGCTGAATTGCTAAAGTTTATCAATGATCACGGTATTCCAGATACAGATATTTTTGTTGAGTTATGTGCAATGCCGGATAAGATTCCGTTTTATGAGAAATTCGGTTTCTCCGCTAATGAAGCTCAGCGGTTGAGAATTATGCATCATGTAGATTAGTTTCGAAGAGAATCAGAAAATACGACTAAGGAGTCAGGTTCAAATGTTTGTCGTTTTACAGGAGACGGGAATATGAGAAGTAATCTTATACATGAGGAATACTCTTCAGATAAGCAGTATAAGTTTCAGGTTTATCAAGAAGAGAAGTATTATGAAGTGTTCCTTCAAAAGAGAATTACTGACGAATATATGGGACCCGATTGGTTCACCTATTCAGATGTTAGGGATTATAAACATATTGCAGATAGCTTTGATAATGCAATGAAAATTGGAATGGAAGGCTTAAGAAACCTTTCAGGTGAAGAATGCTAAATCTGCAGAATGGCCCGCGTTAGAGATCCTGAAAAGTTTTCCCTTATTACCCGAAAAGGATGGCATATCAGATGACACATGTAGTACGAATATCAAACAAGAAAAGAGGATGGACGGTCTTCCAGGTCATGGGAACACTTGGCGGAGCTTTTTTCGTGTTCATGGGTTGTATGTTGATGATAAACTTGCTTAAGGATCCGCATAACGATGTTGCACGTGTGATAGTTGTATCGGGTTTCATTATGGCGTTGGGGATTGGCCTTTGGGGAGCCGTTGTTGGAACGGCACTTTATCTTAAGAAAAAGAGGGCGCAGTTCATTATGGCTTTCATGGCAGATGAAGCAACAAAGATCTATTCCGATCGTGAAGGTGCAGCATATGAACTGTGGCTCTTGGTGAAGAAATTCACCCAGACAGAACCCCTGTGGAGCAAATACAAACCGGTATATAACGGCTATTGGCTCCAAAAGTTTGCTAATATGCTTGAGGAATATAAGTAGAATAGGGGTAACCCTCAGATAGGATAATCATCAGTTATAATTACTATGTATGAGAGAGAACGGCAGCGATAGAAAACCTTTTAAGCCTTTGGCTTTTCTGAAGAAGGCGTTACAGGTAACTTGCGGTAAAGCAAGGTGGTTGTTGCTTGCATTGGTAATCTTATTTGCGGTAAGCAATTTTCTCTCAGCATATTATCCGACCGGGCGTTACTTCGATAAATACAAGCTTGAGGACTTGGAGACGCCGAGTGAGATCCCGCTTGATAAAGTAAAGGAATTCGCGGTAAGCGATAATGGTACGGCGATACTTCTAAGCGGTGTGGGTTTGTCCGGGTTTGAGCTTTGCGCCATCTTCGACATAGATACTCAAGAGTATAACTACGCTAATTATTCATACCTCATAACTGATGCTGCAGCTAATCAGGTCGACCGCATCCGCAACTATGCTGTGACGGATGATAATGTGATCTATGCGGTTTTATATGATACTACTGACAGTACCTTCTTAACCGGAGAAAGCATTGTAAGGGTATCCGATGATTACAGGTATCTTGGTGAAGTATGCAAGATTGAATATGACGGGTGTACAAGTGAGTCCAGGATCAGCAGACTTCATTACTATGACGGCAAGGTCACTTTCGCTGTTGTAGATATAAGTGGCGTCACTCTTTATTCCATCGATACGAATACGTCCGGCATTACGATTAGTGATAAGTACACAAATGAGCCTGACGGTACATACACATCAGCAGTTATTCCGATCGACGGAAGCTTCCTGTTCTTAAGAAGCGACGGGCGTGTATATAGAGTAGGATTCGGAGAGCCTCTTGAAGAGATCATCTACACTTTCGATATCTCATCAGAGGGACAAAGTGAGAATCCCTGTTTCTCGCAGGCGGTCCTGCTTAACGGAACCATCTATGTATTTGATCAGAACGAACCGGACAAGGTGTTCGCTCTTGAAGACGGCACACTTAATGAGGTTTGTGAGATAAGCTCTGGCTCTTCTGTCAAGTTCTTAGATACATATGTCGATGAGACGGGAGAAGAGGTGCTCGTCATCTGTTGCAATAATGCGATCCTGGTCTTAAAGGATGGGACACTCATCGACAAGAACATAATCATCAAACTGGATCGCCACTGGCCGATGATGCTGACCGATATAAGCGGATATCTGATACTGATCCTTATCTTTGCTCTTCTGATCAACCTTGTTATCAGAAAGAAGACTCTGTTGTTCAAACAGATAGCCTTTACTATACCTATCCTTGTAATACTTATAGTGATGATCGCTGTAAATTTATATTCTTACTTTATTAACCGGAATAATGAAACCATCCGGAGGGAAGTTTCTATTATCGCTGAATTGGGTGCTGAAGAGCTCGAAGATTGCGATTTTTCAGGGCTTCTTGAAGTAAACGGGAATACGGGCGAAGCATATTGCAGGCTTAATACAATACTTCAGGATCTGGGACAGAACCGTCTGCCGGAATTAACAAGCGAGTATTACTTCTCGGTTATTTATCACAGAACTGACGGCACTGATGTCGTATTGGCAAGAAGCGACCGGCTCGTTCAGCCTATGTATAACGTTTCCGATCTGGATTATATTGATGAGGAAGCTTCTAATGATGACGTTTACATAGTGGATAATATAGATTCTTTCTTCTCCGAAGATGGTGCCCGTACAAGCAGTATAAATGCCACGAAGCGGATCACAGACAAGAGCGGCAGCGGGAACTTCTACTTCGTTGCGACTACCGAGAACAAGGGCTTCTGGCTTATAAGAAGAGACTTTATGGTAAATGAGATGCTGTACGGCTCACTTATCTTTGTCATCATGACCTTTATCGTTACCATTAGCACCATCGGAATTACAAGGTCCATCAAGAAAGCCAGGAATACCGTCGAAAGGATATCGGACGGCGACCTCTCTGCACGAGTAAAATACAGGTCGAATGACGAGCTCGGAGATATTTGCAACAAGGTCAACGAGATGGGCCAGAGCCTTGAGACGCTCTTTAACGAGAAGGATAAGGCTGAGAAATTCTACTATAAGTTCGTTCCGCAGAAGTTCAAGGAGTACCTGGGGAAAGATAATATTTCCGATCTTGAGCTCGGAGATGCGAGCAGCCGCGACCTTACGGTCCTGTTCTGCGACATCCGTTCCTTCTCGATCAACTCCGAGATCATGACTGCCAAAGAAAACTTCGCATTCGTTAATACCGTATACGGCAAGGCGGGACCGATAATAAGAGAGAACAACGGATTTATCGACAAGTACATCGGTGATGCGATAATGGCGCTTTTCGAGAGTGCAGATGACGCTGTGAAGGCAGGAAATGAACTGTACAGGGCTATCGTGCTTGACCCGAAGACGGCAGAAGAGCTTAACGTAAGCAGCATCAACATCGGTATCGGCCTGCACTCGGGCATGGCGATGGTGGGCATCGTAGGTGAGCGCGAGCGTCTGTCGGGAACTGTCATCTCCGATACCGTCAACTTAAGTTCGCGTCTGGAGTCTCTTACGAAACAGTTTAAGACCGCCATGCTGATCACGAAGGATACGCTCGACAGGATGGAAGACTCAGAGTCGGTCAACCTTCGCTATCTCGGCATGATCCAGGTCGCCGGCGTAAATGAGGTTAAGTCTGTTTACGAGGTGCTCGACTGTCTGCCGGAAGAGGAGAGACAAAAACGTGCCGCCAACTCCGAAGAGTTCAAGGAAGCGGTCAGGCTGTTTCATTTAGGCCAGAGAGAAGCTGCGCGTAGTAAGCTTTCTGAGATTGTTGACAAGGGCATGAACGACTATGTTACGGATATGTACCTTGCTTACATCACAGAGCTTTCTGATGAAGATAAGGCGAATGTCTTCAGATTTGTCAGAAAGTGATCGGGTGAATGCAATTTCTTGTTTGAAGAAGAGAATCTTTAGGACGGATAATTTACAGTTTTATGGACTAAGAGTTTAGAAAAATCATGAACAAAGAATGGTCTGAACAGAATAAGAAATTGCAGATGTTGATCAAAAAGGCAGATACTTTTGATCAGGGTAAGGAAGTTCTTTTCGAACTTCGAAATGATCTTATGAACACCTTGCTCTCATTCAGGAAAGATCTTAACAGAGAAGACTTTGATTCGATGCCTTTTATGAATGCTGACGGTTATCACTGCAAGAATGTCGCTTATTCCATATGGCATGACAGGATCTTTTGTAAAGTTTAGGAACGGGGAATATGTTACAGCAGAAAAATAGAAATGCATTAAATCGTGAAAATAACTATCTAAGAAACAAATCGAAGTTTGTTGGGGATGCAAAAATGAAGAAATATGCTATGCCGATCATTATGCTGGTTGTATTCGAAACGGTCGCAATTACCTTATGGCTGACAAAGAACAATCTGTTCTATCTGTTCAATTTCAGCTACATTGGTCTGTCCATTTCACTTGGTGTTTTTTTGTATATTAAAAAATATAAGTATGCCAGGCGCATTGTTCAACTTCTTGTCGGTCTGTACATGCTTGTCTATCTTGGGTTGATATGTAACGAAAATATGCAGATCGAGGGATTCTGGTATTATCTGTTCACAGGCGTGTTTGAGGCTGCAACAATACATTATGCCGTAGCCAAAATATTCGGACCGCTGATATTTGGACGCGGATGGTGCGGATATGCCTGCTGGACAGCTATGGTGCTGGATTTTCTGCCCTACAAAGTGCCAAAGGAGCCGCGAAGAAAAATAGGATGGATCAGGTATATCACCTTTGCGGCTTCGCTGATCTTTGTTGCAGCATTGTTCCTTGCTCATGTGGGGAGCCTTGAGAGAATCATGTTCTGGGCATTTATCATTGGTAACATTCTCTATTATACGACAGGAATTATCCTTGCATTTTCCTTCAAGGATAACCGGGCATTCTGCAAGTACATCTGTCCGATTACTGTTTTTCTGAAGCCGATGAGTTATTTTTCTCTGATTCGTCTGAAATGCGATAAG
>CADAIP010000042.1 GCA_902787975.1 Oscillospiraceae bacterium
TCGCGCGCGCCGAACCTCTGTGAGATCGGGATGCCGAAGCCTGCGCAGGTACCCATGCAGAAACCTATGATGAGGAAAGTGATCGACGCGCTCTGACCTACCGACGTCAGCGCCTCAACACCCAGTTTCTGCCCTACGATGGCACTGTCTGCCATGTTGTACAGCTGCTGGAAAACGTTGCCGAGGAACAGAGGTATCGTGAATCTCACGATGTGCTTCATCGGATTGCCGGTTGTCATGTCGATCGTTCTAGCCATAGACATAAAATATCAAATCCCCTGCCTGCTGTGCGGAAGCACATTTACCAAAGATTTGAGCCTGCAGGCGAATAAAGATATAATTCTCACCATGAAGATAAAACAAACCGTATTTATATTTATTATTTGCGTGATGCTCGCCTTCACGGGCTGCTATATAAGACCCGGACTCTATGACTCACCCGGATCCGAGAGCAGCGTTCCTACCGAAGTTACGGCTCCGCCCCAGCTCCCGCACGGATCTGCCGACAGCTGCGAGGGGATCGTCGCAGTAGTATCGGTCTTCGTATCAACGCCAACATATTCCTGGGACTTTACCGACCCTGACGATAAGACGACCATCTCGCACACACTGAATTACCTCAAGCTCGGAACATCCTGGATAGAATCGCAGGCCGCTTCCTGGAACAAGTTCGTCGACTTCAAGTGCGACTGGACCGTAAACCCGAGCCTTTACTACGAGGCGAAAATGTCCGACGAGATCCTCAACAACTCCGGCGCGAAAGGGATCGAAGAGGTCTGGCAGTACATCGCAGGCAATCTCGCACCGATAGACGACATAAAAGCGGAGTTCGGCGCAAACAGCGTCGTGTACATGCTCTTTATCAACACCCCAAGCAACTACAACAGGAATTCATGCACCATCGTCTGCGACGAAGGCTTTGTGTACCCGTATGAGTTCTGCAGGATCTACTGCAACAGCATAGACGGCGAAGAGAACCCTGCATCGTATGCGCATGAGATACTGCATACTTTCGGAGCGCCGGACCTGTATAAAGCGGACGACTTCGGCAATAACTACGGCACTACTGATGAACTCGTAGCATATGTCAGCGAGAATCTGCCGAACGAGATAATGAATGCGACCTACGACATAGAGACCGGTCTGCCCTACTACACTAAGATCTCCAACGAGCTCACCGAGATCACGGCATACTATATCGGCTGGACGGATAAGAGCGAAGTGGCCGAAGAGTTCGGTCTGGACCCGGCGAAACATTAACAGTATATACGTCAGTAGATTTACTGATATATTTGTTGACGTATTTCCTTTGAGAGATTAGAATCAAATCAAAGGAGATGATAACTATGAAATCCGTAAAGAGTGCTATTACAAATACAATTCCTATCTCGCAGTTCAACCGCGGAATGGCAGGTCAGATATTCTCAGATGTGAGAACGAACGGCACTAAGGTCGTTATGAAGAACAATCAGGCCGAGGCAGTTATAATGGCTCCTGACAAATATGTTGAGTTAATGGATCGGCTTGAAGAGTACCACGACATGATCATGGCTGCCAAAAGACTGAATAAACTTGATCCTTCTACTCTTATCCCCCTGGAAGAGATCGATCGCGAATTTGGTATTACCCAAGAAGACCTCGAAGCAATGGATGATGTCGAGTTCGAATGAGCTGGTCTGTTGAATTCACGTCGCAAGCAAGAAAAGATTTCAGTTCACTTGATAATTCCCAGCGACTAATAGTACGCAAAGCTATCAGTAAAGTCTGCAACAATCCGCTTCCACATAGTGAAGGCGGATACGGTAAGCCTTTGGGAAACAAGCACGGTAATGACCTGACCGGATTGCTGAAGATCAAGCTCAAAAGTTCCGGCATTAGAATCATATATAAACTCGTCAGAATTAATTCGCAAATGATCATCATAGTGATTGGCATGCGCACAGACGAAGAGGTCTACGATACAGCACGTAACAGGATCAATGACAGTCAGCAAAGAGAGCAAAATTGAATTCAAAAAGTAAGCCGCCTCAAGTGAGGCGGCTTTGTTGCTTTAGAGTTATTGTGATACTTAATCTCCGTTGATCTGCTCATTGAGCTCTTCCGTTGAAGGGAGACCGTCTTCGTCCTCTTCTATAGTAACTACAGGTTCAGGCAACGTAAGACCGTTCAGGTTGACTGCACCATTTGTTGTCTCAAAGAATCTGATCGTCAGATCTACTGTTGTTTGCTTCTTAACAATTGTTGTCGTCGCTGGTGTTGCAGTCGGAGTAGTCTCAGTCTCTGTCGCAACGTCTTCGCCCTCAATATCAGCAGGAGCTTCCGTTGTCTGAGGGGACTCTACTTCGACTTCCGTTACATTCTCGTTCTCATCCATGGACATATCAACGATAAGAAGAGCATACTCGCAGTCTGCAATCTGCTTTATAAGACCTCCTGCTTCATCGAAGCTGCCTGTAGTGAATGATATGTAAACATCTCTTCTAACAACGGTTCCGAGAAGCTGCGGATCACTCCAACTCATCGTAATATTGGATGCATTGCCTTCAAGAATATCTGCCAATGCACTGAGTTCTTCACTCTGATTGTTATAAACTCCCAGGATTGAAGAACTTGCCTCACCGGCTTCAAGTTCTTCCTTCATCTTGGCAAGGCGCATAGCTTTCGTTTCTTCGGTAGCGATCTCGTCTTCGAGCTCCATCGTGTCATACTTGGCTAGTTCTGCCTCAAAATTCTGATATACGACATAGTAGTAGAAATAACCGAGGATTACTGCAACGAGTATAAGTATTACAGCGGCTTCGCGGGATGTGAATTTATGGTTTAACATATCAGTTCACCTCGCTTTCTTCATAGTTCCAGGTAATCATGTACTGTGCATCTACCGTATAGCCGGATTCTTCGTCACTCTGCTGGTTAGAAGTAGAGACATTTACATAATAAACCCTGTCATCTGCTTCTAAGATATCAAGCACCTGGCTTACGGTATAAAAGTCGGCTTGATTAGCAGTTATCAAGATTGTATTGTCATCAGCGACACTAACATTGATATCATCCAGGTAAGGAAGAACATCCTCACTGATCATATCGATTATCTCTTTACGGTTAGAATACTCTGCTTCTTCCAAAGAGTAATACATCTCGATACGGGAATTGTATTCTTCCTCAACATCAGCCATCTCTTCATTCTTCTCTTTCAGATCATTCAATTCAGATAAGGTCTGCTTGTATACTGCCTCTGCTTCATTGATCTTCTGGAGCTGTCTGATAACTCCAAAATAAATGAACACAAGAAGCGCAGCCATAAACAAAGTAAACACAAGTATTGCCTTGCCATCAGACTTTTTCTTCTCATCCTTAATGAAGTTGATGACTTCCTTATCGGGATACTTGATTTTCTTAGTGCCTCCAATCGGCTTATTCAATACATTGCCCTGAACATTATTACTCATACTTACCTCCCAGCTTCATTCCGATAGCGACAGCTGCGAGTCCGTCGTTAAGTGAGTCATG
>CADAIP010000043.1 GCA_902787975.1 Oscillospiraceae bacterium
TGTATCTATAATCCGGTCGCCTGTAACATTGCCATTCTCAACAGAATGGATCTTAAACTGATCAGATTTCAGATTGCGACTCGATCTCGTACTTTCCCTTGGCAATCCTGTCTTCAAAATCTGCCACAGGAAGAGGTCTGTCAAAGTAATAGCCCTGAGCGATATCACATCCGTTACTTCTCAGAGTGTTAACGTGTTCTATGGTCTCGACGCCTTCAGTAATGCATTCCATTCCCAGCTGATTTGTCATCGACACAACATGCCTGAACATTATGTTGCTCATATCGTTGTCTTTACCGTATCCGTCAGGCAGAAAACTCTTATCAATCTTTAATGTATCCCACGGAATATCCTTGATCAGATTAAGGGAGGAATAACCGATACCGAAATCATCTATCGATATCGAGAAGCCCATATTGCTGAGTTCAGTCGCCATCCGCTTTAATTCACTGAATTCGACCTCGGATGTGGATTCGGTGAACTCGATCTCGATCAGTTCATGAGGCAGATCGTAACGGTCAACGATCTCAGCAATCGTCTCCGGGAGGTATGCGTTATAAATGTGCTTTCTTGAGAAATTAATAGATATCCTTATCAGTTTTCTGCCTTCGTCTGACCAGCGCTTCATGTCCCTGCATACGCATTCGAGCATATGGAAATCAAGCCTGCATATCTCACTTGTCTGCTCAAGAACAGGTATAAACTCCGCAGGCGGTATGATCTTCCCTGCATGGAACCATCTGCAGAGAGCTTCGGCACCAACGAGGCTGCCGTTTACCACATTGACCTTAGGCTGATAGAACGGGATGAATTCGTTTCGTTCGAACGCTTCAGGGAAATACTGCTGGACACGCATGCTCTTTTCCTTTTTTTCAAGGAACTCCTCATCGTAGAAAACGATATTATCCATACCGCCGGTCTGCGCGATACGATAGGCATTGATAATGCTGCCCATGATCTCATCTGCCCTGACTTCATGATCACTCGGAATACGGAAAAAGCCGGCACTGGTTGAAATATTTACAACCATGCCTTTGGGTGCTTTTGCTTCTGTCTCTGTAAGATAATCGATCACGGTCTTCGTCTTATCCGCAGAACACATTCCCAAGAAATTGTCTCCGCCAAGACGGGCAAGCATTCCGTCCTCGCCGATGATCTCTTTGAGTTTGTTGAAGTGATCTAACATGATGACATCACCGGCACTTCTCCCGAACTCGTTGTTAATCAGCGAGAAATGCCTCAGATTATAACGGAATGCCAGCTTGTTCGCTGTCCGCTTATTTTTTACAACATCATCGAGATAATCTCTCCAGTTACGGAGGTTTGGATACCCTGCTTCATCATAATAAGCAAGTTCATAAACAATATCCCTCATCCTGTTGCGGCTCACAAAACTAAGGACCGTCCTCATTACAAGTTCGACCTTTGACCTCTCCTCTTCAGTCAATGGTTCTTCGTCAGGCGCCATATATGTGGTAATGGTTGCCCTGGACATTACGCTTGTAACAGTCCGCAAGGTAAGGATCTCGTTACCTTCTTTACCGGTATCGAAACAACTTAACGTCTCGCCTGCACCTTCCTGCTCTTCCTGTTGATTCTTGTATACTCTAGTAACCGCCTTAGAAAGCCTGAACATCGAACATATCTCAATAAGAAGATTCTCTATATGTTCAATATCGATATTGTCTATATCCGTCATGGCAGATATTAGACGTTCAAACAACATTAAGAAATGGCATTCTTTATCCGAAACAGCGGAATGGATACACGCATCAGAAAATTCAGGAACGTACTTATTCGTACCCGTTGTTCTAGGAGCCCGTTTTGTTTTATCCGTCTTTTTATCAGTCATAAAGACCTCAGCGTCTTCCATAGTAAAAGGCTTCTTTCATACCTGAATGATACTCCAAAACTGGTGCATCGTTCAACCAAACTCAGCCGCCTGATAGTTCCTTTTGCTCTTTATTATACATACTAGGTGCAAGGAACCCGCTTTTCTAATCCAAATCTTGAATAAATGCTTTGATCTCTTCAGCTATCTTTTCGGGCTCATAATGATGAATATAGTGTCCGCAGTCGAGTTCCACAAATACTACAGAACTAAGGCCATCAGCATAATCATATGCAATGTTCTTCCACAGTTCATTGCTTCCGTCCAGTTTCTTCTCAGACAAAAACAGAAGCATCGGAACATCAGGTTTATCTCCGGAAGCAACAAGCGCTGCATTTTCTTTCGCAGCAGATGCTTCCATTGCAACGTCAATGTTATTGCCGATCCGGTTAACTAATGCTATATATATCTTCTCTTCTTTCTCAGAAAGGAAACCGCCTTCGGGAAGAAACGTGCTGTCAGAGATGAATCTTCCTATGCCGAGATTGATAAGTCCGTTTTGTGCAAGATAATACGGCTCGACCAAAGCACCGCCCTTGGTATAGTTGTATGTTTCGGGGAATACCATGTCGAGACCTATGATAGCTTCAACTTCTTCAGGATAAGTCTGTGCCCAGTATAATGCTTCCAGTCCGGAGTAAGAGTGCGGACAAAGAATATAAGGACCGTCGATCCCCGCTCCGCTAAGTGCCGCTCTTGTGTCAGAAAGAATGGTTGCAACATCTCTTGGCCGGTTAACAATATCGCTGTAACCGTAACCGAATTTCTCAACGACAACTATCCTGTAGTCATCACCCAAACTTGTGTAAAGATTCTTGAAATCAAGGCTTGGACAAACAGTACCGCTTGCAGCCATCAACACAAGCGTTTTGTCTCCTTCTCCTACCGAATAAACATGCATTTGGTGTCCGTCAACATCGATCATCTGACCGGGCGGAGTGAGAATGTCTTTCTCCCCTTCCAGCAGGATTCTGTGTCTTATGAAAGAAAACAACAGAAAAACTACAGTCAATCCCAGAATAGTTAGGATGATGTTGCGGAATATTAGTATTTTGTTTTTAAAAGTCTTAGTTTTCACTTATAACGCCCTTTCTATTACCCTAGTGCATATGATAACAAAAAAGCATAATTGCTTCCTGCTTCAGAGGATGTACGTGATAAATTGAGATCGCACAGAATATCGTAAAGTTACGAAAAGGTAGTTCCATCAGCTTCCATCACTTTTTGGCCAAAATCAAAGGGGCTCAGAAAACCCTGAACCCCTTGATTTTACTGGTGATCGTGAGCGGATTCGAACCGCTGGCCTACCGCTTAGGAGGCGGTCGCTCTATCCAGCTGAGCTAGTCGCTCTATCCAGCTGAGCTACACAATCTTGATAGACGGGTTGTATTATAACACAATTATAAACCCTTGCAATCAAGGCAGTTCTCTGGTCTCCCCGATTATCTTTATCCCTATGTCGCAGTTGACCCTGGCCTTCATCGCTTTCTCTGCCACGCCGAGGAAATGTCCGTACTTATAGGTCCCTATCGAGACCGTAAGGTCCGAGATGACATAGAGATCGCCAAGACCCGTATCGCCGTTCAGGCCGCTGTTGATGTCAGCACTGACGACATACGCGGAAGATGCATTGATCTGCTCGATCGCTGATCTGGCAGGTTCTCTTACCTCACCTTTGAATCCGGTTCCGAAGATGCAGTCCAATATGGTGTTGTACTTTCCGTAATCGCCGGTCCTGACCGTCCGCACGCCTTTACGGGCGCATATGTCGTAGAAGTATCTGCCGTCGTCTGAGAACGAATCCTCATACAGGAGCACGATCTCACAATCGATGCCTTGATCTGCGAGAAGGCCTGCCACCACGAAGCCGTCGCCGGCATTATTGCCCTTGCCGCAGATTATCCCCACAGGGGCCTTCCATTCACAGCTGTCGAAGATCGCCTTACCCGCCCTTGCCATGAGTTCTCTGGACGGCACGAGGTTCTCGATCGTCCACTTATCGCTGGCACGCATTACTTCGGTAGATACGCAGACAGGCATAGATTACTCCTTAACGGCCTTTGCCAGATCGTTGATGACTTCACCTGCTATTATCAGCCCGACCACGGAAGGAACGAAAGCCGTAGAACCCGGGACGGATCTTCTCGCCGTGCTCTCAGAAGAAGGATCGCAGGACGCGTCTGCTGCAGGCGTTACGGGTTCCTCCCTGGAGTAGACGACCTTCAGCGAGTCTATGCCGCGCTTCCGGCATTCGCGGCGCATTACTTTCGCGAGCGGGCATATCGAAGTCTTGTAGATATCTGCCACTTCGAACCCGGAGGGATCGACCTTGTTGCCTGCCCCCATCGAAGATATGACGGGAACGCCTGCCGCCTTGGCCTTCTCGATGATAGCGAGCTTGCCCGTAACGGTATCGATCGCATCCACGACATAGTCGTACTCGGTAAAATCGAACTGATCCTGCGTCTCGGGCAGGAAGAAACATCTGTGTGCGCGCACAACGCAGTCAGGGTTGATATCGTGCACACGCTCGGCTGCGATCCAGCGCACCTATCCCGCTCCTCGCGAGAGCCTCGACCACATATCCTCCGACGCCTCCGACACCGAAAACAGCAACCCTGGAGGCACTGAACTTCTCCATGGCCTCCTCACCGTACAGCAGCTTAGTTCTTGCAAACTGATCAGGCATCGATATACATCTCCATATCCGTGCAGTGCCAGGGACCGTAAGGCGTATCGATCATGTGTGCGCCGTACTCAGTGAACCCGACAGCCTCGTAGCAGGATCTCGCCTTGGGGTTGTTATCGAACACTCCGAGGTCGGCTCTTGTT
>CADAIP010000044.1 GCA_902787975.1 Oscillospiraceae bacterium
CTTTATAATGAACAATGAAAAAACAGGAATGCTTATAGCACAAATAAGAAAAGAAAATGGTCTGACTCAAAAGCAGCTTGCTGACAGAATTGGAGTGTCGAATGCGACTATTTCTAAATGGGAAACTGCAAAGGGCTTTCCCGATATTTCATTAATTGAACCATTAGCTGAGGCGCTTGGAATATCTGTTTCTGAAATAATAGCCGGAGAAAGACTGGAGAGTAATCCCAAGACGGATGACTTAATATCTAATATAGTCGATATTTCTATTAATGAACAGAAACGAAAAACGAAGATTCATAACTGGATCATTGCTATTACGGTTGCACTGTTATATCTCATCATTAGTCTTATTACATGGAAATGGGAATACACGTGGCTTGTGTGGATGGCCTATTGCTTTTATAGAATAGCTACGGAATATGTATTTAATAAAAAAGAATAGAAACTGATAGAATAAACATGACAGACTGTTGTCATGTTTATTTTGTTATGATCAGAACGGAGCGTAAACAGGATGAAGATAGACAGGCTTATCGGTATATTGTCAGTACTGCTTCAGGAAGAGACGGTAACAGCTCCGGAACTGGCTGAGCGGTTCGAGGTGTCAAGGAGGACCATCAACCGCGACATAGATGATCTGCTGTATGCGGGAATACCAATACGTACTACACAAGGTGTAGGTGGCGGCATCAGTATTGCAGACGGATATAAGATGGACCGGACGATCCTTACTTCTAAGGATATGCAGATGATCCTCGCGGGACTTCGAAGTCTCGACAGCGTGAGCGGAAGCAGTTATTACAGTCAACTGATGGAAAAGATCCAGACTGGATCTTCGGAATTCATCAGCGGCAGAGATTCAATTCTGATAGATCTCTCATCCTGGTACAAGGATTCTCTGGCGCCAAAGATATCGACAATTCAGGATGCGATAGAGAACAGACATCATATCGCGTTTACTTACTATGGACCGAAAGGAGAGAGCAACAGGAAGATAGAACCTTATTATATCGTTTTCAAATGGTCGAGCTGGTATGTTTACGGATGGTGTCTGAAACGCAAAGATTATCGGCTGTTTAAGCTTAACCGTATGGACAAGGTAAAGGAGAGCAAGAAGGAGTTCATCTGCAGAAATGTACCGGTACCCGAACTTAGTTCCGGGCTGAATTACCCGCAGAATATCATACTCAAGGCCTTATTTGATCCTGATATGAAGTGGCGTTTGGTCGAGGAATTCGGACCTGACTGCTACGAAGTACAGCAGGATGGCAGGCTCCTTCTTATAAGAGATTACGTTGACATGGATAATCTTACTATGTGGATGCTCACGTTTGGTGATAAGGCGGAAGTGATCGAACCGCAGGAGGTCCGGGATAAGCTTATGAAAACGGCAGAAGCTATGATCGAAAAATACGGAGGAAGCAAAGAATGAAGTACGAGTGGATCGATAAATATCTCTTGGGAAAGCCCGGCGTAACAAAGGATCTGCAGCAGGAATGGAACTGGATACGTTATAAGATCGGTGAAAAGATGTTCGCTGCGATATGCCTGGATGATAGTGATAAGCCATATTACATTACGTTGAAGCTGGAACCTCTCGAGGGAGAGTTCTGGCGCCAGCAATATGAGGATATAATATCGGGTTACTATATGAACAAGACGCATTGGAACTCGGTAAAAGCAGATGGAGAAGTACCGGATGATATTCTTCGGGAAATGCTCGATAAGTCATATGAGCTGATCCTTGGTAGTTTCAGCAAGAAAAAGCAAAAGGAGATAACGGGGAATGAATGATCTTATAAGTTGTTGCGGTTCAGACTGCAGCGCATGCTACTGTTATGGAACGATGTGTAAAGGCTGTAATGCTCTATGCGGTAAGGTCTTTCACGCACCCGAAGGAAAAGAATGCCCTATCTATCATTGCTGCAGGATCAAGAACGGCTATCAGTCATGCGGTGAATGCAACATGCTACCTTGTGATCTTATACTCGGAACAAGAGATCCCAAGATGTCCGAAGAAGATTTCATGAAGAATGTGGATGAACGTGTAAAGCGGCTTAGGAGTTGATAACGATGGCATTTGATCTTAAAAAGGAATTCAAAGAATACTATCAGCCGAAGAATAAACCGGAGATTGTTAATATTCCGTCAATTAACTATCTGGCTGTCAGAGGATCCGGTGATCCCAATGATGAGACCGGAGATTATAAAAAGGCTTTGGAGAGCTTATATGCGGTGGCTTATACTCTCAGGATGAGTTATAAGACCGATTATAAGATCAACGGGTTTTATGAGTATATTGTGCCGCCACTGGAAGGCTTTTGGTGGCAGGACGGAACCGATGGAGTTAACTACGCTGATAAGACGTCTTTCAACTGGATATCCGTAATACGTTTGCCTGACTTTATATCCGGCAAAGATATCGAGTGGGCTGTCAGGACCGCAACTAAGAAAAAGAAAACCGATTGTTCGCAAGTTAAGTTCCTTACCGTTAACGAAGGCCTTTGTGTACAGATAATGCACATTGGTCCTTATGATAATGAACCGGTTACTGTAAAACTTATGGATGATTATCTGGCGCAAAACGGTTATGAAAACGATCTGAATTCAGAAAGAATGCACCATGAGATCTATTTATCTGATCCTCGAAAATGTTTGCCTGAGAAGATGAAGACTGTTATAAGGCATCCGGTAAAAAGACTTGATCAGTTCGGATAATCGGAATTTAATATGGGAAAGGAATGTGCATGAATATAAGGATAGCGGAAGAAAAAGATTTTGATGATGTAATAAAAATCACCCGGGAAACGATAATGGAAATCTATCCAATGTACTATCCGCATGGTGCTGTACTCTTCTTTGCGGAGCACCATTCAGATGAAAATATTATTTGCGGAGCACCATTCAGATGAAAATATTATGAGGGATATCAGAACCGGAATTGTATATCTGCTCATAAGTGACGAAGGAATTCCGGTGGGAACAGTTACACTTACAAACAATGAAATTGACAGACTCTTCGTCCTGCCTTCATTCCAACACAGGGGCTATGGAAGAACTCTTATGGACATGGCAGAAGAGAAGATATCTTCTGCTTATGATGTGATTGTTCTTCATGCATCACTTCCCGCAAAGAGTATCTATCTTAAACGAGGTTATCACGAGGTTGACTATATTAAAATAGACACAGGACACGGTGACTATCTTTGCGCCGATGTTATGGAAAAGAAAATAGAAGGAGATAATGAATGATTCTGTTGGTAGTTGATACTCAAAAAGGTTGTTTTGACGAGAGGCTGTATGCATTCGAAACCGTAAGGAATAATATCAAACAGCTGA
>CADAIP010000045.1 GCA_902787975.1 Oscillospiraceae bacterium
TTTTGGCATACTCGCTTATGACCTTAAAAGAACCGTCCTTGCTGCCGTCATCGATAACGATGACCTCGATATCCTTATGATCCTGTGCCAATACAGAATTCAGACATCTGGGAATGGATTTTTCTCCGTTATAGACTGGAATGATGATGCTTACTTTGCTCATAGATCCCCCTATTTAAACAATATGTATTTTTCAAGCGGAAACAAAACAATCAGCTGTACAAAGCCTGCCGCATACATCGCGATCGTACGGGCAAGTGCCTTCAGATCCGTTTTCATCAAAGCGGAGACGATCGCTCCCTGTAACCACGTCGTGAACAGGATCAGGGAAAACAATATCACGCAGTATGCCGGAAGCGACCACTTCCTGCCCTTTCCTCTGAAGACTGATCTCATGTTCAGAAAATAACCGAATATATTGGCGATCAGATTGGACAGGAAAAACGGCAGTACATAGCCCCAGGTAACGACCCCGTCGACCACATATTTGTTTGGACCATTGAACAGTGTTTTCGCATCAAAAACGCCTCTTCGCATCAAAAACGCCTCTTAATGCCTCCGGCAGTTTTACTGTAAGACCATCAAAAACAAAAGGAAGCACATTAGCCAGTATTAACTGTACTCCGGCGACCAGCATACCTGTCAGGTTAAATTTGACGAACTGCAAGATCGTGTTCTCTTCATATTTCTTATCCAGTTTTTCGATCCAATTCATTTTTCACCAACATTCTTATTATATGTCTTTATGGAGCAAAAAAGAAAAGCGGGCTTTTCAGCCCGCTTCATTCTTTTATGAAAGGAACGATTAACCTAATTCAGCGAAGTACTTGATCGTTCTTGCCATCTGAGATGTGTAAGAATTTTCGTTATCGTACAATTTGTTTTTACGTTTTATCTTTGTTAATTATGCTGTATTATACCTTATTTCAAGGCGTATTTCATATTTTCCTTTTTATCTTATACCATCATACACCATAGAATGCTCATTCAATTGGTATATATTCTGATATAAATACAAGTGTTTTCATAGTCATGTCTCAAATATAATTCAGCAGATAAGAGACATAAGAAATTCAGGCCTTGATGTGATACATGTCATTGTTAGATACGGTATGGACGAGAAAACTGCATTTGAAGTTGAAAGTGCCGTGATAGATTCGACTCCAGGTTTGACAAATATACAAAGCGGTTATAGTCAAGCTACGAGATTCCTAAGACGGGAATCGAATAAACCGATATCAACAACAAAAAAGAACACGCAATGTGTTCTTTTTTAATCTGCCGTTACGGTTTTAGTCCGTTTATTCGATCATGATCCGGTTCTGGTGCTCGACTTCCTTATCTTCCTTCTTCGGAACATGTAAAGTCAGTACACCTCCCTCGTACTTGCCCTGGATCTCATCCGAAGTGATCTCATCGCCTACATAGAAGGATCTTGACATCATACCGGAATATCTCTCCTGACGGATGATCTTTCCGTGTTTCTTCTCTTCTTCATCATGACCCTTGGAAGCACTGATCGTCAGATAACCGTCATTCAGTTCTACCTGAATATCTTCCTTCTTGAATCCCGGAAGATCTATTACGACATCGTAATGATCTTCGTGTTCCTTGACGTCTGTCAGCATTTCTCTGCCGGAACGCTTGCCGTAAAGCTTACGGTTCAACTGTTCCATTTCACGGTCCATCAGATCATAATCATCAAAGAAGTCATCAAATAAGTTGTTTTTCCATACTTTCGGCATTAACATAGTTACATTTACCTCCTTTACTTTCATCATTGTTCATCTGAAATGAACTATGTTTCAGTAAGGGGAATGGAGGGCTTGGATCCTAAGTATTGCCTTAAGGAATCTTCTCTGATTTCCTTTACACCTCCGTTATAGTTTTTTCTTTTAGCACTGTCAATAGTTGAGTGCTAAATTTAGCACTGATTCAGCACTCTTTCCAGGCATAACAAAAGATCTCTTGCGAGATCTTTTTTCTTATCCGTTCTTCTTTGAATCTGCAGGCATGATAGAGGCATTATAAATACTGAAGTATTGCAGAGTTCTTTATCCAAACAGGAATATATAGAACCAGTTTTCAAATACATGATGATAAAGATCAACCAATCTGTTTTAGAAGAAAGAGACAATGATCTATACGAAACCGTTCGCAGCGCTTGGAAGGTTAATTTGAATAAAGCGAAACAGTACAAATACTGCTTAAACTGTATCAGCAAAAACCAAAAAAAGAGGATCGTTTCAGATCCTCTGCTTTTCATCAGGAAGCCGATGAGTACTACTTGCTGGTCACATACTCATTCAAAGGCCTGATGCAGTAGATATTGTACGGGAACTTGTCTGTCGTCACATAACCCGGCTTTGCATCTATCAGCTGCGGGATCCTGTTGATGATGTTCGCGCAAGTCAGTTCCACTGTAGCCGGCTTGTTGCAGACCAGTGATGATTCAGGCTCGCCATATAATGTCCACTCGTTCTTGTCGAACTCTTCCGGTGCATAGACCTTGCCGACGCACTCCGTCTCCAGCGTGATGCCTTCTTCTGTCTCCGTCGTGACGACTGCTCTCATACCCGTTACATCTCCTGCCTTGACTGTGAAGCCTAATGTCGAACTCTCAAGGTCACTCGACCAAGTCGTCGGGATGCACTGCTGGACCTGTGACTTGACATGCAGACCGAGCTTTGAACACAGCCATCCGTTCTGGTTCCACATGTATGAAGGAACATACTCACCGGACTCCACGACTTTCCTGATCTCATCGGAAGAATAATCATTATAAGCACCGATCGTCTTATTGAACTCTTCGATTGTCAGACCAGCACCATGACCCTCTGCCAGAGCGATGCCGTAATCCTCAACATTATACCAGGATGAACCCACGATCTTTGTCACCTTGGCCTGAGCACCCATGAAGTTGGTCACCATCGTACCCCAGTAAAGATCACAATAACCCACACCCGTCAAAGTGCAGTTGCCTTTCTTTGCCAGCTCATCCAGCTCAGCAGTTAAAGCCGGAGAAGAATTCCACGGATATAATGCCTCTTCACATGTCGATATCGCATTGATACCGAGTTTTGCACAGATACGGTAGATCGGAGCGATCTCAGCTACCGTGCTTCTTGTCGCCACGATACATACGTCAGGCTTCAGTTCAGAAAGAATCGCTTCAGCATCCTTTGAATCATTGATCTTGATACCTGTTTTGGGATAAGCATCCCCGATCACCTCGCAGACATCTTTTCCATGCAGCGCAGGATTCATATCGAACGCACCGA
>CADAIP010000046.1:0-1789 GCA_902787975.1 Oscillospiraceae bacterium
CCGCTGGTGCGGTCGGAATCCGTGAGCGTAACGGTGACGGTAAAGGCGGTGCCCTTGCCCTTCTCGCTTTCGACGTCGATCGTGCCGTTCATCATCTCGATTATGTTCTTGGTGATGGCAAGGCCGAGGCCGGATGAACCGTATTTGTTGGTGTAGGATACTTCTTCCTGCGCGAACGTCTCGAACAGGCGCGGCAGGAACTCTTCGCTGATGCCGATGCCGTTATCCCTGATAACGAACTGCAGGGTCGACTTGTTGTCGTACTGTGCGGTGCGCTTGATATCGAGTGAGATGGATCCGCCTTCGGGCGTGAACTTGACGGCATTGCCCAGGATGTTGATGAGCACCTGTCTGAGCTTCATGTTGTCGCCGATGTAGTATTCGTCAACGTGGCCCTCTATGTTGCAGACGTAGCTCTGAGCCTTCTCGAGGCACTGTCCGCTGAACATCGTGTTGATGGACTCGATGAGGCGCGAGAATGAGAATTCTTCGTTCTTCAAGACCATGCGTCCGGACTCGATCCTCGACATATCGAGGATATCGTTGATGAGATTGAGCAGGTGCTCTGCAGACGTTCCGATCTTCTCAAGATACTCCTTGGTCTTGGCTGGGGTATCCGGATCGTTAAGTGCGATGTTATCAAGACCGATGATCGCATTCATCGGGGTCCTGATCTCGTGGCTCATGTTGGACAGGAATGCGGTCTTTGCCTTGTTTGCCTGTTCGGCAGATGCAAGTGCGACGTCCAGGGCCTCTTTCTGCGCCATACTCTCGCGCATCTCCGCGTCGATGACCGTAAGACCCAGTCCGATGGCATGAACGAGATGGTCCGTGCGGTCTTCCTTGTGGCGGACGCCTGCAGCCCTGATCATCTCATAGTATTCCCTGCCGTTACGTCTGGCGAGATAGCGGTAAGCAAGGATCGGTTCTTTAGCAAGGCCGTCGCGGAGGTTATCGGGATCGATGAACTTCATGAATCCTTCACGGTAGCTCTCATCCACGGAGTTGTCCGCATACCAGGTGAACCTGTCGTGGAACGGGAACTTTATGCCTTCTTCCGTCTGATCGTGATCTTTGGGGTCGCCCCTGTAGCAAACACCTTCGTCCTTATCCAGGTCGACATAGTAGACACTTCTGTAATCCGAGGACATCGCCGTGATCATGCTGTCCTGAACGGTCCTTCGCTTCTCTTCTTCGAGCAGCTTGGCCTGGAGCGAGAGCTTCTCTTCCATCTGTTCCTGCTTGATGCGGTTCTCGGCATCAGAAGTCTCTTTCTCGATAGAGAGCTTCGCATTCTTACGTATCTGGAAGATGATGAAGACAAACATGCTTATGAGAACGAGAGCAGCCAGCAGTGACTGGACAACGCTCCTGACGACGATTCCCTGAGATACAGGCCTGATCTGATCTGCTATAACGGTCTCGCGGATGAGATAAGTCAGCATCCAGTCAGTTCCGGATACCGGGATATAGCTTAATGTCTCCGTCGTGCCGTTATAGGTAAAGGTGACTTCTCCCCTCTTGCCGCTCCGGAAATCATCCAGGAACTGCTCGTATGTACCCGAACCGAATTCGGCATTCTTCATCGCATCAAGGAGGTTGTCTTCGACTGCCAGACCTCCGAGATATACGTTTGTCAGCGCGATGCCGTCGCGCGTGTAGATGTTGCAGAATGTAGTCTCGGTATCATCCGACTGCATCGAGACGCCTTCGAGCATCTCGTCCATGTCGATCTCCATGAAGCATGCGACGAACGGCTTGCCTTCAAGCGACATATCGCTTACGGGAA
>CADAIP010000046.1:1831-6599 GCA_902787975.1 Oscillospiraceae bacterium
GTGCCCAGGGATGTATAGATAAGACCGTCCTCGTCAACGAAAGCAAACTTCTCGAGGTCATATATCTGCTTCATCCTCGCCTGGTAAGTCTGGAGGTGCTCCATGTCCGACAGATCATCATCCGTCATCAGGTCGAGTGCGACGTTCAGGTCCTCTATCTTCTCGTTCAGGTTGGCCGAGACTACCTGTTCCCTTCGTCCGGCAAGCTCATCGAGATACAGAAGGCTTACCGACTCGACCGCCTTCTCCGTGTCCTTTGTCGCCAGGAAACCGGTCTGTATCGTACCGACCGTCAACACGAGTGCGAAGATCAGGCTTCCGACGATCGCTATCGTTATGGTGCTTTTATTCGCAGTTTGCTTCATACGAACAACTCCCTGCCGCGCGCGGGTATGAGGATAACCTGCTGTTATTTATGTTCTCTTTTCCTTATCTTCGTTAAGGGAGATATATAAGATCCTGCTCAGCTTATATACGGCAGGAAGGCCGGCCATCTGCTTGTCCTTGACTTTGACATAAGCAGGCAGGTCCCACACGGCGCCGCATCTTGTACACTTATATTGCCAGGTTACGCCTTTGACTGTCCTGATCAGGCCTTCACGTGCCGGCGTCCCCTGTCTGATCTCGGTGAACTCTCCTGAATCTGTCAGACTGCGTCTGAACTCATCGTGTTCTTCTTTGGATCTGACCCGGATGAGACCGGATTGACCATATTGATACTTCTGCTCGCAGCTGCACATCTCATAAGAAGATAAGATCTTCCCGCCCTCGATCTTCACCAGAGGTTCACCGTCGGGAGCAATTCGTATGGCATCGCCGTAGCCGCCGTTACCGACAGCTTTGTTCCCGTCGAAGAAGACCAGATCATCCTTTATCGTTCTCTGATCGCGCGGTCTGACCATATCTTTACCGTAGTACCGGAGGAATTCCATAAGGTCTTCCGTCGTTACGGGGCTGCCGTCTTCGAAAACGGTTGACTCGTCGTTGATCCAGCAAAAACCGTCGATATCCTTGAAGAAGATGATCGTCTTTCCGTTATATCCGACTTCCGTCCTGATCCCTGGCCATACCGACATGCTTACGTTCCTCTCATTTGGCTTTCTTTGGTTTCCTTTCAGGCAGTTCCGCATACATGCCTTCCAGCAGTTCTGCGATCAGTTCCGCATCTTCGAATCGGTCGAACACATGCATCAGCGTCCTGGACTCTTCATAAGGATAACGCAGTTCCGAGTCGGCAAGAAGTCTGTCTGACGTCGGCGTTCTCTTCAGGAACAGTTCGTTATCACAAATGTCCCCTATCAGTTTACCGTTAAGGTACACGAGATAGCCGCCCATCATTGATCTTATTACAATGTCTCCGGCAGAAGAAAAACACTCCCGCACATATTCGTTAAAACCATCCATTTTGATTACCTCAACAACTTAGATTCCATTGCATGCGCATAGATGATTCGTTTTGGATCCGCTCTCAGCAACGTATCCCAATCAGCCTTAAGCTTCCGGTTATCCACATATGCTTCGAGATACTCGAGAGGTTCCAGATCACCGACAACGAAAGTGCCGTCATCAAGAAGGACAGAGATGCTGTCTTCACTATGACTCGGGGTAGAAATGATCTCTCCATCGATCCCGAGTTCTTTTAAAAACTTACGTGAATCCTCGAAAAGGATCACCTGTGCCTGACTCTCATCAATCGGCTTATATCCCAGGTATGGTTCTTTCTCGAATATCCCGTCTGAATAATGTACAAGATCCGTCTGCGATTCCATAATGATGAGCTTAACACCCTGACTCATCAGTTCGCTTACAAGCCCTATATGATCCGGATGATAATGCGTGGCCAAAACATATGTGATATCAGATACTTTGATACCTAGACCCTTGATTGCCTTATAAAATGCAGGCATGGTACCTGCATAGTCAGTATCGATCAAAATGCTTCCTCTGTCTCCTTGAAGAAGAATAGTATTTGTATTTCCGTATCTTATCTTGGTTAACATAACAACCTCATCCACGTCTGTCGGGTTCAAGACGGATCGTGTTCGATTCTTCTTTTCTGATAAAAGTTGAAGCCATCCTCGATCTTTATGATACGGTATCCTAATCTTTTGTAAAAAGCATTTGTCCGCTCATTCCAACAAGGTGTATCCAGATTAAACTCCGTAGCCCAAGGAAAATTACTTTCTATGCATTCCATCAAACGAATTCCGTAACCTTTTCTATGATAGACGCTATCAATAAAAATCCTGCCAATATATACGCTCTTTTGTGTTTCATCCGGGAACACAATGGCTCCGGGAACACAATGGCCGCTCCTACCAGATCTTTTTCTATCATTGCTTGATACAAATGCCCCTCCCTGGCCATTTGTTTATGCCATTCTACCGAATCAAATCCAGGCGGACAATCACCTTTTGTTCCCCCAACATTTACATCTGTTTCAAAAGCTCTGATCGACATATCTACGATTTTTTCTATCTGATCTGCTTCTGCTTTGACAATATACATCCCGCTTCCCATAATTGCCTTACACATTGATAGCCTCTGTTAGTTTATTTAATTCCTGATTTTTAATACTTATGGCTCTCTTTATAGATACACATACACACCGGGTCTGTCGTCCCAGCTGTGAACCGTGAATGATTCTTCCCAATAGGACTCTTCGCTGACTAATTGAATCGAATGAAGCCCCTGCATATCCGGGTCGTCAGAACAACCTTCTATCCACACACATATGAGATAGTAACGGTTACCTTCCTCATCATAGATATCTGCCATAATCTGATACTTGTATCTGTATTCAGTAGCCCCGATGTTGTCTGAGCGAGAGGCAGCACAACTGTTGTTCCTAACTTCATAGATTTCAGGGAAGTCATCATATAATTCTTCGAGCTCTTCGTCCAGAACATCGTTTTCTTCCAGTGCGTAATCAGAGAACAGTTCCATCATACGATCGACATCTTCATCCTCGATACATTCAAGTATCTCATCCAACAACTGATTCTTTCCGAAGCTTTCTGCACTGCCCTTATAATGTCTGGTTTTTATCTGTTCGCCAATCGAAAGAGTTGAATCATATTTGCCATTCAAGAGTTTAGAACATCCTGTTAACACAACCAAGATCAGAACAATAACCAAACAGAAGAAACGATATTTTTTCATTCTAATATTCCTAGCCCTTATGTTTTATCGAATCAAGTCATTATTGCCATGCTTCGCTTTTAGTCGTGTTTGCTGCTGATTTAATCAACTATTCTCCTTATCCTTATACACTCTTGAACCAGTCGCACCTGTCTGACCCTGATACTTACCGCAGTACGGATTAAGCGCAACGTCATCCATCTCTGCGAATACAAGCTGACCTACTCTTCTTCCGGCTTTTAATTCAATTGCACATCTGTTGGCATTATACAGTTCGAGAGTGATCTCGCCTTTGAACCCGGGATCGACCCAGCCGGCATTCTGGATGAATAAACCCATTCTTCCAAGAGAGCTTCTTCCTTCCACAAATGCGGTCAGATTGTCCGGCAGCTCGAAATACTCCATTGTTGTGGCAAGGACAAACTGTCCGGGCATGATCAGATATGTATCGGTAGTGATCGTTTTATAGTTGATCTCTTTTTCGAGAGTGATAACGCTTGAAGGGGAATCGTCAACAACACTGAAAGTGTTTCCCAAACGGATATCCACACTGGCAGGCTGGATCTGTTCGTCCGTTACCGGTTCGATCTTCAATGTCTTTTCTTTAAGCATTCTCATAATTGTTTTATCTGAAATTATCATGTCCGTTCTCCTAATTTTTTTCGGTTAATAATCCTGTTAATACTCCGCTCTATTCGTTCTTTCTGAACTGTTTTCTGTTAAGAATAACACCTATTACCAGGAAAAAGTAGAAAAACAGCAGGTAGTATCCGAATAAGCCCATTCCCAGTGCCTGGCCAAGAAATCCGAAGAGGAGCGGCGATATGACTATGCCGATATTAGCAACCGCCATCTGTGCACCGATAAGAGCAGCCGACCGTTCTTCACCGAATTGCTCGGGAGTAAGATAATTGAGATTCGGGAACAGCGGGCCGTTGCCTAATCCGATAAGGAAAAGGGCTGCTATGGCTATATAGCTGTTATTGGTAATGGTAAGCATCAAAAGAGCTATTCCCAAAATAACGGAACCGATAGTTATTATCGTACGGCTGTGTATCTTACGGGCCAGTACACCTGACAGGAATCTTCCCGATGTCATTCCGAGATAATAAAATGTTATAGTTCCGGCGGCAAGTTCTTCTGTTGCACCTCTGCTCTCCACAAGGAAAGTACTGCTCCACGCTCCAACGGTAAGTTCTATTGAGCAAGTACATAAGAACAAAAGCCACATCACTTTTACACCACGGATCTTGGACGCTTCGATAACGGACAGGCTCTTAATAGCGCTTTCGGAGATCTCATTCTTATCTCGGACTCTATTCCAGAGCGGAAGCGAAAAGATCACTATCGCTGCAATTGCGAACTGAATTATCGTAGCAATGCCGTATCCTATTCTCCAATTGGTATCATTTCTGAACACAAGGGTAAGTATAAAAGGGCTCACCGTTACACCAACTCCATAAAAGCAATGCAGAAAGCTCATCTGAGAGGCATTGTAGTGAGCAGCCACATAATTGTTGAGTGCAGTGTCTATAGAACCGGCTCCCAACCCCAACGGAATAGCCAGGATAAACAAGATAACAAAACTATGCGAGAGCGAGAAGCCAAGCAGAGCCAACGCTGTAAG
>CADAIP010000047.1 GCA_902787975.1 Oscillospiraceae bacterium
ATCCTGCATCAAAAGATGTAAGTTAGATGTAAATCAGAGTAAAAAGGCCATCCGGTTATATGAACCAGATGGCCTGAAATGCCTATATTTATTGCGTTTCCAGACTTTGATCATTAGTCAAGCGGGCGCATCGTGGGAATGTGAAAGACATCCCTTTTTATGGTCTCTAGTGGTCACTAAAGGTCTCTATTTCTGACTTGTAAAAATACCCTCATCGTATATGTATCTGTATGTATCTGCAGGTGTTGCTCCGAAAGATGTATAAATAGATGTAAAGATGTAAGTGGATGTTGTTAGTGACAATGAAGAACATCTGTAGAGGTATCAGGACCAGCATTATGTGTTAATTGTGCGAATGTTATATCGAATACATTCCTTCAACCTGTTTTGCGTTGTGGGGTGACTATTATTTCGGGAGGCCTTGATCTTCCTGAAGTGTCTCGCGCTTTAATTCAAGAGCTGCAAGACTTAACGGGCGACTCTTGTTAATTCAAGAGCTGCAAGACTTAACGGGCGACTCTTGTCCTGAAGGAGCGATATGCTTCTTGAAGGAAGTTCATCCACAAGAGGAATAGGGAATATCTTTTTTCTTTCTATAGAAGGCATGGCCAGTTCCTTAGGTACGAATCCGAGTCCCATGCCGTGTTCGACGATAGGAAGGATCTGGTCGGTCGTTGTGACTTCGATCGATGGCTTAAGGATTATGTCGTCCTTGAGAAACAGTTCAGTAAGATATTGGAATGATGTTGAGTCGTGGCTTTGTGTGACGAGTGGATATGAAGAAATCTCCTGAAGAGTGTGTTTTCGAGTAGAAAGGGAGATATAAGGTTCACCGCCTATGATGATCTCCTGAAAGGATTTGACATGCGTTGCTTCGAGTGAATCGGAGACCTTGAGCGGTGACGAGATGACGGCCAGGTCGACAAGGCCCTGTTCGAGAGCATTTACGCCTTGCGGGGTAGAGTGGTTGAACACGCGGATCCTAATTCCGAGATGCTTGGCCTTGAAGCGCTGAAGGATAGGGAGCATGAGAACGTGAAGAGCGATCTCGCTTATGGAGACGGAGACACTTCCGTTTTCGAGGAGACGGTCTGAAGTTATCTCGTCTTCACCTTTTTCGATATGATGATAAGCTGATTCTATATGTGAAAAGAGCTTTGCTCCTTCAGGGGTTAAGGTTACGCCTTTCTTGGATCGGACGAAGAGTCTGCAGCCAAGTTCAGATTCCAGCGTGTTTATGACGCGTGTGATGTTAGGCTGGTTGTTATGAAGAAAACGCGCTGCCTGAGTGAAACTTCCGTGCTTTCCTACAAAGTAGAATATCTTGTAATAATCCCAGTTACTGTTCATGATCGACCTCATATGATTTTTGTATGACTGACATATGAAATATACTTTATACATATTACATTGCTTGCATTATAATCCAGTTAGAAATAAAAAAACAAGGAGGACTGCATATGGCACGATTCACATTACCTCGTGATATCTATCACGGCAAAGGCGCACTTGAGGCGTTGAAGAACTTCAAGGGAAAGAAGGCTATGATCTGCGTCGGAGGCGGATCCATGAAGCGCTTCGGATTCCTTGACAAGGCTGAGAGCTACCTTAAAGAGGCAGGCATGGAAGTTGAGATCTTTGACGGTATCGAGCCTGACCCGTCAGTTGAGACAGTCATGAAGGGTGCGCAGGCTATGCTTAAGTTCGAGCCTGACTGGATCGTTGCTATCGGAGGCGGTTCTCCTATTGATGCTGCTAAGGCAATGTGGATCAAGTATGAGTATCCAGATTGTACTTTCGAAGATATGTGCAAGGTATTCGGTATTCCTGAACTTCGTAAGAAGGCTCATTTCTGCGCTGTTTCCTCTACATCCGGAACAGCTACTGAGGTAACCGCTTTCTCCATCATTACTGACTATTCCAAGGGTATCAAGTATCCTATCGCTGACTTTGAGATCACACCTGATGTTGCTATCGTAGATCCTGAGCTTGCAGAGACAATGCCTAAGAAACTCGTTGCTCACACAGGTATGGATGCAATGACTCACGCAGTCGAGGCTTATGTTTCCACAGCCAACAGCGATTACACAGATCCACTCGCTATCCATGCTATCGAGATGATCATGAAAGATCTTGTTCCTTCCTTCAACGGCGATATGGAAGCAAGAGACAGAATGCATAACGCACAGTGCCTTGCAGGTATGGCTTTCTCCAATGCACTTCTCGGAATCGTTCACTCCATGGCTCATAAGACAGGTGCTGCTTTTGCTGATTACGGTGCACACATCATCCACGGTGCCGCAAACGCTATGTACCTTCCTAAGGTAATCGCATTTAATGCCAAGGATGAGACTGCAAAGAAGCGCTACGGCGTTATCGTTGACTACATGGGCATCGCTGACAAGAATGCTTCCGATGATGAGAAGGTCGCAGCACTCATCGCTTACCTGCGCAAGATGAACGATGACCTTAACATCCCTCACGGAATCGGCACATACGGTGCTGACAGCTATCCTGCTGAGAAGGGCTTCGTACCTGAGGAAGTATTCCTTGAAAGACTTCACGACATCGCTGTAAATGCTATCGCAGATGCATGTACGGGATCTAACCCTCGTCAGCCATCCGTTGAAGAGATGGAAAAACTCCTTAAATGTTGTTACTACGATACTGAAGTAGATTTCTGATCTGACTTCTGTAACTGAATAAACGGAAGAAAGGGGGCTGTCTCAAAACTAAATTGAGATGGCCCTTTAATTTTGCAAAAGAAAATGGGTCCCGAAGGGCCCATTTATTGTTAGAATATTTTTGTGAAAACCATTCTAAACTTACAGTCTGACTATAGAAACTTTAATTCCCGTAGACGATTCGGTAAGACTCATAGATCAGGTCTTGGAGGAAATAGATTACAGAGAATTGTACCTGACCTACTCGTCTGAAGGACGAAATCCGGCTGTCTCACCGAAGACTCTATTTAAGATTATGGTATATGCGTATTCTCAGCATATATATTCATCCAGAGAGATTGAGAAAGCTTGCAAGCTCAATCTCGCGTTCATCTATCTTCTCAGAGGTGAGAAAGCTCCTGACCACAATACTATTGCCAGATTCCGTAAATATCACCTTGAATCGTGTGCTGAAGGTTTGCTGACACAGCTGGTAGAATTGTTGGCAGCTTCTAACGAGATACAGTTTGAGAATTTGTTTATCGACGGTACTAAGATAGAAGCTAATGCCAATAAGTATTCTTTCGTTTGGCGTAAAGTTGTTGAGAAGAACGAACTCAAACTGCAGGACAAAGCAGCTCAATATCTTAAGGAAGAACTGGGTTACAGAAAACTTCCTGACTATATAACATCCGAATATCTTCAATCTGTTCTCAGCGATCTGATACTTATCGCTGACAGCCACAAAACAAATTTCGTCTACGGAACCGGCAAACGCAAATCACAGATCCAAAAGCAGATAGAGGCTATAGGTTCTTTAAAAGACAGACAGCACAATTACGAAGAAGCCAGATCTACATTCAAAGGAAGAAACAGCTTTTCAAAAACAGATAAAGATGCAACGTTTATGCACATGAAAGAAGACTATATGCGAAATGGACAATTGAAACCGGGATATAACATTCAGGTAGCAGTTGAAAGTGAGTACATGGGATCCGCTGGAGACTTTATCAGGAGAAAGGTCATTAATTGTTCCCCACTGGGGCACCAATTCAGGATACTCTTCAGCAACGGATTTTCTTCTCATAGTGGGAGATCATCGATGCACATGTAGTAAACACCGATTCTCTTATTCTGATCTTCTTCCTTGAATTTGACACGATCAATCTTAAACAGGCTCTTAAAGAACTTGTTCAAAAGAATAGCCAATGTGCCTCCCCAAATAATGATAGTATCCATATCGTAAGATTAAATGAGACTGAAGATAGCGTCCAATGTGCGATTTTTAAGGTTCTGCACGAAATCCTGCATCAAAAGATGTAAGTTAGATGTAAATCAGAGTAAAAAGGCCATCCGGTTATATGAACCAGATGGCCTGAAATGCCTATATTTATTGCGTTT
>CADAIP010000048.1 GCA_902787975.1 Oscillospiraceae bacterium
ATTATTAACTCTCGTTTCTGAATCGTGATCTTTCTCGACTCCAGAAAGGTTGATTTTAAGCCAAAAACTTGCATTTTAGGTGATCATTTTTCGTGGTTGGTGCTATAATAATGGAGAGTTAATTAACTCTCGTTAGGAGGGCACCGTGTATCTCGATTATGAGGTCAAAATACCGAATTCCAAGCATGGGATCACCCGGAAAACGATCCGTGGAATAACCTATATTTACTATGCTTACGATCGCAAATACAGTTCGGAAAAACATTATTCCGTTCCGAAAAACACAACGATCGGAAAGTGCCTGAATGCTTCGTCCGAGACGATGTATCCCAATACAAACTTCCTAAAATACTTTCCGGAAGCAGAACTTCCGCAGGTTAACGAAACATCTGATCGAAGTGCATGCCTGCGCATTGGGGCGTTTCTTGTTATACGCAAGATTATCGCCGGTTATCATCTGGATGAGATCATTGGGCGGCTGATTGGAAAGGACGCAGGTCTTTTCCTTGATCTTGCAGCATACTCCATTGTCACGGAGAATAATGCCGGTCAGTACTATCCGGATTACGCCTACAACCATCCGCTTTTTACGCGGCAGATGAAACTGTACAGTGATTCGAAGGTATCTTCTTTCATCAACGACATCACACGGGATCAGTGCATTGCTTTCCAGAATGAATGGAACAGCAGGCATGATCACCGGGAAAAGATCTACATTACTTACGACTCAACCAACAAGAACTGCCAGGCCGGTGATCTTGAATGTGTTGAGATCGGCCATCCCAAAGATGACAATGGAAAGCCGGTACTTAACTACTCGATTGCTTACGATCACAATAACTCTGAGCCTCTTTATTATGAAGAGTATCCCGGAAGCATTGTTGATGTGTCTCAGCTTCAGATAATGCTTCTGAAAGCAAAAGGTTACGGCTACCGTCAGGTCGGATTTATTCTTGACCGTGGATATTTCAGCAAGGAAAACATTCACTTCATGGATAAGAACGGTTACGAGTTCATTATCATGATGAAAGGAATGAAATCACTTGTCCGTGATCTTGTTCTGTCAGTTAAAGGCAGCTTTGAGGAAAAGCGCGAATACAGCCTTCGTGACTACAGGGTTAATGGCATTACAGTGAAGCACCATCTGTATCCTTCCGATGAGAAGGAGCGCTACTTCCACATCTACTACAACGAACGGAAGCAGACTTCCGAACGTGAGATCTTTGAAGAAAAGATCGACCGGATGTCCCTGTATCTTCAGGAACATCAAGGCATGAAGCTTGACCTTGGGCATGAGTTCCGCAAGTATTTCGACCTGATCTACTACCATGAAGGTCAAGATGATGAAAAGTTCATGTATGACCGTGAGCGTTACAATGTTATCGATGAAGAAATCGCCCTATGTGGTTACTTTGTTATCATCACATCCGAAAAGATGGATGCGGCAGAGGCGCTGGATCTTTATAAGAGCCGGGATGCATCTGAAAAAATGTTCCGGGAAGATAAAACATTCCTTGGAGACAGAACAATGCGCTGCCAGACCAACGAGGCGCTGCATGCAAAGATCTTCATTGAGTTTGTAGCTCTGATCATCCGAAATCGAATGCATTTCCTGCTGAAGGAACAAATGTTGAAAACTCATCATAAAGAAAACTACATGACGGTGCCTGCCGCAATCCGTGAACTTGAAAAGATCGAGATCGTGCGCCAGCCTGACCGCGAATACTATCTGGATTACTCAGTGACTGCGACCCAGAAGTCTATTCTGAAAGCATTCGGATTAACCGAAGCAAATGTCAGGAAACAGGCAGTAGAAATCAACGATGATCTGAAGTCTTTCATTGCGAAGGAGGCATAACCATGGCACGCAGAAGAATCAGTATCGATGACAAGATCGAACAGCAGAAGCTGGTCGTTTCCAAAGCCAAGGATAAGTACGAAGCTGAACTCGAGCAGCTCAATCAGCTGATGAAAAAACGCGATGAGTTACACAACAAGGAACTGCTTCAGGCAATCGAGCATAGCAACCGCTCATTTGAGGAGATCATGGATTTTCTCACCGCCGATGACTCTCAGGAATAACCCAGGGAGCCGTCGAGAGTTAATTTTTCAGGAAGTTCACAATAAAAGATCTGTTGTAACTGTTCAGAACCCCCTGCACTGACATAGTTTTACATAATAGTGACACGTAACATTTGATATTTTTCCTTAATAGTGATACAATATAATAAAAGTAACACTATTAAGGAGACAGATTCATGGCAATCGTAAAGGTTCATAATAAAGCTCGCAATATAACATATGTCTATGAGTCTGTTTCCTATTGGGATAAGGA
>CADAIP010000049.1 GCA_902787975.1 Oscillospiraceae bacterium
TAAACAGCAATAGTTAAAATATCTTTGCATTCATTATAACATATATGATGATAAAAACCATATTTTATAGCGTCATTTAATTAATCAGCAGACACTAATTATATTGCAGCACATCCGACTACACTAAACCTCAGCATGTCCCGTATCAAGTATCCGGATACTGCTATGCTTCTGGACATGTTGCTCGAATACGCCACACACATCCGCATTGATGAAGATTCCCTCTTCTTCGATGCGATCCTAAGCTGTACTATCGAATTGCAGCAGTTTGATGAATACCGTGGTGATATATCCGGAGAAACATCACAGTGGCTGATTGCGTCATGTGAAGCCGTTATCACCGATAGACTTGAATCCTTAACGGTTTCGTCTGTAAAGCCTTGGAGTAAAGATACCAAGCCTTCTTCTACAGGTGTTGCCGCCTCCAAGAGCATTGTTCCCATCATTTACCGCAAGGATCTCGATAAAGAAGCCACAGCATTCCTGGAAAAGTACTATCCGGAAGCGCTTGAAGAACCGCTTCGCGTTCCAATCGAAGAAATTGCCAAAGAGAAACTCGGTCTCAATGTGATCCAGGGATATCGCATCACCGATGACTTCACCATCTTCGGTCAGATCTGCTTCTCTCCCGGAACAGTCAAGATCTACGATCTTTTCAAGACCTCCGAGAAAGAACAGGAAGTTCCCAGAGGAACTATTCTGATTGATGCTTATACCTACTGGCAGAGGAACAGCGGCTGTGTGAACAACACTATCGCTCATGAGGTTTATCACTGGCACCGACACCGTCTCTATGCCGCCATCAAACATATCCTGCGTAATGAGAAGTTCATCGCTTGCCGTTGTCCAGCTGAGATGAGTTATCCGGATGAAAAAGAAGAATGGACTGATGAGCAGCGCATGGAGTGGCAGGCAAATAATCTGGCTCCAAGGATCCTGATGCCGATACAGACCTTTAAGATCAAAGTAGATGAACTCTATGAGCAATATGATTATGAGAATACTCCGTTGAAGCTCGCCGTGCTTACCTGCATTGCCGATGATCTTGCTTCATTCTACGGCGTATCGAGGCAGTCTGCTTTAATACGTATGACAGAAACCGGATATATAGAAGCAAAATCGGTTCTGCAAGCTATCAACGAGAAAGACTGGCATTCCTATGTCAGCCGTGAAGATGTCTTCTATGAGTACAGCACCAATGAAGACTTCCGCAAACTCATTGACACCGGTAAATTCAGATATGTTGAAGGATATGTTGTCATCAATGATGACAAATATATCTCCGCAAACGAAGATGGCAAGGCAACACTTTCCGAATATGCCTGGGATCATCTCGATGAATGCGCCTTGTCCTTCAGTTGGCAGCGCATACGCCGCTCCAAGGCAAAAGAAATACTGCCGCAGATCATCTTCCACCGTGACAACGACGAACAAGAGATTTCTCATTACGATGATGATAAGAGTGCTTCTGTTGTCACACTCTCTGAGGAGTTAAGAAAAAAGAGGAAGAGCTTTGAACAAGGCGAACAGATTCACCAGATATCAACTATCGGTAAAACATGCTGGCAGTATATTTACGAAATCATCCAGCTTAAAGGCATAAGTAAGTCCCACTTCTGTAACCTTACAGGTCTTGGTGAAGAGGTATATCGCAAGGCTGAAAAGAACATCGGAACCGATCCTTCTCTGAGAACAATTGTCGCTATAGCATGTGGTCTCAGCCTTGATATCGAAACCACCGAAAAGATGCTTCACCTTGCTGGCCATGCCTTCAAGGAAAGCAACGAACATAGAGCCTTAAAGTTCTGTATCAACAATTACCCAGGCGACATGCTGGAAGATCGAAATGATTTCTTGCAGTCTTATGGATACGAGACCCTGGGTACAAAAGAGCGATATTAACTTCAATTTGCCGTGTTTCCCCTTCGGAAGCACGGCTTTTTTATTTTTCAAAAAATTATTCCGACTCGGTGAGTCGGGAATAGCATCATAAATCCCCGTCATCCTGCCACAAATGAATATAAGAAATACCTAAACCCCGCAGAAATGCGGGCTTTTTTGTTGTGCTCAATCCGACTCGGTGAGTTTTTCCAAATAAAAAGAAAGCGATTATGATGGGCGTAGCTCCGGTGAGATTGCTTCTTTAGCGCTGAAGATGGTTCTACCGTCTCACTGAAGCCACCATGTAAATCACGTCAGCCCATGTAGAACAGGCTGGCCGAGGAAACCAGTTATGGCGAAAATCACAATTGAATATTGCAGTAACTACGAAAGCTACAACGGCGAAAACGTAACTGAAGGTAAGGTTCTCGCGCCGATTCTGATCTCGGATGCAGAATTCCAGAGCAACAACACGATCATTCCGGAGAACCTGAGAACCTGGAAGCACTATGGCGTTCCGTTCAGAGTCGGATTCATGGTGGTGGACGAAGCAGATTTCAACAAGATGCTCTCCCTCTACTACTCCGGCATCAACGACTATTTTGAAGAGCACCCGGAGCTCCGCCCCGGCAGATGCGTTCTCGGATGGGATAACGAAGGCTTCCCGATCCTCTGCAACAAGGAGAATCGCTGCAAAGGCTGTCCCAGACGTGCAGAGCACCTTCCGCGTTTCAAGAGCCGTGAGGACTTCATCCAGTTCACATCCTTCCAGGATACCCACGAAGATGAGGACGGCAACACTGTCGGTCTCGACATCGCGGATCCCAATGTGAATGTTGAGGAAGAAGCGATCCTCGAAACACTCTTCACGGAGCTGGTGGAATACCTGGGCAAAATCAGCCCTCGTTACGCGAAGATCGTCACCCTCGGCAGGCAGGACTACTCGAAAGAACAGATCATTGCTGAGCTCGGTCTGAAGCCGTCCCGTGGATATCAGGAAATCAACGCAGCGAAAGAACTGACGAAGAAGTTCCTCGAACTGTAAAACGCACGAATGGCGCTGTCGGATCCGTTCCGATAGCGCCACTCT
>CADAIP010000050.1 GCA_902787975.1 Oscillospiraceae bacterium
GATCTCACGCTGGAACAGGACCCCTTCAACGATATTGATGCGCTGCTGCTTTCAACGCTGTCTTATGTGGACTTCTCGGAAGTTGTTCCGACGTTCGGAGGCGGCAAGATCAAGCTGAAGGATGCGGCAGAGAAGTTCTTTGAGCTTCACCCTGACGCAGATCGTGAGGTCAGTAAGGAATTCATAAGTTACGGCCCCGCGCTTCTCAGAGGTCTCGCCGGGTCGGCCAGATTCGGCGGAGCTTATCTCCTGAACTATGTAGACGACTCTGATGTCGGCAGGGAGATACAGTTCGCGGCGGTCGAGATCGATACCTCTGACGGCGTATCGTTCTTCTCTTACAGGGGAACGGATGACAAGATCGTCGGCTGGAAAGAGGACTTCAACCTGAGCTACATGACGGTACCTGCCGAGACGGAAGCCGTAACCTATCTGCACAAGGCAATGGCCGGCAAGCGCGGCAAGCTCCGTGTGGGCGGACATTCCAAGGGCGGTCATCTGGCCATATATGCCGCATCCGTGGCAAATGACAAGTTTGTCGACAGGATAATCAATATCTACAGTTTTGACGGCCCGGGCTTCGGATACAACAAGGAAATAATGCTGACCGAGCAGTTCAAGAGTATCAAGCCGCGAATCAAGAAGTTCATCCCGCAGACATCAATAGTCGGAAGGCTTCTTACGAACGCTGTCGTACCGGTGATCGTCAGGAGCAATGAGCAGGGCATCATGCAGCACGATCCGCTCTCGTGGCAGCTCGAAGGCAAGGTATTCGAGACATGCAGCTCGACGGACAATATCAGCGATGCATTCGATGAGTCGATGACCATCTGGCTTAACGGAATGAGCATGGATGACAGGAAGGTGTTCGTGGATGAACTGTTCTCTGTTTTCGAGGCGTCGGGATGTGAGACGCTGAGCGCCATGACCAAGGTCGGTGTCATGGGTACAAGAAAGATGATCATCCGCATGCGTCAGATACGTAACGATTCCGGCGAGAAGGTAAGGGCGCTGGTCAAGATGTTCTTCGTCAACTTCAATGCGATGAAGGGCCCGGGCATCCTGACCAAGTACGAGAGCAAATAGTTATCCTGCCTGTCTGGTGAATAATGAACTGTAGGTCAGCGAATTAAGTCTTGGCCACATTGTCCTAATATCGAACGGAAGATCATCAGTATCATATGTAAACAATATGTCTATGTCCGGGATAAGTCCGGCATCTATATACATGACATATTTATTCTTTGTTGTCTTCAGATAATTGACGAAATTCAACATGCCTAAGTGTTCATGGAATTTGCAGCAATCAAGTTCCCTGATGTAGATGACAAAATCAGGATAGATGGGCTTATTCATTCCGCTGATCCAGACTTCCGGTTCGTACTTGAAAGGAATACCGTTCACCGTATAGAACTCAGCAATCTCTTTCTCCGCCACCGACCTGTAGTAAATGCCGTTGAAAAAGTATTTCTTTGATTCAGGATAATACGGGTCAGCATCGTTTTTCAAAGAATCAAAATAGGAACGGTCAAGGACAACCTGTTCTCCGTTACCAATGTTAAACATGCGCACGACCTTGCGCGGAGTGATATCACCGGGAACCGGCCCTTTAAAATTCGCATTCCACCCGGCGGAGGCAGCTTCAAGCTGCGATTCATACTGCTCACGCTTCTCCGCCTGCTCGAAAAAGTGCTTACCCTTCTCGGTCTTGCGGGTATAAGTATGGCCGTCCACTACACAAACAGGAGTTATGACATTTCTGATAGTCCTGATGTGCAGTGCTGTTTTGGGCAGCTTCGACAGCGCCAATCTGCAAGCGTTGATCTTAAGCGCAAGCCACTCTTTGGGTATGTAATTTGTGGTTATGTTTTTCATATTTGAATCTTAACGGCTTATTGGCCCGATAACCACTCCAAAAAACCGACAAAAACGACGTCGCTTAAATCTGGTTTTACAAAACCCCAAAAATGCAAACCAAAATAAAACAAAACGCCTTTGTATCAAGATTTGTTTTAATTTTCCGC
>CADAIP010000051.1:0-563 GCA_902787975.1 Oscillospiraceae bacterium
TGCTCGTTCTTCCGGGTGGGATCAAGGGAACGGAGAACCTGGGATCGACCGCGGCCCTTACGGATGCTGTCTTAGATTTCGCGCGAAACGGAAAGGCAGTCGCAGCCATCTGCGCAGCTCCCACGATCTTCTCCGGTCTGGGACTTCTGAAAGGCGTTCCAGCCACATGCAACCCGTCGTTTTTCGATAAGCTCGAAGCGGACGGCGCCGTCGTCGACAAGGATGCTCCCGTAGTAAGATCCGGCAACATCATTACGAGCCAGGCAATGGGCACATCACATGACTTCGGACTTGAGATCGTTAATTATTTTGCAGGAGAGGAAGCTGCTTCGACTCTTAAAAGTAACATCAGATTCTGATTCTTTACGGCCCTGTATATTTGTAATCTGAATGTCAGATATCGTTCATTTTTTATTAATGATTTCTGACCTCGGTGATGCTATACTGAAGCCATCAACAAAAGGAATCAATCACTTGAAATATACAGTACGTTAAGGAAATCGAGTGATGGAAAGCAGGAGGTGAGACCAATGGGAAGTATATCACGATCAAGTAAGCTGTTG
>CADAIP010000051.1:598-2140 GCA_902787975.1 Oscillospiraceae bacterium
AGACCAATGGGAAGTATATCACGATCAAGTAAGCTGTTGGTCTTCCTTGGTTCGGTCATCTAGAAACATACTGAAGTAATCTCAGCAAGTGAACCGGAAACCCAATAGCGATCCTTGAGATTACAACTTAATACTAAGAACAAAATCTCCCGCGCCAATTCCGCGGGAGTTCTTTTTGTGTGCCGTTGTACTTGAGCCGTCTCGTTGAAGGCCGATATTCCGTAGTGCTATAATTACGACAAAGAAACAGATTGGAGCCGATGTATGGAATTAACTATTTTGATGCCATGCCTTAATGAAGCCTTAACACTGCCCATCTGCATAAAAAAAGCGAAGACTTTCCTTACGGATAATAATGTCGACGGGGAGATCCTTATTGCAGACAACGGAAGCACCGACGGTTCGCAGGAACTGGCCAGAGAGTTAGGTGCAAGAGTTGTAGATATCCCGGAGAAGGGATATGGAGCTGCTTTGATCGGCGGTTGTAATGCAGCGCTCGGCAAATACGTTATCATGGGTGATTCGGACGATTCCTATGATTTTCTTAATCTGATGCCTTTTGTGGAAAAACTCAGAGAAGGATATGACCTGGTAATGGGCAACAGGTTCAAGGGCGGTATCGAGAAAGGCGCAATGCCGCCGCTGCACCAGTATCTTGGCAATCCGGTGCTCTCGACCATAGGCCGAATACTCTATAGAAGTGACATCAAGGATTTCCACTGCGGTCTGCGCGGATATAACAGGGAAAGCATTCTGGGATTGAATCTTCATACGACCGGCATGGAGTATGCCAGTGAGATGGTAGTGCAGGCAACACTGCATAAACTGAAGATCTGTGAGGTCCCTACAACATTAAAGAAAGACGGAAGAGACAGACCTCCTCACTTGAGGAGCTGGTCGGACGGCTGGAGACATCTCACATTCCTGCTGATGCACTCTCCTAATTGGCTGTTCCTGTATCCGGGACTGATCCTGTGGGTCATCGGACTGGTAGTCAGCATTGCGATCATGATACACCCGGTTGAGATCGGGAATGTAACGTTCAGTATTAATACAATGCTCTATGCAGCCGTAGCTGCAATCATCGGTTTCCAGTTGATGCTGTTCTATGTATTGACAAAGAAATACGCGTCCATCACGGGATTCATACCTATGACCAAGATCGATAAGTCTCTGATCAGGCTCACCATGAATAAGGGTATCTTTATCGGCGCTTCACTGTTCCTGATCGGTACGATCGGATCGATCGCGGCAGTGGTGATCTGGTCCGGTCTGCAATTCGGAGATCTGGAGCCGGAGAGCTTCTCAAGACTGACGATTCCGATGCTGATACTGCTTGTGTCGGGGATCCAGCTTATGTTCAGCAGTTTCTTCTTAGGAATACTCGAGATAAAGATCAAGTCAAAATAAGAAATCCTACTTGACAACACACTCTCTAAAGTTTATTTTTATCTCAACAATTTCAAACCGTTGAAGCGGAGATAACGGTGATATATGATCCCACAGAGAGCCTTCGTTGCTGAGAGTAAGGCGGACACCAGA